>JAFALA010000072.1 GCA_019234815.1 Burkholderiaceae bacterium | reverse complement strand
CCTACGACGCGATCGTCGCGCGCGAAGGGCTGGTGGTGAAACCGGGGCTGCGCGAGTTGCTGGACTGGCTGGACGCGCACGCGATCCCGCGCGCCGTCGCGACCTCGACGCGCCGCTCGCGTGCGCTCGCGAAGCTCGAGCGCGCCGGGCTGTGGCCGCGCATTCAAGCGCTGGTCGGAGGCGACGAGATCGCGCGGGGCAAGCCCGCGCCGGACATCTTCCTGCGCGCGGCCGAACTGCTGGGCGTCAGCACTCCCTCGTGCATCGTGCTCGAGGATTCCGAACCCGGAATCACGGCTGCGCTGGCGGCCGGCATGACGCCGATCATGGTGCCCGACCTGCACGCGCCGTCGCCTTCGCTGCTCGCGCGGAACGTGCTGGTGCTGTCCTCGCTCCACGAAGTCGTGGCGCAACTCGACGGGCGCGCGCGCGTCACCAACGCATAGCGCGTGCGATAATCGTCATGATCGGTCGCCTCTCCGGAGTCCTGCTCGAAAAGAATCCGCCGCAGGTGCTGCTCGACGTGCAGGGTGTCGCGTACGAGGTCGACGTGCCGATGAGCACCTTCTACAACCTGCCCGGACTTGGCGAGCGCGTCGTGCTGCTCACCCATATGGTAGTGCGTGAAGACGCGCATCTGCTGTTCGGCTTTCTCAGCGCCGAGGAGCGCAGGACCTTCCGCCAACTGATCAAGATCAGCGGCGTCGGGCCGCGCATGGCCTTGGCCATTTTGTCGGGCCTGAGCGTGGCTGAGCTCACGCAGGCCATCGGCCAGCAAGACGTCAACCGGCTCACCAAGGTGCCCGGCATCGGCAAGAAGACCGCTGAGCGCCTGCTGCTGGAGCTCAAAGGCAAGATGGCGCCGGATCTGTCCCTGCCATCATCGGCGGCACACGACAATCAGGCCGACATCCTGCAGGCGCTGATTGCCTTGGGCTACTCCGACAAGGAGGCCACCCAGGTACTGAAGTCGCTGCCGGCCGACGTCGGCGTCAGCGACGGCATCAAACTGGCACTCAAGACGCTGTCCCGCTGACCGCTAGAGCCGGCGCAGTGATTTACCCATGAGCATTCAAACCGACGATTTCAGCACGCCGCCCGCGCGCATGGTCAGCGCCGCCCCTGCATCCACCCACGAGGAGGCCCTGGAGCGCGCCCTGCGCCCCAAGGTGCTGGAAGACTACGTGGGCCAGGCCAAGGCCAGGGAGCAATTGGACATCTTCATTGGCGCGGCCCGCAAACGACAGGAGGCGCTCGACCACGTGCTGCTGTTCGGTCCGCCAGGCCTTGGCAAGACCACGCTCTCGCACATCATCGCTGCCGAATTGGGTGTCAACCTGCGCCAGACTTCCGGCCCCGTGCTTGAAAAGCCCAAGGACCTGGCGGCCATCCTGACCAATCTCGAGCGCAACGACGTGCTGTTCATCGACGAGATCCACAGGCTCTCCCCCGTGGTCGAGGAAATCCTCTACCCGGCGCTGGAGGACTACCAGATCGACATCATGATCGGCGAGGGTCCGGCCGCACGCTCCATCAAGCTCGATCTGCAGCCCTTCACCCTGGTGGGCGCCACCACCCGCGCCGGCATGCTGACCAATCCCCTGCGCGACCGTTTCGGCATCGTGGCCCGGCTGGAGTTTTACAGTGCGGAAGAATTGCAGCGCATCGTGACGCGCTCGGCCGGCCTGCTGAATGCACCGATCGCGCCCGATGGCGCGCTGGAAGTGGCCAAGCGGTCGCGCGGCACGCCGCGCATTGCCAATCGCCTGCTGCGGCGTGTGCGCGACTATGCCGAGGTCAAAGGTGACGGACGCATCACCAAGACCATGGCAGACCTGGCACTGGCCATGCTCGACGTCGACCCGCAAGGCTTCGACGTGATGGACCGCAAGCTGCTGGAAGCCGTGATCCACCGTTTCGACGGCGGCCCGGTCGGCCTGGACAATGTCGCCGCCGCGATTGGCGAAGAGCGCGACACCATCGAAGACGTGATCGAGCCCTATCTGATCCAGCAGGGCTTCCTGCAACGCACGCCGCGCGGACGCATTGCAACCCTGGCCGCCTACCGGCACCTGGGCGTGGTGCCGCCCAAGGCCATGGCCGATCTCTTCGATCATTGAAGACCCGCGAGCATCGTGTCGCCAAAGGGTCTTACTACGCTGTTGACCCAAAATTTGTAACAGGGGCTGAAACGGCAAAATCAGCCCCTTTTTTCGGTCGCCCGCGCCGTACCCCGTCGCTTCACTGGTCTATCGTCACCTACAGATGGACTACCAGTGAAAGCAGCGCACACCCCTACCGCCCTGAAATGGCTTGCTGAAAAGCGAGCCCGCATCGCCGGTGAACTCACCCAGGTTGAATGCATCCTGCCTGAGGTCATCGCCCGGAAAGACAAGCTCACGGCGGACCTCGCCGCCTTGGACCGAACCATCCAGGTGTACGACCCGAGGTTGCAGCCAACGGATATTCCTCCCGTCAACGCCCATTCCAACTACGGCAAGCGTGGCAATCTGCGCATGCTCATTTTGGATGTGCTCAAGGAGTTCGCGCCTGATTGGGTCGGCTCAGATGTTGTTGCTTTGCGTGTTTTTGCGGCGTATCCGATGATATTCGCTTCGCGAGAAGAAATGAAGCGGTGGAAGAGAGACAGCGTCGGAAGCGCCCTCAGGCACTTGACGCAGGATGGCTTGGTGGAACGAGAGCAGTACCCGAACACCAAGGCAGGGCAGCTCAGACGTTGGCGCATTGCCCGGCAGGTGCAAACTCCCTCACTGGCAGACCTTCGTGCACTTGCAAAAGGAGCTGACCGCAATGATGAAGACACCGAGCGCCCTGAAGTGGATGGCCGAGAAACGCGCCCGGGTGGCGCATGACCTGGAGCAGACCGACCGTCTGATGGAAGAACTGGCGACACGGGCGGAGAGCTTGCGTGCCGATTTGGCGGCAATGAACCGAGCCATCACGCTGTATGACGCAAACCTTGACCCTGCCAGCATCGAAGCCATAGCCGGCTGGAAGGGACGATACGGCAAGCGCGGAAACTTGCGTGGGACCGTCGAGGCCATTCTGCAAGAACGGGCCCCCGAATGGGTCTCGACCGACAACATTGAAATGCTGGTGCTCGCCCGGTTGGGATTGGCTTTCGAGACGGCAGCTCAGCGCAAGCGCTGGCACGACAACTGCCTCACCGGTCGTCTGCGCAAGCTGGTAGCAGAAGGAGTCGTCGAGCGACTCCAGGACCCAACTCGGAATGCGGGGGTTGTGGGTTGGTGGCGGTGGAAGCAAGCGGAGAAGTCCACTTCGCTAGCTGTGCTGCGGGCCTCAGCTGGAAAACCTCTTGCGCCGTAGGCACGTCAGCCTAGCGTCCCACCTCGGCGTAGCCGGTTCTTATGTGGCTTCAACGCACGAAACATTTAAGTAACAAAACTATATAGCCATATAGAAAAATCTGTCACCTTTCTCTGTCTAAACTGATGCTCCGTCCTTTAAAGCTATCTTTAACTCTTTTGCTGGCAATTGCAGTAATTGCTGGCGTTGCTGGCGGCTGCTTCTTGAGTGACTACGCTACTGAAACTGGCTTCCCGCATGCGATGTACATCGTCGAACTAAGCTACAGCCCGTCAGCTAAAAATGCGTGGGCCTGTACTCACAAAGGTGTAGCGTACGGCGCAGACCTTTCAACCTTCAATGAGGCCAAGGCCATCCAAGATAATTGCACGTTATTGGCACCCGCCGAACGCCTCTCTGACGGCTCTATGAACTTGTATTTGGGGGCGCATACTTGGTCCGCTCGTTGGTCCGTAAGCAACGTCCCGCCACGGCATGTACCCGCTGCGGAAATAAAATCGGCCCAGCGAGTCAGCTTTTAGGGACGAATCTGCTTCCAGCTTTTTTGCCCTGCTGGGCATTCTCCAGTACAAGCATATCCGCCTAATAACGCATATTGAAGTAAAAATGTCCCATGAAATAAATCGTCCGGGCGTGTAATCTTCACTTGAATATTCTCATCAAGACTTTTTCCAAGTGGGTCAACAGCCAAACCCACGGCCTCTGTCTTGTTTACGCCATTGACGTAGATTCGCCAAGTGTTGTTTTGCACGTTTAGCACAATCGATGGTTTACCGCTGGACATGAAGCTTATGCCAGGGGGCGTACTCGCGTTGTGGCAACCTGTAAGCGTGAACACCAGGGCAGCTACAAGATAAATAAATCGCATCGAATGTTCTGGGTGGCTGAATCCGGTGGCATTTTGACACCAATTCAAAGCCTATCGGCGCTACGCGTCCCTGATGCTAACTGCGCTGGGCTTGGTCCGTTGCTTAATAACCAGATATCACGGCGGTACTTGTCGGTCAAGCCTACAACGCGGCCGGTCGATTGCGGCTTCTTGGCCTGGCGTCATCGTGGCGGTCGTCCATTCACCTGCGCCAGCGGTGACCGCCCCTTCTCTGGCCCACTCGCCTTCGCAGGTCGGTTCTCGGGTTTCAGAATTTCGAAGTCCCGATGCTTACCGTGAGTGAAGCCACGCCAGTACTGCGACAGCCCGACGTTCAAAGCCCAGAACATCACGCCGTCTGACATGGCTCCCGGCGGGCGCCGTCGGAAGTCTTCACGAGCGGCCGTTTCGGCCATGTAATCGTGGAGGTATTTAGGCTCTAGATTCAAGTACACACCCTTTTCGGAGCGGTCCTGCCGAGCGCCAAAGCCTTCCGAATTGTTGACGTGCACGCCATCCCCGTCCGACAACGTTTCGCTGTGGTTCACGGCAAGGTGCAGCAGGAACTCCTTGCCAATGCCCTTGAATGCGGTCCCCGTGTCGGTAGCCAGAATGGATTCCGGCGTTACAACATAGGCATCAACGAGGCTGCGAACAACATCTGGCGTCTCAGCCAGCCCCACGCCCACACGTGTCACCATGGCGCCTTTGCCTTTGACGCCATGGCGTTTACGAATGGTGAAGCCGATGCGGCGTGATGCCGGAAACACTTGGCCGTGTTCTGGATGCACGACACCGCCTGCCGCAATAGCGGCCGTCTTCTCATCCTTGCGCTTTTTCATCTTCGCGGTCTGCGTCAAGAGCGCGGCGTCTCGGGCTTCCTCGGGGTCTGTCGTTCGGAACGTCAATGGACGGCCCCGTTTCTCACTGGCCCGGCGGCCTGACGCGTGGAATCCGTCCATTTCCAGCACGCCACTGATGAGCCCTGTATTGAAGCCGCGCACGAGCCCTTCGCGAAGCTTGGCGACCAGCGTGAAGCTCGTGTTGTAGCCGCCGAGCTTCAGCATGCGCCGCAACTCGAGCGCTGGCTGACCTGCAGCGCCACAAGCCCACAAGTGCAACGCCGCAAGCAGCTTCTGCAATGGAAGACGACGATTGGCAAAAACAGTTTGCGATGTCACGCTGAACTTGCTGCCGCACGTGTTGCATTTCCAGCGCAACTCTTTTGGATACCAATAATGTTCAGCGGCGCTGATGCAGTGTGGACAGGTCACGAGCTTGTACGAACCCCAACGCAGGGTTGCAAGATGCCGCACGCACTTCAGGTCGGTCCACTCGAAATACTCCTCAACCGAGCGGTCAATGGCCTTCGACGACATGTGCCAGCGACTGGCTTCCGACGCTGGTCGATGAATTTCCGCTCGTGGCTTACGGTAGCGAGATGTCTCAGCTGCAGGGTACGTCATACGGCAGTCTCCAAGAATTGAACAAATTGGCGCTCCGTCACGCAATCACCCTCGAAGGTTTCGACGGTTGTAGGTACGAGGTTTTGACGAACCAGCCAGCGGCGGATGCCACTGCGAGAGGGCTCCGGCAGCGTATCAAGCAGCACGTACGACCCACCCGCATATTCAAAAGGCAAGGGAACAGCCAGTGGGGGTCGCTTTGGCAGCTCCAACTTGCCATTGAAGGTCCAGGCATAGGCACGCGCAAAGAGGTCCCAAGGCATCAGCACTTCCGGGGTGTGAACGAAAACGTCACTGACGGATTCGCCCATTAAATCGTCTTCAAATCTGGCCACATAGCTGCAGCGCCTGCGGCGCATCTGAATATGCGCCGTCGCAATGGTGGAGCGCTTGTTGCCGAGTCCGTCGGGCCAGTGCTCGACGATGGCGCTGAGGTGTACGGCGTATGCGCCCTTGCGCCGCACCGGAATGTCCGTTGGCCAAATCGATTCTTGACGATTCAGGCTGATGCATACCGCGCGGGCGACCAAATCCCAGATGCTGGCGGACCAGCGAGGATAGTTTTGCACTCTGGCTGGAGACACCTCCCCGAGCCCAGTGGCCAGCATGGCCACCTTGTAGTCGGCAATGGCCGCCAATTTCGCGTACCCAATTTCCAGCCGTCCGACCAGGTTGAAAGCATTGGCCTTGTCGGGCGGTGCCGTGTGGAGCGTCACTTTCAGCATTCCCGCACCTTCACGTCCCAAGTCTGGCCGTATTGCGCCCCTTCCACCAATTCGAAGCCGCTGATGCGCAGTTGGGCGCCTTGGATGAAAAGCACGTTTGCATCAAGCAGCGCCGGCAATACTGGCGCCTCGACTCCATCCAGGTCCGACACCAAGGCGGCCGTCGTGACGGCTCGTGCCCAATCGCTTACGCGTTCTTCTCTGACGCGCAGGGTGCCGCGGTACTTTGGCATGGTTGCACGGTCCTTCGTGCGCAACGCTTTGCCTCGTTCGTAAATGGGTTGGACTTCGACCTTCATGGCTTGACTCATTGACCTATTGGGCGTTTAGGCATTCACGGGCATTGACTGGATTTAATTCATCAAAAATGATGAGCGTTTACTTTCACCTCCGCTTTACCGTCTAAAGTCATGCATCATTTTTGATGAATACCTGGCGAAACGGTGGACGCTGAAGCCGAAGCTCAGGCGCGTATCCGTGCACTTGTCAAAGAGCTACGGGACACCCAGGGCCTGTCGTACAAAACTCTCGCCGCCCGCCTCGCAAGGTTCGGGCTGGAGATTGACGACCGCGTCCTGTCCAATCGCATCAACCGAGGTACGTTCACTGCAGGTTTCCTGGTGCTGCTACTCCAGGCGCTCGACGTGACGCATCTGGAAATAATCAAGCGACCGGGGCAGCAGCTGCGAGCTCACCTGTAATCAGGCAAAGCTCTGCCCGTGGCCGTAACAAGGCTGGCCAGTTGAACGAATCGGTTCGGTCAAGCGGTAAATGCGGAGGCGTTCAGTTGCTCACCTCCTGACGCGTCGACAGACGCTGACAACGACGCCGAGCAATTCAAAGCTGCTCTTGGGTCGAATGGGCTCGTAGGCAGGGTTAGCCGCCTCGAGGAAATACTTGCCGTCGGCGTCACGCCGCAGCGTCTTGACCGTGATTTCGCCGTCAACAACGGCCACGACGATGTCACCGGGTCCGGCAGGGGCGTTGTGCTCGACCGCGACCAGGTCACCGTCAAGAATGCCGACGTCGCGCATGCTGTCGCCGCGGACTCGGTGGAGCGCCGTCCGGTTGGGTTCGTCGATGAGGTAATCATCGAGTGTTATGACTTCAGGTTCGGTCTGGTCTGCTGGCTGGGGCTGGCCAGCTCGGACAGAACCCAGGAGCGTTCTGGCGAAGAAACGGCGTGTCGGGACAATGCGGCCATCCACCCGGTCCAGGTAGCCTGCCTTGGTCAAGCGCCCGATAAGCACGAAAACCGACGAAGTCGAAGACAGTCCCAGCACCTCACAGAGGCGCGGCATGGAGGGAAACGCGCCGGCCTGCTTGTAGTAGCTTCGCAGGGAGGCAAGATGCTTGGCGTCGGCCATTTCGCTTCATCGAAAGTTCTTTCTGATTACTGTACATGCATACAGTATTTTGTGCAACATCCAACTGACGAAAACTATGAGCAGCGCTGCGAGCCAAGGCCAGGGACCCAGACACTTGATGAACTTGACCGCGCTGTGGGTTGCACCATAAGCTGCAAGTTTTTGCGTATCAGCTGCAAGTGCCTGACACCATAACTTGCAAGTTGTAGGTCCACCCATACGCCTTCCTGCGAGCGGCATAAACAATGACGGCTACCGTACTGAATGTCATAGGGCTCAGCCTTGGGGCGCTGGCTGCGGTCCTGATGTGGGTGTTTCCACCTCGTGTCCAGCTGTACACGGACAAGGGGGAGCCTGTCGTCTCATTCATAGGCAACGCCACCGAGCAGGGTTTGCGGCGCGCGAAGTGGCAGTCGATGCTGTCGAAAATATCAATCCCTATGCTTGTCATGGCCTTCGCGCTACAGCTACCAGCGGCATGCTCTACAAGTGTTGACCAAGACTTCAAAATCGGAGACTGCCTGATTCGTTCATCAGGTACCGGTTCCTCTGACATTGTACAAATCGTTGCTACCGGGTCTCCGGGGGCCCCGTTCTACAAGGTATTCACGTCGCTACTCGCCGATGGAAAATTGGTTCAGGCACAGGATTACCAGTCACTCGACAAGCAGAGCGCCAGGACCGACTATGCAAAAGTGGCGTGCCCTCGCTTTCAGGGCGTGTTCTCACCAGACGCATACCTATCAGGCAAGCAAAAGTGAAGGAACCGAAAGTGGCTGGTAGCGTCCACGAGTTCCATCAACGGCCGAGCCGGTCGCTTATCGTGGATACGTCAAATCGCTAGCGGGTAGTGTTCATTAGCGGTCCGTCTCCAGGTCCAGGACCATCCGGTCAAGCAGATTCAGTACCCATGGGCTATACACCGCGCCGTCCTGCGTTGCCGACTGAACCAGTTGACGGACGCTCCTGGCGTTGAAATCGTATCGTTTGAACGATTCGGAAATCGCGAACATTTTGGTCAGCAAGTCGGCGGATTTGAGCTTTGGATTCTGCTCATGCCTGAGAATGAGTTTGCGCATCCACCGCCAAGCGGTATAGCCGGTCATCACGACCCATGTGGCGGTCTCATTTCCTTGTGTAAGCGCCCAGGCCACGCCGAAGGACAGCCCCAGTGCGATGCTCTCGCTAGCCAACTCTACGAGCGCGACCCGCACGGCCTTTTTCCAGCTGCGCTTCGATTGGGGCCCTTTGAGCGGTTCAGGGGGCGGAAGACCCAGGAAGTTCTCGTCGGCATTGACGAACTGAGCAAAGCCCAGGCATTCCGAGTACGTCAACGCGGCCAGCAGAGCCCATTCCAGGGTCTTGGACCGAAGGTCGCCCAACTCACAGTAAGCAGCAGCCACTCGGTCCAGGTCGTCAGGCATGCATTGCAGGCCATTCTTGGCAGGCCCTATGGCGTCTTCGCCTTGCTGAACGGTCGCATGGATGCTGAGGTACGTCCAAAGCATTCCGAAGGACCGCCTGAGCTCTTCCTGGCGTTTTTCGTCAAATTGGGCGATGAAGGCTTCGAATTCTGGCTTCTTCAGGTAGTAAGCGTTGTCGCTCAGCTTTGAATCGGGACCCCGCAATGGTGCTCTAAACGCGACTCTGGCATCGCCAATCAATTCCAGCACCTTGGCCAGCTTGTCGATACGCTCCTGGGGTTTCTCTATGCGAGCCAATCCAAGCGACAGCTCACGGCCAATGACCCTGACCTGTTCTCCGTAACTTCTCTCAAAATATGTTTCTTGAAAGGCTTTTCGAAGCTGCTCAACGCGTCGGTCTTCCAGCCAGCTTGGCAGAGTGGTGCCCGCAGGATGGCAGGCTATTTCCGAGACGTGGATATTGATTGAGTTGCGGCCCACACCCGGCAACATAAGGTCCGTTGGCTCATCGCTGGGCAAGACCCACACTTTGAGCCAAATCTCTGAGCCCTCGTGTGCTGATTCCCATAGCGTCTGAAATACGCTCTTCGGCAAGTGGACAAAAACTTCTGCCGCAATAACCGAGGGTGCATCGTCATACTGGTCGACCCAGATACCGCCCACTATCTTGGGCGATTCGGCTTCATCATTGGCGCGGGCCGCTGATGCGATTTCATTCAATCGCAGCTGAACTACTGGCACAAGGTGCGAGGTGTTTTCGTCCCTGACGGTCAACCCCTCATCAAAACTAGCCTCACCAACAAGCTGGCGTGAATTGATTTCTTGCCCATCGGTGTGGATAGAAATGATGTGACGCCGTTCCAGCCTGGGGGCCCTCAAGAGATTCCAGAGGTCCTTGCGCATGTCAGGCAAAGCCTCGGTTCACGCATCGCCGCAGTACCGCCGCATCGTTCATGGCCACTCCCTGGATTGCTCTTGCAGCGCATTTTGCGCGCTTTCAGGGTATTAGTGAGGCGGTCTAACCCGAAATTGCAGGGTTCCGAGTCGTACCGGCGGGAAACGGCCGACAAGGCTCAAGCAGGTCCGTTCGCTTTACCTTCTCGGACATCACCTTCTTCAAGGCTGATAGAGAAACTTGGCGCTGGCCGTTCTTGGGAAGTTTTCCATGGGCGACCAGTTCCCACGCCAGTGTCCCCGGCCCGTTGTAGCACTCTTCGAAGCTGCCATCGGGACGCAGTTTGAACACCAGCAAATGCGGCGGGCAGCTGGAAAGCGGCACGGATTTGCCTTGTGTGGTTTTGACCTCGACACGTCTGGTGCCCGCATGCCCGTCATACCCTTCGGTAGACGCGGTGCACAGTTCAACGCCGTAGTAATGGCTCGCAATAGCTTCACCCAAACTGCCGACGAGATGCCCGTCAGGGGTGAAGTGCCGACCAGGAAACATCGCTTCGAGTTGTCTGACGATGTCGTAAAGCTGGCGAATCAGTCGGGAGAGCTCGATTTCGTCCATTCGTGGTACGTCAGTTCGAATCGCCGAACTCGAATGTGGGTAGCTTTGTCGTTGGCATCGCCTGTAAGTAGCTGCCTGTGTTGGGCTACCTGCACAGGCCAATTTATTAGAACTGTCCGAAGTCCGAACGCTTCGGGACAAACGCAGAGAGTAAGTTCGCAAGCCAGCCAAACCGAGGATTCTGCATACGCAGCCAATCGCGCTTGACCTGCGCCTCGAGCGGGTCGCAGGGGTCAACCTTGCGCGGTTTCGAACGATTTGGCGAAGGCAATTTCATGGCGCCATGTATAGCACGGCTACGGCCAACCTGCATAGCCGATGGCCGCAACACGCTGGTCCTACAGCCTAAGTGGCTTGGTCACCCTGAATTCGAATCGATTTCCGCAGTAGCTGCCAGATGAGCCACCGTTTCTGGCACAGACAGCCCAAGGTTCAAGGCCAACTGAGAGAGCTTTGAGTAAGTGTCGCCAGAAACGCGAATCGTTCGAGATGGCTCGGCCCTGTTGGCCGCCCGGCCCTGGCGCATTGCTGTGAGCATCGCACGCCTTCCCGCTGGCGTGAGGTGCTGGTCGAGCCACACGTTTGCCTCGGACGCAAAGTTCGCCTGTCGAAACGTAACGCCACGACGCCTGAGGGTTGCCAGTGACCGGCGCGTCTCTTTCAGGCCCATCGCAAAAATGTCTGCCTTGCGGTCCAGGGCTCGCTGCAGGTAGTCCAGTGCCACTTCAGCCTGCTCGGCGGTCAATGCTGTTTTCTGCCGTCCCATATGGTCATTTTAGCGTGAGCTACTCACGCAAATTTCACCAGCCGAAATAGGAGCCAAAAATCTCTAGGGAACGCACTTCAACTCCTCGCTAACCCGCGCCAATCCTTGCTCTCCGAGAATTCTTGGGTCAACAGCGTAGTAAAACCCTCGCCAAAGCAAAACGGCTGTCCAAGGACAGCCGTCTGTTGATCGGTTGACCAGGCCTGAATCAGGCAAGGGGCGCAGACTCCTACCCCTCGCCCAGCATCCCCCCCCCGATTAGAACGAGTGCCGCAAGCCCAGCGACAGGCCCACAGCATCCTTCTGGCCGGCGCCGACGCCGTTCAGGTTTTCGCCTGTGCTGGCAAGCGCCTGGAACGCTGGCCCCACATTGGACACGCGGTTGTAGTCGATCATGCCGTACACCTCGGTACGCTTGGACAGCCCGTGCTCGGCCAACAGGTACACCGTCCCCAATTTGTTGCCATTGCCAACATTGGTGGCATTGCTGATGTGGTCATACATGCCGGCCAGGGTGATGGTGTCATTGGCAGTTGGTGCGTACGAAGCACCCAACACGCCCACGTTGTCCGTGCGTGCGACCAAGGTCGGTGCATTCAACATGCCTTGGCTGGTGCCAAACGGGGCCGTGAAACCCGCGTCATGCTTGGTGTAATAGTAGTTGGCGTACAGCTTGATGCCGGGGTCCAGGGCATAGACACCACCGAGGCCCGCGCCGCTGAGCTTGTTGCCATTGACGTCGCGCGTCTGCTGCACGAAGACACCCAGACTCAATGCGCCGTCCTTGTACTTCACATTGCCGCCGTAAGTGCTGTTGGCGTTGATGCTGCCCGCCTGGCCGCCCACGCTGTACTGCAAACGAACGGAAACAGGTCCAAAAGCATTGGCATAGATCACGCTGTTGTCAAAGCGAATGCCGTTCAGCCACAGCTGGAACTCATTGCCAAGCATGTTACCGCCGCCAATCGGATCGAAATCAAAGACGTAATCCATCGCAGAGCCATATTGGCGCCCGAGAGTCAAGGTGCCCAAATCCTTGTCACCCAGGCCCACATAAGCTTGGCGGCCAAACAGCTGGCCTTGCTGGTCAGATTGACCGTTGTTGGCGGTCACGCCAGCTTCAAGAACGAACAAAGCCTTCGCGCCGCCGCCCAGGTCCTCTGTGCCTTTGAAGCCCAGACGCGAGCCCGACAACGCACCCTGGCCAGCATCGCTCACGGCCGCATCTCCCAGCGCCAATGCGCGCTGACCCGCAGCGTTCACGTTGGTACGGTAATTCAGGGCCAAATCAATCAAGCCATACATCGTGACGGAGCTTTGGGCAAACGCCGGGACCGAAATAGCTGCCATTGCAGCGACAAGTGCAAGTTTCTTCATCATTTGCCTTATTGAAGGTTGAGCGGTGTCAGGCTGTTTCGCCTGTCATACACACCGACTGTTGCCCCGGGCTTTTTGCTGCCCGGCGCTGATGGACTACCAAATCGACATCATGGTCGGCGAGGCTCGGCCGCAGGTTCCATCAAGCTCGAACGCCAGTCTTTCGTGCTGGGGGAGCCTCCAGCCGCGCCGGCATGCTGACATTGAGAGTTATACAGTGCCCAAAAGCTGCATCGCGTCGTCAAATGCTTGGCCGATCCATTGAGCGCACCTGTTGCGTCGGATGGGGGCAAGGAAAGTGGTCAAGCGCTTCAATCGCTGAAGACAAATGAATGTGATCGCCAAAACAAAACGGCTGTCCGAAGACAGCCGTTTTTTGCAGAATTTGAATCAGGCAATCGGCTTGCGCCGATTGCCTGAGTTCAACAGCAATTAGAACGCGTGACGCACGCCGACGGCCAGGCCTACAGCATCCTTCTGGCCGGCGCCAACGCCGTTCAGGTTGTTGCCGATGGCGTCCAGTGCCTGGTATTGAGCGCTCGTGTTGGTCACGCGAGCGTAGTCAACCGTTGCATACACTTCGGTGCGCTTGGACAGGTTGTGCTCAGCCAGCAGGTACACCGAGCCCATCTTGTTCTTGTTGCCAAAGTTGGTGGCGTTGCTGATGTCGTCGTACATACCGCCCACGGTGATGGTGTCAGCAGCGGTCAGTGCGTACGAAGCGCCCAGGATGCCCACGTTGTCGGTGCGCGAAACCATGGTCGGCGTGGCCAGCAGACCTTCGCTGGTGTTGGGCAGACCCACGAAGCCGGCATCATGCTTGATGTAATAGTACGTGGCGTACAGCTTGGTGTTGTTGTCCAGTGCATAGATGCCACCCAGACCGCCAGCGCTCAGCTTGTGGCCATTCGGATCGCGCGACTGCTGACCGAAAACGCCCAGTTGCAGGGGGCCATCCTTGTACTTCAAGCTACCGCCATAGGTGCTGTTGGCATTGATGCTGCCAGCCTGGCCGCCGATGCTGTACTGCAAACGAACGGCCACCGGGCCCACGTTGTTCGAGTAGACCAGGCTGTTGTCGAAACGAGCGCCCGTCAGGAAAATTTCCCATTCGTTGGCCAGGAAGTTGCCCACACCCAGCGGGTCGAAGTCGAAGGCGAAGTCCATTCCGGTGCCGTATTGACGGCCGGCGGTCAGCGTACCCAGATCCTTGTCGCTCAGGCCGACGAAAGCCTGACGGCCAAACAGTTGGCCCTGTTGGTCAGACTGGCCGTTGTTGGCGGTCAGGCCGGCTTCCATCTGGAACAGGGCCTTCATGCCGCCGCCCAGATCTTCGGTGCCCTTGAAACCCAGACGCGAGCCAGACAGTGCGCCCTCACCGCCGTCGCCCTGAGCAGCGTCGCCCAGCGACAGCGCGTGCTGACCTGCGGCATTCACATTGGTACGGTAGCTCACGGCCAGATCAATCAGGCCGTACATGGTGACCGAGCTTTGAGCAAAAGCCGAGGCCGACATAGCTGCCATTGCAGCGACAAGTGCAAGTTTCTTCATCATTTGCCTTTTTGAAAGTTAAGAGTGGCCAGGCTGTTTCGCCCAGTCTTATGCACAGAGTGTTTTTTCAGTATAGGGGGGCATAGGGTTTTGCCGCCCCTCCCCTGACGTGTTTTTGCAACATACATGATGCGGCATGCCGTATTTTGGGGATGCAAGGCCCGCGCGACACAAATTCGTCACGTAAAAACTACACTATAGGCTCCATTCAAGCCGCAGCGCCTTCGTCCAGAACACCTCGTTCAAGATGCGCGCCATCGTTCCAACCCACCAGGCCAAAGCCCTGGGGGGTATAGATCAAGCGGTTGATCACCGCATTGCCCAGCATCCAGGTGCGAGGAGCCTCCAGTGGCAAACGCATGGCGGCCCGGTACAGGCAATCCAGAACCCCACCGTGCGCGACGACCAGAATGGTCTGCCCCAGATGCTGGCGTGCAATCGCTTCCACAGCGCTGACGCAACGGGCATAGAACTGCTGCAAATTCTCTCCGCCGAGCGCCGCAAACAACGGGTCGCGCCTGCGCCAACGTTCGCTGGCCTGCGGAAACTGTTGTTCGATTTCGAGCCACGTCAGCCCCTGGAAGTCTCCGAAGTGGCGCTCTCTCAAACCCGTGTCCAGCAGCAGCGGCAGGTCCTTGCGCTCACTGACCGTTAGCGCCGTCGCCATGGCCCTCGCCAAATCACTGGCATAGACGGCATGCAGGGCCTCATGCTCCAGCGCGTCAGCCAACGCGCGCGCCTGCGCGAATCCCACTGCACTCAGAGGAATGTCCAACTGCCCTTGAATCCGGGTGGCCTTGTTCCAGTCCGTTTCGCCATGCCTGACACACAAGACCTGTGTCACGCTGTCCAGACTTGCCGGCATCATGTCGTCCAAATCACATCGACGCCCATGGCATGGCTCTGTCGGAGCATCTCCAGCAGGGGCCATGCGCGCTGGCGAAATCGAACCCCGACCCGGCGCGCCGGTTCCTCGCCCCGCAACTGCGCCTCCTGCTGCGACTGCTTCCAGTGCTCTTCGTCAGCTTCGATCGCGCCATTCAGGCTGGCAATGGCACCTGACAAATCGTCGCGTTCGATGATGCCTTGCGGTGCGAGGTCGCGGCCCAGCGCGGTGAACATTTGCTTGGCCCCGTCCGGCATCATGATGAGTTCGGCAGCGGCTTTGGAATTGAAACGGTAAAGCATTTTGACCTCCTTGCTGGCCGTCAAATTCGGCGACTGCACCATCAACAGCCGACGCCGCCGCGCCCGAGGCGCGCCATCGGAAGCTGAGGAGAACGTTGATTCAGCCCTTGAGCACCCCATACCCGATGTTCGAACGAGGCCGCGTCGAGCACCTTGGCGAACAAATAGCCTTGATACTCATGGCAGCCGGATCGCGCCAGGAAATCCCTTTGCGCTTCGGTTTCGACACCTTCGGCAATGACCTGCAACTTCAACGCCCGCCCCATCTGAATCACTGCATTGACGATACCCGCGTCACTCGAATCTGCAGGCAAGCCCGTGACGAAGCTGCGGTCAATTTTGAGGCGCTGAATGGGAAACCGTTTCAAGTACCCCAGGCTGGAAAAACCTGTGCCGAAGTCGTCGATGGACAGGCAGACGCCCAAATCCGCCAGCGCTCGCAGACGCAGCAACGCGTCGTCCGCATCGTGCAAAAGAATCGATTCCGTCAACTCCAGCTCCAAGAGCTCTGGAGGAAGCGCCCCGCTCTGAAGCGCCTGCGCCACCGATTCAACGAAATGCACCTGCTGAAACTGGAGCGCCGACACGTTCACTGCCACCGGCATGCGCCAGCCCCGCTTCAGCCACAAACTTGCCTGCGCCACCGCCTGCTTCAGGACCCATTCCCCAATGGACACAATGAAGCCGCTTTCCTCCGCCACGGGAATGAAATCGGATGGGGCGACCTCGCCGCGCAGAGGGTCGGTCCAACGGATCAGGGCCTCGGCGCCAATCACCGCATTGCTGTGCAGATCGACTTGCGGTTGGAAATGAAGCCTGAATTGATTCAGCTGCAAGGCCTGGCGCATGGCATGGTCCAGCCGCATGCGCGACAACAGGTCCACGTCCTTGCGCGGCAGGTGGAAGCGGTAGCTGCCCCGGCCGCTTTCCTTGACCCAGTGCATGGCGCGCTCGGCGCTGGCCAGCAAGGCCTCGGCGTTGCCGCCGTCCCTGGGGTGCAGGGCGATGCCGGTGCTGCAGGTGACGGTAAAGCTGAGCGTGTCGAAGGTGAAAGGTTGCCCCATGGCCTCCTGAATCCGGCACGCGGCCAGTTCGGCGCCGCGCACGTCGGCTTGATGCACCAGCACGCAGAATTCATCGCCGGACACGCGCGCCACGGCGTCGACCTCGCGCAAACAATCGCGCAATCGCGCGGCGACTTCCTTCAAGACCCGGTCGCCGTAGGCATGCCCCAAGGTGTCGTTGATCTGCTTGAAGCGGTCGATGTCGACGTTGAGCAGCGCAAAGGGCGTCGACTCACGCTTGGCCAGGGCTTGCGCGTAATCGATCCGCTCAATCAAGGCCCGTCGATTGGGCAAGCCGGTCAGGCTGTCCATGTGGGACAACTCTTCAATACGCTGGTCGGCGGCCAGCTTTTCGCTCAAATCCCGAAATGAATAAACCCGTCCGACCGCCTGCCCACGGCTCCATTGCGGCAAGGAGATGCGCTCCAGCACCCGGCCGTTCGACAGCGTGAGCACGTCTTGACTGGGCAGCTGAGGCGCACCCTCTATGGCACCCAGGCGCGCGGCGTACAGCTTGCTGTCGACCACGTTGCGGCTCATCCAGTCCGGCAGCAAGCCATGGTTCTTCTCGAGCAGCAGATCCTCCGGAAAGCCCCAGATCGCGGCGAAGCGCCGGTTGAACGAGCGGGCGCAGCCCGCCAAGTCAGTCACCAGGATGCCGTCCGCCGTCGACTCCAGCGTGGTTCGCAGTTCGGCAAGCAAGGACTCGCGCGCTTCATCCGATTGGCGCTGCTGGGTCTGATCCAGCCATGTAAGAACCCAGAAGCCGTCGCCATCCGCTTGCGTCACATACGAGGCGCGGCGACTGACGCAAAGCATGTGCCCGTCAGCATGACGCATCCAGGTATCGCTGAAGATCGCGTCATGGCAGCCTGCCGCTGCGGCAGCCCAGAACATGGCGTCTTCGGGCGAATTCACTAGGCTTTCGATGTGCTTGCCTATCAGCTTCTGCCGCGTCAACCCGAACATGGCCTCTGACGCCTCATTGACCGCCAGCACGCGCAAGGTGCGCGCATCGATGAACCAGACGGCTTCCTGCAAGCCGTTCATCAAGGACTGAAAAAACTCCAACGAAGACGGAACCAGGTCGATCGCTGCGACCGGCTGAGCAGCCAGGCTCACGCGGCGCACTCCCCCTGGAGATTGCTGGGCGTGGGCTCGAAGAAGTAGGCAACGCGTGTGCGCGGACTGAGGTAGTCCAGCGAGGCGCGCGGCAGGGCAATCGGCTTGAGGCTGCGTCGAATGCCAAGGTCCGGATGATCTTCCAGGTTGATGATCAAGGCCTCGTCGCGCGGGACCTTGGCGTCATGCACCATGACTTTGGGCTTGAGCGGCCGGGACGAGTTGACCGCCACCACCAAAGCAAAGCGGTCGTCCGTCAATTGCACCGTCGAGCCAGGCGGATACACGCCCATCATTCGAATAAAGGCATTGAGCATGGTCGCGTCGAACCGGTTGCGCCCCTGCGCGAACATCAGCGAGAGCGCCTCATGCGGCGTCATCGATTTCGACGCCAGCAAGGGATTGCATAGACCGTCGAATCGATTGACCAAGGCCACGATGCGCGAGGCGGAACTCATGCGATCGACATTGATGCGCTGCGGAAAACCACTGCCGTCGGCATTTTCGTGGTGCTGCGCAATCACCAGCATGGGCCCGCTCGCCAAGCCCATCTGCTTGGCCAGGCCCACACCCAGGATCACGTGCTGCTGATATGCCTGGGTTTCCGCCAGCGTGAAGCCATCGTCGCGATGACGCAAACGCGGCGCCAATTCCAGTTTTCCAATGTCATGCAGCATGGAGCCGACGCCGAGGTCCATCATTTCGTCGCGTTCCATGCCGAAAGCCCGGCCCAGCAGCAAGGAAATGATGGACACGTTCAGGGCATGCGCCGCCCCCCGATCGCCCGCCGCTTCGTTGAGCAAGCGGATATTGACATCGCCCGCGACCAGCATCTTGTCGAGCATCGCCGATGTCAAGGCAATCGCTTGATCCCGGGCCTCCAGCGGTGCTTGCGGAACACGGTCCATGACCGCCTTGAATGCAGCTGCGGCTTCGCCATATTGCTGTTCGCATACCGCAAGGGCATCGCGCTGCGCCTGCAGCGCCTGGCGATGCCTTTCCTTGGCCAGATCCGCTTCGGATTGCGCGGCATCTACGGACACCGCTGGCGCTACCGGTGCCGCCACGGGTTCGGGCAGAGGCGTGGCTTCAATTTGCAGGTCGCTCTTGGCAGGGCTCCAGCGCACTTGCTTCAAGCCCAGGCGCCGCAATACGGCCAATTGATCTTCAGAGCTCAGCTTGAAACTGCTGAGCGGAAACGGATGCGCCATCCAGCCCAAATCCAGATGAATGAACATCCCGAGCTTGAGTTGAGCGACGTCAATCAACGGATCTGATGAATTTTCCTTCATGCGCATCCTCGCACGCCGGGGCGTGCGACCTCTTGACCAGTACCGGCGCAAAAACTCTGTCCCCTGACAGGCAGCGCCACCAGACTAACAGCGCAATCGCCGCTCGCCCTAAGAATATCCAAATTGTCAGGGATTTTATTGACGCCATCGCTATTCACGCCCTAATATGTTCAATGGAAGAACTAAAGTTCTTATATAGAACAATTAATCAATCCGGGAACCAGCACCATGAAACATGCCCTGATCTGCGACGCCCAACGCACACCATTTGGACGCTATGGCGGCGCGCTGTCCAACGTCCGCGCGGACGACTTGGGCGCCGCGCCCATCAGGGCCTTGATCACCCGCAACCCCGGTGTGGACTGGGAGTCCCTGACTGACGTGATCTATGGCTGCGCCAACCAGGCCGGCGAGGACAACCGCAATGTGGCCCGGATGTCCGCGCTACTCGCAGGTCTGCCTGTTGCCGTTCCCGGCGCCACGGTGAACCGTCTGTGCGGCTCAGGCATGGACGCCATTGGCATGGCCGCTCGCGCCCTCAAGTCTGGGGAAGCCCAATTGATGATTGCGGGCGGCGTCGAAAGCATGAGCCGCGCGCCCTTCGTCATGCCGAAAGCGGAGGCCGCGTTCTCCCGTTCCTCTGCAATTCATGACACGACCATCGGCTGGCGCTTCATCAATCCCTTGATGAAGGCGCAATACGGTGTCGATTCCATGCCCGAAACGGCAGAAAACGTCGCTGCCGAATTCAACATCGACCGCGCGTCGCAAGATCGCATGGCGCTCGCCAGTCAACGCAAGACCTTGGCAGCGCAGCAATCGGGTCGTTTCGACCTCGAAATCACGCCGGTGGCCGTCAGCGCCAAAAAGGGTGAAACCCAATGGGTGAAGCAAGACGAACACCCGCGCGACACCAGTTTGGAGGCGCTGGCCAAGCTCAAAGGCGTGGTCCGCCCCGATGGCACGGTGACCGCAGGCAACGCGTCTGGCGTCAATGACGGCGCGTGCGCCTTGCTGCTGGCGGACGAGCAAAACGCCCAGCGATACAGCCTGCGCCCGATGGCGCGCGTCGTCGGTATGGCTTGCGCCGGCGTCCCGCCGCGCATCATGGGCATTGGCCCCGCGCCTGCCGTGCGCAAAGTACTGGCCCTGACTGGGCTCCGCCTTGATCAAATCGATGTGATCGAACTCAACGAGGCCTTTGCGGCCCAAGGCCTGGCCGTTTTGCGCGAGCTTGGCCTTCAGGATGACGATGCTCGCGTCAATCCGAACGGTGGCGCGATCGCGTTGGGCCACCCGCTGGGCGCGAGCGGTGCGCGTCTGGTCGCCACAGCAGCCTACCAATTGCAGCAAACGGGAGGGAGATACGCCCTGTGCACGATGTGCATCGGCGTGGGCCAAGGCATTGCCATGGTCATCGAGCGCATTTGAATGCCAGCGCCCCATGAAGGGCACAAGACAACGACTGCGGGCAACAAGCACTTGCCAATGCCTGCACCCCTCATTCAAGTGCCACCATCGATTTATTTGATATTTTTGCACTAAAATGGTGCAGTTTCGTGCGCATGTAGAATTCATAAATATCATTTTTGTTGTTTTTCTCATCTCAGAATTTATAGTTGGTGTTCGAAATGCATACGTCCAGCATATTTTGGGCGTCAACCGTACATCGGCCACCACTATGTCTGCAGAACGCGCTTTTGAAGATTCGTCCTCATTTCCCATCCAGGCTCCCAGCACCGTGGAAGTGCCTGTGCGAACCGGCCCGCTGAAACGGGACCTGGTCGCTGGACTTGAAAAAGGTCTCTCCGTCATTGAATCGTTTGACCAGGAGCGGCCCCGCCTGACCATCAGCGAGGTAGCCAACCGCACCGGCCTGACTCGGGCCGCGGCGCGCCGCTACCTGTTGACGCTCAACCACCTGGGCTTTGTTTCACAAGAACGCAAAATGTTTGCGCTTACGCCCAAGGTATTGCGCCTGGGTCAGAGCTACATGCACTCAGCCCGGTTGCCGCGCATCGTGGAGCCTGAATTGCACAAACTGGCGTATGCGCTGAAGGAGGCCAGCTCTGCCGGTGTGCTGGACGGCAACGACGTGATTTGCATCGCCGCCACCAGCGCGGGCCGGGTTGTGTCGCACACCCTGCAGCCGGGCACCCGCGTTGCCGCCCATTGCTCGGCCAACGGCCGCGTATTGCTTGCAGCCAAGCCTCAGCACGAGATTGACGCCTGGATCGCGCGCCAGGAACTGACCTCGATGACCCCGCACACCATCACCCATCCGGAACGCTTGCGCATCGAAATCGCACGCGCCCGCTCCCTGGGCTATGCCTGCGTCGACCAGGAAATTGAGATGGGTCTGCGTTCGCTCGCCATTCCCTTGCGCAACTACCGCGGCGACATCGTGGCGGCCATGAGCATCAGCGTGCATGCCTCCCGCATGAGCATGGACGAGATCGTCGAACATTGCCTGCCGCCCTTGCTGCAGGCCCAAGCCCACCTGCGTATGCTGCTTTGAGACCCTAGGTGAACACCCCTGTTCAGTAGCGGGGTTCACTGGCATCGACATTTCGCCTAACTCGGTTAAGCTCCGGCCACACATCGCCTGCACGGGCGGTGTGTGGCGGTGTTTTATTCCGGAGGTGGCATGCAACGAACTCAGGTTGCCATCATTGGCGCCGGCCCGACAGGCTTGATGCTGGGAGCTTTGCTGTTCAAGGCCGGCATTCACAGCGTGATCCTGGAGCGCTGCAGCGACGAACAAATTCTCGAACGAAACTGGTCCGGCATTCTGGAGCCGTCGTCGATCGAGTTGATCGCCGCCTCCGGGGTTCCTACCCGCCTGAAGCAGGAAGGCGTGGACCAGCAAGGGTTCTGGATCGGCGTCCATGGTCGGCGCCATCGCGTCGACCTGAAGGCATTGACTGGGCATACCGTTGTCAGCTACGGCCAAAGCGATCTGACCGCCGACCTCATGGGCGCCCGTGCCGCGGCAGGGCTGCTGACACACTACAGCGTCGAGCAACTGAGCATCCAGGAGCTGGACGGCAGGCACCCTACGCTGCGCTACCAAAAACAGGGTCAGTCCTGCGAGTTGCAATGCGAATTCGTCGCCGGCTGCGACGGTTTTCATGGCGTTTCGAGAGCCAGCATCCCCTCCCGCGCGTATCGCACCTTCGAACGCATGTACCCGTTCGGATGGCTGGGGATCCTGGCGGACGCGGCGCCCGTCCAGGACGAGTTGGTTTACGCACATCACGCGCGCGGATTCGCAATGTGCAGTATGCGCGGCAGAAAGCAGTTGCGCTGCTTTCTGCAATGCAACCTCAGTGACAAGCTGACGCAATGGACCGACGAGCTCGTGTGGGGCGAATTGCGTCAACGCCTGGACCCGGAAACCGCAGCCCAGCTGCAGCCCGGCCCCATTCTTGAGCGCTCCATTGCGCCCGTACGCAGCTTTGTGGCCGAGCCGCTGCGCCATGGCCGCATGTTTCTGGCCGGTGACGCTGCGCATGTCGTGCCGCTGACCAGCCCCAAAGGCCTCAACCTGGCTTTGTCGGATGTATCCCTGCTGTCTCAAGCCCTGGTCCGATATTTCCGCCATCATGACGAGCAAGGCCTGGACAGCTATTCCGAACAGGTGTTGCAGCAGGTGTGGCGGGCCCAGCGCTTTTCATGGCATCTGACCCGCCTGCTGCACAGCTTTCCGGACCAGCACGGCTTCGACCAGCGAATTCAGCAAGCCGAACTGGAACACCTGACTCGCTCGGCCACGGCCCAGGCGGCCTTGGCCGAAAGTTACGTCACCTTGTAGTGTCGAAGCAGCGCTGACGCAGCATGGGGCTGACACGGTAACGTTCAGAGCGGTAGGCCTCAAAGAGGCGGTCCAGCAGCCCGGCAATCGCGTGAGGCCCGCACAGCGCCAGCCACTCGAAAGGCCCCGCCGGATAGTTGACGCCCAGCTTCATGGCCACATCGGCAGCAGCTTCGTCACACACGCCCTGCCACACGGCATCGGCCGCCTCATTGACCAACATAGCCACGCTGCGGGCGCAAACCAGGCCTGGCGCATCTCGGAGGAACAAGGGCTCCCAACCCAGCTGCCGCAGCAGATTCGCCGCCTTCTGACGCGCCATGTCGCTGATGCGCGGCGCACAAGCCAGGGCCAGACCGTCGCAGCGATCCGGTGCGACCGGCCAATCCATCACCACGAGATCTGCATGCTGGCGCTCAAACGCCAAATGTGCGGCCGTGCGGCCACTGCTCAAGTGCATCTCAAGCCCGTCCAGCGCCAGACCCGACCAGGTACTGCCCTTGCATGTTGCGACAGCAACGCCTTTGTGCACCAGCCAATCGTGCAAACGGGCCATCAAGCCGTCCCAGGACCTATCCGCACATTGGTGCAGCACCAGCCCGGACTGCAGTTGCTCAGGCGACGGCACCGGAAGGCTCGCGGGCGGCACGCCCTCGTAAAACCCTTTGCCGGTCTTGCGCCCCAGCCGTCCGCCGTCCACCAGCGCCTTTTGCACCAGCGAGGGCATGTAGCGCTTGTCGCCGAAATTGGCCTCGAACACCGATTGGGTGACGAGGAAATTGGTGTCGTGGCCGATCAGGTCCATCAGCTCGCAAGGCCCCATGCGGAAGCCTGCGCCGCGCATGGCCCGGTCCAGCTCGGCAGGCGTGCCCGCCTGCTCCAGCAGAAGCGCCAACGTTTCGGCGTAATACGGACGTGCGATACGGTTGACGATGAAGCCCGGCGTGGACTTGGCATGTACCGGCGACTTGCCCCAGCGCTGCGACAGCGCATAGATGGACTGGGCCGCGGTCGTATCGGTCTCGGCGCCCGACACCACCTCGACCAGCTTCATCAAGGGCACCGGATTGAAGAAATGCATGCCCACCAGGCGCTCGGGCCGGCGCATGCCGTTGGCCAGCGCGGTGACGCTGATGGACGAGGTGTTGGATGCAATCAGCGCGTCGTCGGCCAGCAAGGCGTCGAGATCACGCAAGAGCGTCTGCTTGGGTTCGAGCTTTTCGACGATCACCTCGACCACCAGGGCGCAATCGGCCAATGCGCGCAATTCGGACTCAGGCTGGATGCGCGCCAGCAGCGCCTCGCGCTCGTCGGCGCTCATGCGCCCCTTGAGCACCAGGCCCTCCAGCGCCTTGGCGATCTGCGCGATGGCCGATTGCGCGGCACCCTCGCGTACATCGAGCAAATGCACCGGATGCCCTGCCTGTGCCGCCACCTGGGCAATGCCGGCCCCCATCACACCCGCGCCCACGACGCCGACCGGCGCCTGCGCAGCAGGCTGTACTGCGATGCGCCACGCACCCTGCAATTGGTCTTGCATATGGTCTTGCATCTGATTCGTCATGTCTTGTCGCTCCTTGTCCATGCGGCGGCACGCTTGTCCAGAAAGGCCGCAAAGCCTTCCCTCGCCTCGAGCGTCATGCGCACGCGGGCAATCGTCTGCGCGGTCAGCTCGACCACCTCGGCCGTGACCGGCCCCACCTCGAGCTGCGCAAACAGATGCTTGATCTCGGCCTGCGCCTGCGGCCCGTTCAGCAGCAGCTCGGCGATCCAGCGCTCGACGCAGGCGTCCAGGTCGGCTGCAGCCACGACTTCCTGAACCAATCCCATCTGCAGCGCATCGGCCGCGCCGACGCGGCTCGCCGTCAGCGCCAGGCGCCGGGCCTGGCGGGCGCCGACCGCGTTGATCACATAAGGCCCGATCACCGAAGGCAGAATGCCGAAGCGCGCCTCGCTGACGGCAAATCGCGCATCATCCGACGCCACCGCCAGATCACAGGCGGCGACCAGGCCGAAGCCGCCGCCCAAGGCCAGGCCCTGCACGCGGGCCACGGTCGGTTTGCTGCAATGCGCAATACGATGCAGCATCTGCGCAAATTGACGCGCGTCTGCCAGATTCCAGTCGTGCGTGGCGTCGGCCGCACGCTTCATCCACTGGATATCGGCGCCGGCGCTGAAGACCTTGCCCGCGCCGGACAGCACGATCACCCGCACCAGCGGGTTGGCCGACAACTCGTCGAATGCCGCGCCCAGGTCGGCGATCATGGCCTCGTTGAAGGCGTTGAACACCTCGGGGCGGTTCATCTGCACTTGCGCCACGCCCCGGGCGTCAAGCTCTACATTCAATGTCTCCATTCCAGGCTCTCCTATGCGGACTTCGAGTATCGCAGCGCCTGAAAACCCAGGCGCCCCCCAGGCCAGGCCCATACTTTTGGCTGCCGCCCGCACTTCGCATACGCTTGGCTTCTTTCCAACCTTCATCCACCGCATTCAAAGCACACGCCATGAAACGACTTCAACTCACTGCATTGGCACTGATGGTGCACCTCGCCGCGTCCGGCATGGCTGCGGAACCCCCAGCCAGCCCCATGTCCGCGCCGCAGCTGGCGGCGCCCGGCACAGGCCTGGATGCCGCCAGCTTCGACAGCTCCGTGCGCGCCCAGGACGATCTGTTCCGAGCCACCAATGGCGCCTGGCTCAAGCGCACCGAGATTCCTGCGGACAAGGCCTCGTACGGCACCTTCATCCAGTTGCGCGACCTGTCGGATCAACGCGTGCGCACCATCATCGAAGACCTGAGCAGGAACCAGGCCTCCAAGGCTGCGGCCGGCGGCCTGGAACAGAAGATCGGCGGCTTCTACGCCAGCTTCATCGACACCGCTGCCATCGATAAGCTCGGCCTCAAGCCGATCAAGCCCATGCTCAAGGAGATCGACGCGATTTCCAACCCCCATGAACTGGCCGTCTGGCTGGGCGCGCACCAGGGTATGGTCAATACCCCCATCGCGCTGGACGTCACGTCCGACGCCAAGCAGCCTACGGTCAACCGCGTCATCACCTGGCAAGGCGGCCTGGGCCTGCCCGATCGCGACTATTACCTGCAGAAGGACGACGCGCGCATGGCCAAGGCCCGCCAAGCCTATCTGCACTACCTGACCCAGCTGGCAGGCTATGCCAAGGAAAAGCAGCCAGCCAAGGCCGCGGCGCGCGTGATGGCGCTGGAGCAGTTGCTGGCCCAGGTGCACTGGGACAAGGTCGAGAACCGCGACCCGGTCAAGACCTACAACCTGCAAAGCACGGCCGAGCTGGCCGCGCAAGCGCCCGGATTCGACTGGGCCGCCTTCCTGCAAGCCGCGCAACTCGGCGGCGTGAGCCAGCTCTCGGTGTCGCAGCCGAGCGCCAACACCGGCATCGCCAAACTGCTGTCCGAGCAGCCGCTGCAGGACTGGAAGCTCTACCTCAAGCTGCACAGCATCGACGCCTACGCCGCCGAACTGCCCAAGGCGGTTCGCGACGCCAGCTTCGCCTTCCACGGCGCAGCGCTGACCGGCGCCAAAGAGGAGAAGGCGCGCTGGCAGCAGGGCATCGATCACGTCAACGGCGCCTTGGGCGAGGCCGTCGGGCAGCTGTATGTGGCGCGTTATTTCCCGCCCGCCTACAAGGCGCGCATGCAGGCGCTCGTGGCCAACCTGATGGGAGCCTACAAGGAGTCGATCGACAGCCTGACGTGGATGACGCCGGCCACCAAGCAGCAAGCTCAGGACAAGCTCTCCAAGTACATGACCAAGATCGGCTACCCGGACAACTGGCGCGACTTCAGCAAGCTCGAAGTCCAGTCCGGCGACGTGCTGGGCAACCAGCAGCGTTCCGAGCGATTCGAATGGGCGCGCACGGCGGCCAAGGCCAGCAAGCCGGTCGACCGCACCGAATGGATCATGACGCCGCAAACCGTCAACGCCTACTACAACCCGTCTCTGAACGAGATCGTGTTCCCGGCCGCCATCCTGCAGCCGCCGTTCTTCGACATGAGCGCCGACGATGCGGTCAATTACGGCGCCATCGGTGCCGTGATCGGCCACGAGATCAGCCATGGCTTCGACGATCAAGGCAGCCAGTTCGACGGCGACGGCGCCTTGCGGGTCTGGTGGACCGACGCGGACCGCGAAGCGTTCAACAAGCTCACAGGCGCCCTGGTGGCGCAATACGCCGCCTACGAGCCGCTGCCCGAGCACCACATCAACGGCCAGCTGACCCTGGGCGAGAACATTGCCGACCTCTCGGGCCTGCAAATTGCCTACAAGGCCTACAAGCACTCGCTGGGCGGCAAACCCGCGCCGGTGCTGAACGGCCTCACCGGCGAGCAGCGCTTCTTCATGGGCTGGGCGCAGGCCTGGCGCGAGAAGAGCCGCGAGGAGCGCCGCCTGCAGTTGCTCACCGTCGACCCGCACTCGCCGGCCGAGTTCCGCGCCAACGGGGCTGCCGTCAACCACGACGGCTTCCACGAGGCCTTCGGCACGCACGAGGGCGACAAGATGTACAAGGCACCGGAGCAGCGCATCCGGATCTGGTAAGGCAAAAGGCCAAAAGGCCAGCACTTTCGTGCTGGCCTTTTTTCTTTGTAGCCGCGCCAGAAATGACAAAAGCCGACAAACACTGCGTGTTCGTCGGCTTTCTCAATTTGGTGCCCAGGAGAGGACTCGAACCTCCACGGAGTTACCCGCTAGTACCTGAAACTAGTGCGTCTACCAATTCCGCCACCTGGGCTTTTTTCGCTGGACTCAAGAGAAACCTCAAGGAACCCTGTGTTCAGCGAAGAGATGGACTATAGCATGAAAATCAGGCCCGAATCAAACATCGAACTTGACGCCCTGCGCCAGCGGCAGCGCACCAGAGTAGTTGACCGTGTTGGTAGTGCGGCGCATGTAGGTCTTCCAGGCGTCGGAGCCCGATTCGCGGCCACCGCCGGTTTCCTTCTCGCCGCCAAAGGCGCCGCCGATTTCAGCGCCCGAGGTGCCGATGTTGACGTTGGCAATGCCGCAGTCCGATCCGCTGGCCGACATGAACAGCTCGGCCTCGCGCACATCGTTGGTGAAGATGGCCGAGGACAGACCTTGCGGCACGTCGTTCTGCATCGCAATCGCGTCCGTCAGTTCGTCGTAGCGCAGCGTGTAGAGGATGGGCGCGAAGGTTTCCTCGCGCACCACTGCCGTCTGCGCCGGCATGCTGACCAGCGCCGGCACGGCGTACCAGGCTTCGGGCCAGTCCTGCGCCAGCGCGCGCTCGCCGCCGCGCACCACGCCGCCCTGCTCGCGCGCGGAGGCCAGCGCATGCTGCATGGCGTCGAACGCGGCCTTGTCGATCAGCGGACCGATCAGGGTGCCGGCCTCCAGCGGATTGCCGATGCGCAGCTGCGTGCGGGTGCGCTCCAGGCGCGCCACCAGCTCGTCGTGGATGCTGCTGTGCGCGATGACGCGGCGCGTCGTCGTGCAGCGCTGGCCGGCCGTGCCGTAGGCGCCGAACAGAATGCCGCGCACGGCCAGATCCAGGTCGGCGCTGGGCGTCACGATGATGGCGTTGTTGCCGCCCAGCTCCAGCAGGCAGCGGCCGAATCGCGCCGCCACACGCGGACCGACGGCGCGGCCCATGCGGGTCGAGCCGGTCGCCGAGACCAGCGCCACCTTGGGTGAATCGACCATGGCCTCGCCCACAGCCGCGCCGCCATTCAGCACCTGCGACAGATCACGCGTCACGGTCGCGGGCGCGCCGGTGTAGCCGGCCAGCGCCTGCTCGAACAGGGATTGCGTGGCCAGGGCCGTCAGCGGCGTCTTCTCGGACGGCTTCCAGACCACGGCGTCGCCGCAGACCAGTGCCAGCGCTGCGTTCCAGGCCCACACGGCCACCGGGAAGTTGAAGGCCGAGATCACGCCGACCACGCCCAGCGGCATCCACTGCTCCATCATGCGGTGGCCGGGACGCTCCGACGCCATGGTCAGGCCGTGCAGCTGGCGCGACAGCCCGACCGCGAAGTCGCAGATGTCGATCATCTCCTGCACTTCGCCTTCGCCTTCGGAGAGCACCTTGCCGGCCTCCAGGCTGACCAGGCGCGCCAGGTCGGTCTTGTGACGGCGCAGCACTTCGCCGAAACGCCGCACCAGCTCACCGCGCTGCGGCGCCGGCACCGTGCGCCAGGCCAGGAAGGCTGCATGCGCGCGCGCAATCGCCGCGTTCATCTGCTCGGGGCTGGCGTCGTGCACCTGGCCCAGCACGCTGCCGTCGATGGGCGAGCGCACCGTCCGGTTGCCGCCGCTGAATTGCGTGTCGGACACCGCCAACACCTTGAGAATGTCTTGAATCTGACTCATGTTCTGCACCCGTGATCAACCAATGGATTCGACCTGGCGCGACTGCTGGTAGGCCTTGCCGAAACGGTTGGCCAGGAAGTCCGGCAATTTGACCTCTTCCTGGCGGATGAAGCCAGACTGCGGCAGCTTGCCCTCGCGGAACAGGTCCACCGCGGCGCAGATGCCGGCGGCCGTGGTGATCTGGATGGCCGACAGGGGCGCTGCGCCGTCGCGCTCGGCGAAGATCTTGCGCGCGAACACTTCCTGCAGCAAGGAGCCGTTCTTCATGCCCGAGACGGTCACGAACACCAGCACCACATCCTGCATGGTGGCGGGCATGGACTTGCGCATGATGGACTTGAGCGCCTCCTGGTCGTTCTTGAGCTGCAGGTCTCCCAGCAGGAACATCATCAGGTCGCGGTGGCCCGGATAGCGAACGGTCTTGTAGTCCAGGTTGCGGACCCGGCCCTCAAGCGTTTCGCACAGCGTGCCCAGGCCGCCCGAGGTATTGAAGGCCTCGTATTCGGTGCCGTCGAGCGAGAAATGCTCCAGGCCTTCCAGCGGCAGCGCGGCGATCAGCTCGCCGTCGTGGATGCTCTCGCAGGGATGGCAGTACTCGTTGATCAGGCCGTCCACGCTCCAGGTCAGGTTGTACTTGAGCGCATTGGTGGGGAAGGCGGGCAAGGCGCCGACGCGCATCTTGACATCCTGCAGGCTGTCGAAGCCTTGCGCCAGGTGATGGGCCACGATGCCGATGAAGCCGGGGGCCAGGCCGCACTGCGGCATGAAGGCCACCTTGGCGCCTTGGGCCAGGCGCATGATTTCCTTGGTGGCGGCCACGTCTTCGGTCAGGTCGAAATAGTGGCAGCCGGCTTCCAGCGCCATCGTTGCGGCGGTGATGGCCAGGTGGTAGGGCAGCGCATTCACCACGACCTGCTGGCCGCGCAGCGCGGCGCCCAGGGCCGCCTTGCTCTCCGTATCCACGCATTGCGTGGCAATGCCCTCGGCGGCCAGCTTGGCCAGCGAGGCGGCATTCTTGTCCATCACGGTGACGGTGTAGTCTCCGCTGCCATGCAGCAAACGGGCAATGGTCTGGCCGATGTGTCCGGCGCCCAGCAATGCAACTTTCATGGTGTAGCTCCTCGAATAGACGGGTGTGTGATGGGCCGCAGTCTAGGAACAGTCACTGACGAAATAAAGCATCAATTCGTCGGAAAATAGTATGAATTCGACGATTCGTCATCACGCATCGCCACTTCGACGCAAAGAAGGGTTTTCCATGACGTCCCATGCCAACGCCACCTTGGCCGCGCCGCGCGACCAGGTCGACCGCGATCTGATCGCACTCCTGCAGGCCAATGCCCGCGAAAGCACGGCACAGCTGGCGCGCAAGCTCAGCATCGCGCGCACCACGGTGGTGGCGCGGCTGGCGCGGCTGGAAGCCGACGGCGTGATCGTGGGCTACACCGCCAGGCTGGGCAGCGAGGCCCTGGACCGCGGCGTGCAGGCCTATGTGGGCATCGCCATCAGCCCCAAGAGCCAGCAGGCCGTGATCCGGCGCCTGAGCCGCCTGCCGGAACTGCGGCAACTGGCCTCGGTCAGCGGGGAGTTCGACTACATGGCGCTGCTGCGCGCCGCCACCACCATGCGGCTGGACGCGCTGCTCGACGAGATCGGCGACATGGAGGGCGTGATCAAGACCACCACGTCCGTGGTCTTGGCGCTGAAGGTCGATCGCAATGCCTGATTGCGACCGCCGAGAGATTTGTCGTACAAAGCGTCCCAGTCAAAACACGAAAGGTTGGACATGCCTTACCTGATTCTCGGACTGCTGCTGTTCCTGGGCGTGCACTCGATACGCATCTTCGCGGACGACTGGCGCATGCGCACCATGGTGCGCATCGGCCCCAACGCCTGGCGGGCCGTCTACAGCCTGATCTCGCTGGCCGGCTTTGCCTTGCTGCTGTGGGGCTATGGGCAGGCCCGGCAGGACACGACCATGCTCTGGACGCCGCCGCTGGCGCTGCGCCACCTGACCGCGCTGCTGATGCTCGTGGCCATGGTGCTGCTGGTGGCCACCTACGTGCCCAACAACCCGATCAAGGCGCGGCTGCAGCACCCCATGGTGCTGTCGGTCAAGACCTGGGCGTTCGCCCACTTGCTGGCCAATGGCAGCCTGGCCGACGTCGTGCTGTTCGGCAGCTTCCTGGTGTGGGCGGTGCTGTGCTTCCGATCGGCGCGCGGGCGCGGACCCATCGCCTTGAGCGGCACGCCCACCAGCACCGCGCTGGTCCGCACCCTGCTGCTGGGCGCCGCGGCCTGGGCCCTGGTGGCCTTCTGGGCCCATGGCGTGCTGATCGGCGTGCGGCCGTTCGGCTGAAACACTGTCAGAGCAGGCCGCGGATCTGCGCCATCAGCCGGGCCAGCCCCAGGTGCTGGCCGATTTCGCGCACCGCGCCGAGCTTGCGCGTGACCGCACAGCGCTGCTTGGGCGTCTGCGCCACGGCGCAGCCGACGCGGTCGCCAATGGCACCCATGTCCAGTACGCAGATCTTCATATCGGTTGCAGAGATTCAGGGACGGTCAGTCTCGCACAGCGTCAAAATGACGAAAACTCTGAGGGAAGCAATGAAATACCTGCACACCATGGTGCGCGTCACCGATCTGGACGCCTCCTTGAAGTTCTATTGTGAGGCCTTGGGACTGACCCAGCTGCGGCGCACCGACCACGAGGCGGGCCGCTTCAGCCTGATCTTCCTGGCCGCCCCCGGCGACACCGAGGCGCAGATCGAGCTGACCTACAACTGGGACCCGGAGGTCTACAGCGGCGGGCGCAACTTCGGCCATGTGGCCTATGCCGTGGACGACATCTACGCCACCTGCGAGCGGCTGATGGCGCATGGCGTGACCATCAACCGGCCGCCGCGCGACGGGCGCATGGCCTTTGTACGCTCACCCGACCAGGTCTCGATCGAGCTGCTGCAAAGCGGCGCGGCGCTGCCTCCTGCCGAACCCTGGGCCAGCATGCCCAACGTCGGCCAATGGTGATCAGCGTTGCACGCGGCCCTGCGCCAGCTCGAAACTCTGCTGGGCAAAGCGTCGCACGTCTTCGGCGTCGTGCGTGATCATCAGCATGGGGAGCTGCAAGCGCTCCAGCAGCGCGGCCAGCTCGTCGCGCATGCGTTCGCGCAAGGCGGGGTCCAGCGCTGAAAAGGGCTCGTCCAGCAGCAAGGCGCCGGGCTCGGACGCCAAGGCACGCGCCAGCGCCGTGCGCTGGCGTTGCCCGCCCGACAAGGCCTGCGGCAGCAGGCCGGCAACCTCGGTCAATTCAAAGCGCTGCAGGCTGCGCTCGACCACCGCCTCCATCTCGCTCGACGCGCTCGACGCAACCAGGCGGCGCGGGTTGAGCCAACCCTGCCGCAAGCCAAAGGCAATGTTCTGCCGCACGTTCAAGTGCGGAAACAGGGCGTAGTCCTGAAACACGAAGCCGAGCCGCCGCTGCCTGCTGGGCAGGTTCAGTCCGCGCGTGCTGTCCTGCAGCCATTGCGCATCGACGCGCACGCGGCCGAATTCCAGGTCCAGCAGGCCCGCCATGGCCTGCAGCATCAGGCTTTTGCCAGCGCCCGACGGCCCGATCACCACCACGCGCGACGCGTCGGTCTTGAATTGCACGTCGAGGCGGAATTCACGCCCATCGCTGACCAGGGTCTTGCGCAGCTCGATCTCGAAGCTCATGCCGGCCTCCGCGCGGCGCGCGGCAACAGCCGCCCCGCCAGCACCAGCACCAGCACGCAGACCACCGAGATGATCAGCACCAGCAATTGCGCCAGATCGTCCTGCCCGGCCTGCACGGCCTCATAGACCGCCAGCGACAGTGTTTGCGTGCGCCCGGGAATGCTGCCCGCCACCATCAGCGTGGCGCCGAACTCGCCCATGGCGCGCGCAAAGGCCAGCAGCACGCCGGCCAGGATGCCGCGCCAGGCCAGCGGCAGGCTGACCCTGAAGAACAGCGCCCACTCGCCCAGGCCCAGCACGCGGCCGGCACGCAGGAGCTGCGGATCCACGCCTTCGAAGGCGGCGCGGGCGGATTTCAAGACCAAGGGGAATGCCACCAGCGCGGCGGCCAGCGCGGCGCCCTGCCAGGTGAAGATCAACTCCACGCCCAGGCTGTCATGCAGCCAGGCGCCCAAGGCGCCGCGCCGTCCCACCAGCACCAGCAGGTAGTAGCCCAACACGGTGGGCGGCAGCACCAGGGGCAGGGTCAGGATCGCATCGAGCAGATCGCGCCCCGGAAACCGCCGGCGCGCCAGGACCTGCCCCAGCGTCACGCCCAGCACCAGATCGATCGCCGTCGCGCAGCCCGCCACCTTCAGTGACAGCGCCAGCGCCACCCAGGCATCGCCCCAGGCGCCCGGCCATGTTGGCGCCCAATGGTTCAAGGGCGCTCGAATCCGGATTGCGACAGCACCGCCTGTGCCGCAGGTGAAAGAAGGTAGGCGATGAACTGCCGCGCCAATTCGGCGTGCGGCGTTCCAGCCACGGCGGCGACCGGATACACGATGGGCTCTGGGGTCGGCACCGCCAAGGCCACACGCACCTTGTCGAGCGCGGTCCTGGCGTCGCTGGCGTAGGCAAAGCCAGCGTCCACCTCGCCGCGCGCCACGTAGTCAAGCGCCTGCCTGACATTGAGCGCATACACGGCCTTGCCCTCGACCGCGGCCCAAAGATGGGCGGCCTCCAGCGCGCTCTTGGCATAGCGGCCCGCCGGCACGCCGCTGGGCTGGCCCAGGGCAATGCGCTGGATCGATGCCTGCTTGAGTCCGTCAAGCTGGGTCAAGGCCTGGGTACCGTGCAGCGGCACGACCAGCACCAGCGAATTGCGCGCGAAGAGATGGCGCGAACCCGGCAGCAACAGGCGCTGGTCCTGGGCGCGGTCCATCGTCTGCGGGTCGGCCGTTGCCAGCACGTCCACGGGTGCGCCGCTCAGGATCTGAGCCAGCAAGGCATCGGACGCGGCGAAGTTGAAGGCCAGGTGCGCGCCGGGATGCCGGGCCTCGAAGCCGGGCGCCAAGGCCACGAAGGCATTGCGCAGGCTGGCCGCCGCCGATACGGTCAATGTCGCGCCGGTGTCCGCCGCGTGCGCAGACAGGCAGGCCATGGCCCATACCGCCATTTGTGCCGCCCACCTTCGAAAAATCTGCCGCCAAGCCATCGCCGCTCATTCGCCCTGTGGTCTGTACCGCTGCCCGTCGATCCCGCAGGCCCGCAGCGGTGGCACGCAATATAGCCTAGTGCCGCCGCGGGCACGGCCCCGTGCGACACTGCGCCCTATACGCTTTGAGTGCCCCGCCATGGATTCCAGCACGACATCCAGCAAAACATCCAGCACGACGGCCTCCCTGCCTTCGCATCGCTTCCGCCTCGGCGTGGTGGTGGCGCTGGTCCTGCTCGGGCTGACCGGCTACGTGGCGTTTACCTATGAGTTCCTGCCCTCGGCCTGGCGCTTCGTGGAACGCCGCCATCCGGCGCTCAGCGAGGTCGGCGTACGGGCCTTCACCTCGGCCGGCATCCCGGGCGACCCGCTGAACGTGGCTTTCGTGGGCACCGAGTCCGAACTCCAGCACCTGATGCTGAAGTCGCACTGGTTTGCCGCCGACCCCATCACCCTGCGCAGTTCCCTGCGCATCGCGCTCGACAGCGTTGTGCACAAACCCTATGACGACGCGCCCGTGAGCGACCTGTTCGTCAACGGGCGCCGCCAGGATCTCGCGTTCGAGCAGGCCGCGCACGGCGATCCGTCCCGGCGCCACCACGTGCGCTTCTGGATGGCCGAGCGACGCGACGCGCTCGACCGCGCCATGTGGATAGGCGCCGCCACGTTCGACGTCGGCGTGGGACTGAGCCACACCACGGGCCAGATCACCCACCACATCGCGGCCGAGGTCGACCAGGAGCGCGACAAGCTGCTGGCCGACCTGCAGTCCGGCGGCCAGATCACGGTGACCTGGATCGAGGGCTTCCAGACCGCGCTGGAAGGCAAGAACGGCGGCGGCGACCACTACCGCACCGATGGCCGGCTGGCGCTGCTCCAGCCGCTGCACCCAGACACCCCTGTACCCTGAAACTGCAGGCAACGTCTCGCCAACAGCACGAAATTTGATGCAATCTGCATCCATGGTCCGATGCTGCAATGCACAATACAAGCTTCAATCAGTCTGCAGGAGGCGACATGCGGCGTGTGGTGTTCAATCAGAAGGGCGGCGTCGGCAAATCCACCATCACTTGCAACCTGGCGGCCATTTCGGCCCAGCAGGGCCTGCGCACACTGGTGATCGACCTGGATTGCCAGGGCAATTCCAGCCACTACCTGCTGGGCCGGGGCGCCGAAGAGCCTGAGCTGCCCGGCGCCGCCGAGTTCTTCGAGACCACGTTGAAATTCAGCATCCGCACGCCCCAGACCAGCGACTTCATCGTCAACACGCCCTGGGAGAACCTGGACCTGATGCCCGCCAGCCCCTTGCTCGACGAACTGCACAGCAAGCTGGAGAGCCGCTACAAGATCTACAAGCTGCGCGACGCCCTGCAGGAGCTCGGCGATACCTACGACAGCATCTGGATCGACACCCCGCCGGCCCTGAACTTCTACACCCGCTCGGCCCTGATCGCCGCCGAACGCTGCCTGATCCCGTTCGATTGCGACGATTTTTCACGCCGAGCGCTCTACACGCTGCTGGACAACGTCAAGGAGATCGAAGCCGACCACAACCCGGACCTGAGCGTCGAGGGCATCGTCATCAACCAGTACCAGGCCCGCGCCGCGCTGCCGCAGCGCACCGTGCAGGAGCTGGTGGACGAAGGCCTGCCGGTCTGCCAGCCCTTCCTGAGCGCCAGCGTGAAGATCAAGGAGTCACACGAGCAGGCTCGCCCGATGATCCATCTCGACCCGCGCCACAAGCTGACGCAGGAGTTCGTGGCGCTGTTCCACGCGCTGGATTGAAAGCCTCGCATGCTCTCGGACGCCCCAAAAGAAAAAACCCGGCACATCGAGCCGGGTTGAATCCACCTATGTCCGGTGGCTGAGGAGATACACATCGAACGGTCCAAGTTCGATGGACGTAGATTAACGCAGACCACCTGATTGCGGGGGGTGGCGAGGCTTTCAAAGCCCAAAAGTTCGTGTAGGAATCCGCACAATCCCGAGCCAATATGGCAAAGACTGACGCGCCCAGCCCGCCAGGGTAGAGTGCGGCATGGATTTTTCGTTGTTCAGACACAGGCTGCGTCTCGGCTTTGCGCGCCTCGGGCGGTACCTCATGCCCAGGCCAAAAAGCCCGCTTCCCGTGCGTGCCGAGTGGCAGTTGGCGCAAGACCTGATCCAAGCCGTCGACCAGGGCGGCATTCCGCTCAACCCCGTGCGGGTCAACGCCATCGCCCGCAAGCTGGGGCTGGAGGTGTCGCGCCACGCGCCGGTGGAGGACACCATTGCACGCATCCGCGTGGCCCTGCAACGCGAGACGGCATCAAGGCGTCGTGCAGACGCCCGGGAGTAGGTCCATGCAGCACCGCCTTGTCTTTCGGCAATTGCTCGACGTCAATTCCTCCACCTACACCTACCTGGTGGGCGACCCGCTCAGCCGTGAAGCCGTGCTGATCGATACCGTGTTCGAGCAGCACCTGCGCGATCGCGCCCTGGTGGACGAACTCGAACTCAAGCTGGTGGCGGTACTCGACACGCATTGCCATGCCGACCACGTCACCGGCGCCTGGCTGATGCAGCAGGCCACCGCCTGCAGGATCGGCATCTCCAGGCGCTACGGCGCCGACCTGCAAGGCGCCGACTTGCTGCTGGACGACGGCGACCGCGTCTACTTTGGCTCGCGGCATCTGGAGGTGCGCGCTACGCCGGGCCACACCGACGGATGCCTCAGCTTCCTGAGCGACGACCAGGACGATCCGCGCCGCGTGTTCACCGGCGACGCCCTGCTGATCCGCGGCACCGGGCGCTGCGATTTCCAGCATGGCAGTGCCCTGACGCTGTACCGCTCCATTACCGAGCAGCTGTTCACCCTGCCCGGCGACTGCCTGGTGTTTCCCGGCCACGACTATGCGGGACGCACCATGTCCACCATTGCCGAAGAACGCCAGCACAACCCGCGCATCGGCGGCCAGGCCCAGGCGCGCGACTTCGTCGGCTTCATGGAAAACCTGCAGCTGCCGCATCCCAAGCATTTGGCCGTGGCCCTGCCCGCCAACCTGCGCTGCGGCAAGCCGCAAGACGGCGCGGCACCTCGCCTGGCGGACTGGGGCCCTGTGCGGCAGACCTACGCTGGACTGCTCGAGATCGAGCCGGACTGGGTCGCCAGCCATCTGCGCGAGCTGACCCTGGTCGACGTGCGGGAGCCCGAGGAGCTGGGCGGCGAACTCGGCCGCATCGCCGGCGCGCTGAACATTCCCTTGAACCAGCTGCGCGGCCGCATGGCCGAGCTGCCGCGCGACAAGCCGGTGGTGTCGGTCTGCCATTCGGGCATGCGCTCGGGCCAGGCCACGGTGATCCTGCGCCAGGCCGGCTTCGAGCGCGTGGCCAATCTGCGCGGCGGCATGTTGCTGTGGCAGCACATGGGCTACGCCAGTTAGTGGCCCACCCCTAGAAAACATCTGGCTTCCCCTCAGAGGAATTCGGCCTATTTCGGCTACGCTGTGCAGCCGATATGACGCAGCAAACCTCGCCCGGCTTTACGCTCAGTTTTCCCCGCCTCGTCGCTCCTCAGCTCAGTCGCTACCTGGTTCACAACCCGAACCTGTCGGACTGGCTGGAAGACTGTGCCGACGTCAGCCTGGTACTGGCCGTGGCACCCGCCGGCTTCGGCAAGACCACCGCCATGCTGGCCCTGCACGAGCGCCTGCGCGAGAACGGCATGCACACGGCGTGGATACAGCTCAGCGCCGACGACAACCACCTCGAACGCTTTTGCAGCCTGATGCTGTCGGCCTTGAGCGCGGACCTGCTCGAGGGCGCCATGCCCGCGCCGGCGCCGCCGCCCAACATGATGGACGCGCCCTACGCCGGCTCGGGCCTGGGGCAGCGGCTGCTGGAGTCCATCTCCAGCCTGCAGCAGGATTGCGCCATTTTTCTGGACGATTTCGACCATCTCAAGGACCCGCGCGCCATCGACCTGATGCAGCGCCTGATCGAACGCCTGCCTCCGAGCTGCAAGCTCTTCATCACCGCGCGCAGCACCCCGCCGCTGCGTTTCTACAAGTGGAAAGCCCAGGGCCGGTTGCTGCAGATCGGCATGGCCGAGCTGTGCTTCGATTTCGACCAGGCCGAGCAGTTCCTCAACCACCGGCACCACCTGGAGCTGGATGTGTCCAGCGTGCGGCGCCTGCTCAATGCCACGGAGGGCTGGCCCGCCGGCCTGCAGCTGGCGGCGCTCGCGCTCAAGGCGCGGGACGACCGCCAGGGCTTCATCGCCAATTTCTGCGAGCAGACGGCCGACATCGGCCGCTATCTCTACGACGAGGTGTTCTGGGACCAGAGCGACGAGATCAAGCAATTCCTGCTGCGGACCAGCATCGTCAAGCAGCTCAACCCCGGCATCTGCAATGCCGTGACCGAATCGCAGCACGCCATCACGCTGCTGCGCCAGCTGGAACAGCAGAGCCTGTTCATCCTGCGCATGGGCGCAGCCGGCAACGAGTACCGCTATCACCCGCTGTTTGCCGAGTTCCTGCAGCGCCGGCTCAACGAAGACCACCCGGAATGGCTGCCCGCCTTGCACGGCCGCGCCGCCGCCTGGTACCTGCAGATCGGCGAGCACGCCAGCGCCATCGACCACTCGCTCAAGGCAGGCCACCATGAGCAGGCCTGCGAGATCCTGCTCAGCTACGTCTGGCAGGCGCTGGCGCGCGGCCACACCAGCACCTGTCGGCATTGGCTGGGCGCCATTCCCAAGCCGGTGCTGTCGCGCTATCCGGAACTGCTGGTGGCGCTGGCCTGGGCCTGCATCTTCAGGCATGAATACACCCTGGCCAGCGAAGTCGCGCGGCAGCTCAAGTCCGAGCCCGCGGTGCAGGGCCTGCACGAATACCGCGTGCTGGAGCCGCTCTCGCTGGCCCTGATGGACCGGGTGGCCGAATGCGAAGCCGCCCTGCAGCGCTACGACGGCGTGCCGCTGTCCGGCATGAGCGACGCGATCTTGGAGTGCCTGCGCGCCTACGTGGACCTCGTTTCGCAGCGGTTTGCCCAGGCCATCAGCAAGGCCGAGGCGGCCCGCAGCCAGCTCAAGCGCCTGGGCAGCATCTACGGCATGACCTATGCGCTGGGCATCATCGGCTACGCCCTGCTGGCCCAGGGCAAGGCCCGCGAAGCCGTGGCGATGCTGGAGCCCCATTACGACGAACTCAGCAAGAGCCTGGGGCGCCAGAGCATCAGCACCGCCTGCGTGGGCGCCTTCCTGGCCGGGGCCCTCTACGAGCTGGGCGAATTCACGCAGGCGGAAGCGCTGGCGAACGAATACCTGGACCAAAGCACCGAGCTGCTGGCCCTGGATGCCAGCGCGATCCTGTACCGCATCGTCGCGCGCGCGCATTGCCGTCGCGCCCATTTCAGCGAGGCGGCCCGCAGCGTGCAGGCCGGCATCGACATGGGCCGCTCCCTGAGCATGCCGCGCATCGTCGCCACCCTGCGCATGGAACAGCAATACCTGGCCATGCAGCAGTTCGATCACGGCCTGCCCGTGGACTTCGATCGCATCGCCCTGCAGCCCGTGGGCTGGGCCTTCGCGCCCGACCGGCTGACCCCCATCAACGACGTGGAAGACCCTGCCGTTGCGCAATGCCGGCTGCGCCTGCGCGAAGGCAAGGCCGGCGAGGTGGTGGCCAGCTGCACCGAGGGCCTGGCCCTGGCGCTCGAGCACGGCCGCATGCGCCGCGTGCTCAAGCTGCACCTGCTGCGAGCCGTGGCGCAGCAGCAGCTGGAAAATCCCGAGGCCGCCTCGGCCGACATGGAAGCCGCCCTGCGCATCGAAGCCCAATACGGCCTGAGCGCCAGCTTCTGGGAGGAAGGTTCCGCCATTCCCGAACTGCTGCGGCAATGCCTGGACGAGGGCCTGACCGCCAACCCCTATCCCCAGGTCGCGGCGCTGCTGGCCAGCGCACCCGCCAGCGTACGGCCGGCAGAAGCCGCCGCCAGGACAGCACCCCAGGGCGCGGCCCCAGGCACGCCGCTTCCAGTCCATGGGCTGGCGCCGGAGGAAGACGGCCAGGCGGCCGAACCCGGCCTGTCGCAAGGCATTGCGCCCGGTCTGTCCCCGCGTGAATTGCAGATCCTGCAATGCCTGGCGGCGGGCATGCCCAACAAGCAGATCGCCAGCAGCCTGCACATCTCCGAGCCCACGGTGAAATTCCACTTGCGCAACATCAACCACAAGCTGGACGCCCGCAACCGCACCCATGCGGTGTTCATCGCGCGCGAACGGGGCTGGGTGCAATAGCCAGCAGCCTCCCCCCCCCGCCTGACCATCCCTATCCATCCCCGGCGCCAATAGCGTCAAAAAATCACGCGCCATGTGGCTGCCGTGAGGCCGGATCTACGCGGTTACCCTGATAGAAAAACACGAAACCTATCCTTTTGGATGGCTATGACTAACCCTATACCCATCCCTAACCAAGCCTTACGGACGGCGACGTTGCGGATAGCGCACGCATAAAGTGCACTCCCCGCCCCAAGTTTTGGACAACTCCCATCCTTGGTGCGTGATCCGAAGTATTGAATGACGCAGCAAAGCGACCCATGCTCGATCTGACCGATCTGAACACGCGCCCCTCCCGCACCGCCGGCACGCAAGCACGCGGCGCGGCCGGGCGTTCCGTCGAGCTGGACGCGCGCAGCGACTCCGCGTCCCCCATCATCCTGAACGACGGCGCCACGCGCAGCCGGTCGAGCCAGGCCCAGACCCAGCAGCAACCGTCCCAGATGCCCGCACTGGGCGCCAGTTGGCGGCACGCCATGATCCAGGCCCTGGGTACGCGCGGCATCAATGTGGACGAGTTGCTGACCCGCCTGAACGTCTCGCCCGACGAGCAGGATCCGCGCGTGCTGTCCGACGGCTACAACCAGCTCTGGAGCCTGGCCGTGACCCAGACCGGCGACCCCGCGATCGGCTTGACCGTCCCCGCCCACCCGCTGGTGGCGCTGGGCATGCTGGCCCATCTGGTGCTGGCCGCCAGGACCCTGGGCGACGCCATGCGCTACCTGCTGCGCTTCTCGCCGCTGCTCTCGCCCACGCTGCACCTCGAGATGCAAAGCACCGGCGCCACGCAATGCCTGACCCTGAGCATTCTTGGCGGCATGCAGCCCAGCCCCCTGCAGCGCGTGGACTTTGTGGCCAACGTGCTGCTGCACGCCTTGCGCTGGATCACGGCGAGAGATGTGCGCCCCGTTCGCATCGAATACCCATTCGCCCAGCCGGCCGACCCCGCGCCCTGGCAAAAGGCCATGGGCTGCGAGGTTCGATTCGACGCCGACGAATTCCGCATGGTCTTCAACAAGGCCGATTTCGACATCGAGATACCGACGGCCAATGCCGACGTGGCCGAGCTCTGCGAGCGCAACGCCTCGCAGGTCATGCAGCAGCGCGGCGCCAATGTGCAGATGCGCGTGCGCCAATTGCTGCTACAGGAACTGGCCAAGGGCGACCCGCGCCGCGACATGATCGCCTCGCAGCTGTGCATGAGCGAGCGCACCCTGCAGCGCCGCCTGCTCGAAGAGAACACCAGCTTCGTGAAGTTGGTCGACGAAACCCGCCGCGAGCTGGCCCAGCGCTTCCTCGCCAAGGGCGATATTTCCCCCACCGAAATGAGCTTCGCCCTGGGCTTTGCAGACCCCAGCAATTTCTACCGAGCCTGCAAGCGCTGGTTCGGTCATTCGCCCGCGCAATTGCGGTGCGCATCCTGATAGTTATCACTTAAATTTCCAAAATCATCAAACACCGTGAACGGCCAAAATGGCCGATGTTCACGGTGTTTTTCTTTGCTTCAATCAAAAAAAGATTGGCTCACAAGATGAGCCAATGTAAAGAAATTGAATAGCCACGGGAGTAACCCGGACGCGCGTTGCGGAGCATTCTCAGTGTTCCTACTCCCCACCGAACGGAGGGCGCGCAAAGTCAATAGCTTGGCTCGCAAAGTCACTTGTTTTTGTGAACTAGATCGCATGATTCGTTCACGCCGCTGACAAACGAAGGCAAAGAAAGTTCCCACCGGAGCGATCTTTAAAAAGGGGCAACACCCCACCGCTAGAGATCTGGCAGTGCGTGAAAAAGCAAGAGTCCAAGTCCAACTCAGTAAGTCAATTCATCAATCAGGAGATACACATGAAATTCTTCAAGCTGTCCGCTGTTGCTGCCCTGCTCGCTGGCGCCGCCCTGTCCGCTTCGGCCATGACCTCCATCGACGACGAATCGCTGGCTCAAGTCAGCGGTCAAGACGGTGTGTCGATCGCCGCCAACCTGAACATCGGCATCCAGAGCTTCACCTACACCAACACGACGCAATCCGCATCGATCGCATTTGACAACATCAAGATCAACGGCCTGGTGCTGATGACTGTTGACGTGATCAACGCTGCTTCGCTGCAAACCGCCATCGGCACTGACGCCGCTGCCCAAGGCATCACCGTGAGCGACCACGGCGCGGCACTGGCCAGCTTCGAGGGCGCCACCGGTGCAGGTACCGGCACCTCCGCTGTCCAGTTCGCTTTCCCGAACGTGAATGCCGTCAACGGCGGCCTGAACATCTCGGTCGGTTCCGTCGTCCTGAACGGCAGCGCCGCTTCGTTCGGCTCCTTCGCCATCAACAAGATGGACCTGCAAGGCACCACCGTCCAAATGTGGGCTCACTAATCCTTCACCAGATCATTGGTACCTAGGAGACAACACATGAAATTCTTCAAGCTGTCCGCTGTTGCTGCCCTGTTCGCTGGCGCCGCCCTGTCCGCTTCGGCCATGACCTCCATCGACGACGAATCGCTGGCTCAAGTCAGCGGTCAAGACGGTGTGTCGATCGCCGCCAACCTGAACATCGGCATCCAGAGCTTCACCTACACCAACACGACGCAAAACGCCTCGATCGCCTTCAACAACATCGGCATCAACGGCCTGGTGCTGATGACTGTTGACGTGATCAACGCTGCTTCGCTGCAAGGTTCGATCGCTGCTGACGCCGCTGCTCAGCACATCACCACCAGCGACGGCGGCCTGGCACTCGGCGGCTTCGAAGGCGCCACGGGCGTCGGCACCGGCTCGTCCGCTGTTCAGTTCGCTTTCCCGAACGTGAACGCCGTCAACGGCGGTCTGAACATCTCGGTCGGTTCGGTGACCCTGAGCGGCAGCGCCGCTTCGTTCGGCGCCTTCGCCATCAACAAGATGGACCTGCAAGGCACGACCGTTCAAATGTGGGCTCACTGATCAGCACTGTCTGATGGTTCTCGCATGAAAGGCCCGGGTTGCCCCCGGGCCTTTTTATCAGCAGGGCGCCAACGCCCCCCCATTCAACAGCTGTAGCACTCCCACTGGAGTTCACGCCATGCGGCGGATCTGGCAATTCTTCATCGCTTTGCTGGCGCTCACATTGATGTGCAGCGCTGGAGCAGCCCATGCGCTCAAGGCCATGGACGATGAATCCTTGTCGGAAGTCAGCGCGCAGGACGGCATCAGCCTGATGAGCAACCTGAACGTCAACGTCGGAAGCTTCAGCTACAGCACCTTGAGCAGCGAAAACCCCACCGGCGGCACGCTGTCATTCAACCACATCAACATCGTCGGCCTGCTGCCGCTGACCGTGGACCTGATCAGCAGCAGCAGCTTCAGCAGCGCAATATCAGCCATGGCGAGCACATACGGCAGCGACGGCGCGGCAGGCCTGGCGCGCTTCCAGGCGTCCGGCGCCTACGACGGCAAGAGCGACGTGCTTCAGTTGGCCGTTCCCAATATCAACGCCACAGGCAACAGCGGTTTGAGCGTGAGCGTGAATTCGGTCACCCTGGGCAACAGCAGCGTGCCCTTGACCAGCCTGGCATTGAGTAACCTTGACCTTCAGGGTTCCAGGATCTGGATCTGGGGCCGTTGACGCCGCGGCCCATGCATCGCGTTTTCCCTCATGTCTTGAATTTCTTCAATCATCAAGCCGGCCCTTCATGACCTGTGCCCGCCAATTGAGTTCTCTGCACCCAAGCCTGCATCGCCGCTCCAGCAGCGTGGCGAGGCGCGCTGGTGCGAGCCTCATGCTTGTCGCGGGTTTGCTGATTTCGGGAAGTGCAAGGGCTGAAACGCAAGCACTCGACGATTCGGATTTGGCCGATGTGTACGGCCAGGGCGTGCTGGACATCACCAACACCCAGCTGAACGGGCTGCAATTCTCGCGCGTGACGCTCAACGCCGACATTTTGCTGAACGCCAATTTCTCCAACATCAGCCTGGGCAATTACGCCGTCAACGGCGTCATGGGCACGGACATCAACGTCGGCACCTTCAACTTCGGCGTGGGCGGCAGCACGGTGGCGCTGACCAACCCCTATTTCGAAGTGGTGTACAGCAACACGCCCGGCGCCACGCAACAGCAGGTGGTCGGCATGCGGTTCGGCTTCCAGGGTGTGGCTGGCAATTTCGGCACCGCCATCAATTCCTTGAGCGGCAGCATCAGCATCAGCAACGGCTCCGGCAGCACGCTGACGCTGAACGGCCAACGCCTCAATGGCACGACTTGCGGCAGCGGCGCCTGCCCGTTTGCGCTGTCCAGCATCGGCAGCCTGCAAGCCGGCAACGCCAGCGGCCCGAGCCAGGATTTCTTCCTGGCCATCGAAAAGCAGGCAGTGCAATACCCCATCATCGGCAACGGCCCCGCGCCGGCCCTGGCCCAGCCGGGCTTCTGGCTCAACTGGACCGACAAGCTCACGGCCACCAACCTCACCGGCACCGTGCCGGCCAACCCGCCCAAGATCGGCGGGTGAACGGGGCTCGCCATGCGCAGGAATCCCAAGTGCCCGACCGCAGCGCTGCTGTGCTGGCTTGCGATTGGCGCGACGTATTGCGCGTCAGCGCAGGCCCTGACCCCCATTTCCGACGAAGAAATGGCGCTGGTACGCGGGCAGGACGGCATCGCCTTCAATCTCCTGGGGTTTTCCCTCTTCGGGCCGAACCTGAGCTTCGCGCTCAGCAGCAGCAAGGGCGACCCCAATCCCTTCGCGCTGACGCTTTCCGATATTTCGATCTCGCGCAGCGACGACCCCGCCTCGACCTACAGCGACCCCTACACCTTGACGCTCACGCAGCGAGGCAATGGCTTGTCGGATGTGATCACGCTGACTGAACCACAGAATGCGCTGGGGAAATTGGAATGGCAGTTCGCCGCCAATTTCAGCCTCTACGATGGCAACACCAGCTTCAACGGCGGCGGCCTGCTGGTGCAGAATCTGCGGAGCTATGGCAACAGCGTCAGCATTGCTTCCTCGTCGGACCCCAGCACGCAGGGCATTGAGCTGGGCCTGCAGTTGCAGTTCAATATCGGCGCCATTTCGCTGCGACCCAATGGTCTGGGCGACATCACGAAGCTGAACGACCCCAACCAACCGGAACAGCTGAGTTTCGAGGGCATCCACCTGGCCGCCGCGACCGTCAGCGGCACCCTGGGCACCACGCCCTGGGTGCTGGCCAACGTCACGAGCCAACCCCTGACCGTCAACACCATCGCCAACGCCGACGGTACGGCCAGCCTGCATTTCAATCTGGCTTGGCCTGCCGCCGGCTACACGGCGCCCGCAGGCAGCCTGGCAATCGACGACATCAATTTCGCCAGCGCCGCCGGCGCCAGCATGGACCTGGGCTCCAGCCACATCGGCAGCATGCAGATCCAGTACATGGACATCAAGTTCAGGACGGGGCCATGAACATGCAGGCGCGTGCTGGCATGGCCATCGGCCGCTTCACCCATCCCGTCCGCCTCGGGCTCGCCGCGGCGTGGCTGGCGCTGGCCGCCTCCTCGGCCCAGGCGATCGAAACCCTGTCGGACGAGGACCTCTCCAGCGTGCATGCGCAAGACGGCATTGGCCTGAGCGGCCATTTGCAGTTCAACGTCAATGCCGGAGCCATCAGCAATCTGAGCCTTGGGTTCAACGTGGGCGGCAGCACCAGCTATCTGGTATTCCAGCAGTTCAGCGGCACGCTGGACTTCCTGGGCCTGCAAGTACAGGCACTTAGCACCCCTGCAGGCAGCGCCGTAAGCGATGTCATTGCCATTACCTTGCCCACCTGGGTCGGTTTCACGAATTTCGGCGTGGGCGCCATCGCGGCGCAAACCAGCCCCACTGCGCCCATCACTTCCAGCCTGGGGCAGATCCAGCTCAATGGCAGCATGTACTTGACGGGCCAGGTCTTGCTCTGGCCGAAATGACTGTGGGACAAATGCAGCAGCGGCAACAGGCCATCGCGCCCGCAGCCATTACAGTCGGGGCCAGTCTCGCCGCGACGGACGGGCACCGGAGTTCTGCATGTGGATGATGTTGTTGGGCATGCTCGCCTTCCTGATCGGCGACGCAGCCTTTGAAACGCGCTTGCCTGCGCAGGCCGTGCCAGACAATCAATTCGAATTGCCGATGGCGAATGTAGGCGGCGGCGTAACGCCGATGTCCGTCACCATGAAGCCGCTGGTCGACTTCAAGTTCGAGCACATCGTCCACCAGGCCTACGACTACTCCTGCGGGTCGGCCGCGCTCACCACCGTCATCAATTACTACCTCGGCATCAAAGTGACCGAGCAGGAAGCCATGGACGGCATGATGGCCCATGGCGAGCGCGACAAGATCATTGCCCGCCGAGGCTTCTCGCTACTGGACATGAAGCGCTATGTGGCCAGCCTGGGCGCCGACAGCGCAGGTTTTCGCGGCGAGATCAAGGACCTGGAAGAGCTCAAGCAGCCCGCCATCGTTCCCATCGACTATGCGGGCTTCAAGCATTTCGTGGTGTTTCGCGCCATCCGCAAGGGCAAGGTCTACCTGGCCGACCCCTCGGCCGGCCACATCGTGTTCAGCGAGAAAGACTTCGCCGAATTGTGGGATCGCAACACCATGTTCCTGCTCTACCCCCCCAAATCACAGGGGGAACCCGACAATCTGCTGGCTTTAACCGATGAAGAAATGGGCGTGATCGACGATGATCTGGTACGCCGTCAGGCCCAGTTCCCGCCGCCGGACATCGCCGACGCGATGCGCGCCGGCGTGCAGTCCAAGTTAGGTATTTTCAATTTGAGAAATTGATGAGCAAGTTTTCCCCCACCGCCCTCGCGGCCACCTTGCTGGCGCTGCTGGCCTTCCAGAGTCCAACGGTCCATGCCCAACAAGCCGCCGCCCCGGCGGATACCGCGGCCGCAGCCCCGGCTGCGGCGGCTTCGGCGCCGACCGGCGATGCGGCCGTGCGCAACGCGCTGGCCAAGAATGAAAACGACGTGGACGAGCAGTCCAAGCTGCTGAAGGACACCCTGACCGCGACCGACAAGCAGTATTCGCTGATCAAGAAAGGCAGCTTCGCGGCCACCTACAACATGAGTTATACCTATGTGGGCTCGCAGCTGATCAATGCGCAGTTCAACAGCGGCAACACCACCTTGACGCTGTTCGACATCGAGAACACGCGCTCGCACACCATCACCAACACCTTGTCGGTGGACTACGGCCTGGAGAACAACCTGACCGGCAACGTGACCCTGCCGATCGTGGACAAGTACTCGCAAGGCAATTCGTTCTCAGGCACCTACAACGACTTCGGCGATCTCTCCTTCGGAGTACGGTGGCAGCCCATGGCGCAAAGCCGCGACCTGCCGTCCGTCATCGGCAATGTCAATCTCAGCCTGCCCACGGGCCGCAGCCCGTTCGACGTCATCAGCGGCACCGGCTTGCAGACTGGCAATGGCTATGCGACCTTGTCGAGCGGCGTCAATGTATCGAAGGTGATCGACCCGGTCGCTGTTTTCGGCTCGGCCTCCATCATCCTGGGCGCGCCCGCCAAGCACCTGAGCCAGGTGAACAACGGCGAAATCCTGAAGGAAGTGCGTCCGGCGCCTTCGCTGGCATTTGGCGCCGGCTTCGCCTACGCGCTGTCGTACAAGGTCTCGACCACCGCGTCCTTCCAGGAAGTGCTGTCCAGCCACACCAAGCTCACTTTTTCCGACGGCACCGTGCAATCGACGGCGCCGCAGACCCAGGGCATCGTGAGCTTTGGCCTGGGCGTACGCACGTCGCCGCAAACCACCATGAATTTCAGCGTGGGTATCGGGTTGACCCCGGATTCGCCGAACTTCACGCTGGGCTTCAATATGCCTCTGCATTTCTGAGGATCGTATGAAGCGGGATTCGAGGTGCTGGGGGCGCCGGGCCCTGGCCGGAGTCATGTGTTGCGCGCCCTGGCTCGCAGCGCAGGCGGCACTGACCGACAACCTGGGCACCAGCGTGGTGGCCATGTCCCTGGGCAATGCCGTGACGGCCGATCCACCGGGGCTGGACTCCATCCATTTCAATCCCGCGGGACTGGCACGCATCGAAGTCAATACGCGGGCAGATGCTTTTTTTGGCGCCTCGATCCGCCCCTACGCCACCTTCACCCAGCCCGACGGCTTTGACATCGGCGGCTGGAAATCGGATCCGATCGCCGGCATGTCGACCTCGCCGGTCAAGCAAACCCTGTACATCCCTGGCATCGGGCCCTTGCACGCGCGCCTGCCCGCGGCCGTCGGCGCGGGCCTGGGCTTTGCGCTGCACACGCCCAACTCTAAATGGACATTCGCGACAGCCTCCTATGTACCGCAGGCGGTGGGCATAGACCGCAGCAAGAATCCCAATGACCCGGCCAATTACGACGGCAGCACCGTCATCATCCAGCGCCTGGTCTTCCTCTCCCCCAGCGCCGCCTACAAGTATTCGGACACCCTGAGCCTGGGCGTCTCGGTGCCGATTGCCTACCAGGCGTTTTCGCTGCAGACGAACATGCGCATGCCCAACGAATTGCTGGGCATCATCGGCAAGCTGCAGCAGGGCTGGTGCGGCCCCAACGGCGGCGACAACCCGGTCGATGAGTTCGGCTTCGGCCTGTGCGGCGGCGGCAAGCAGGGCATGCTGAACCCGTTCAACAAGGTCGGCGCCATGCAGTTCAACATGACCGCGCCTGTGGACCCCACGCTGAACCTGGGCATACTTTGGGAGCCCAAGGACTGGTTCGCCGCCGGTGCGGTCTACCAGTTCGGCTCGCAAACCACCTTGACCGGCCGCTTCCAGTTCGATGCCGAACCCATGCTGCAACAGTTCGTCTATGGCGTCTGGCACAGCCTGCAAGGGCCCATCCTGGCGTCCACCTTCGGCATGCCGACCAACATCCCCTCGGTGCAGGCCGGCAACGCGAGCATGACGCTGCCGTTTCCCGAGCACATCCAGGGCGGCATCAAGATCAAGCCCTTTCGCGACTTGCAGATCAACGTCGACGCCAACTGGACCAATTGGTCGCGCTGGAACAAGCTGATCTTCAATTTCGACCAGAACGTCAATCTGCTCGAAATGGCGCGCGTCTTCGGCGTCGCCAATCCGGCGCAGCTGGTCATTCCGCGCGGCTACACCAGCCCCGTGCATTTCGGCTACGGCGTCGACTACACCCCGGGCTACGGCGTGCACCTGCGCCTGGGCTATGAACCGCGCAAATCATCCGTGCCGCAATCGAGCATGGACCTGATCTCGCCCCTGCCCAACCTGAATGTGAAGAGCATCGGCCTGGGCTATCAGTCGGAAAGCGGCACACGCCTTGATCTGACCGCCAGCTACGCCCATGGCAGCTTCAACCTCCCCGCCAACACCAGCTGCAATCTGAACTGCAACAATTTCTTCAATGTGATCTACAACCCCTATGCCGGACTTGACGTCAGCGGCGGCATCTACGTGCGTTACTTTGGCGCCGCCATTTCGCGTCCGTTCTGAGTCCATTCAACCGATTTCCCATCCAACGCTTTGCCGCGACCGCGGTGCTCTTGCAGGTCCATCTATGCAGTACGCTCATACTTTTCTCCCCAAGGCTCGCCACATTCTTCTCGCCGCCTGCGCAAGCGCGGCGATGATGACGGCACAGGCCCAAACCGCCGCCGCCCCCGCCAGCCCCTCGGCACCGGCGGTGAGCCCCAACGATCCCCGCCTGCCGCTGGTTCAGCGCCTGCTCGAACTCTGGCACGTGGAGAATGTGGCGATCACGATGGTGCAGCGCCCGGCCATCACGACCGTTGAACAAGCCAAGATGGCCTTGCAGGGCCGTGTTTCCGACGAGAAGCAATTGCGCGTGATGAAGGACATCGCCCCTGATGTCCAGAAATACATCGACGACGCGACGCCCATCGTCAAGGCGGATGCGCATCAGGTGGTGAAGGAGACGCTGACCCCTCTGCTGCTGCAAAACTTCAACGAGACGGAGCTCAAGCAAATCATTGCGCTGCTCGAATCTCCCGTGAAGAAGAAGTTCGAGGAGCTGGTGCCCTCGATGGAAAAGGCACTGGGCGAACGCGTCGTGAAAGATTGCGCCACGCAAATCACGCCCCTGATGCAAACCATGGCGCAAAACGTCGGCACGAAGCTGAAGGCCGCGACCGCGAATCCCAACTGAACCCTGGCGCATTCGCGTTCGCCGTGAGCCCGCATCCGCTGCTCTCGCCCACCCCCGAGGTCGCGCAGGCCTTGTCCCAGGGCCGCCCCGTGGTGGCCCTGGAATCCACCATCATCGCGCACGGCATGCCCTACCCGCAGAACGTGCAGACCGCGCGCGAGGTGGAGGCCTTGATCCGCGCGCAGGGCGCCGTACCGGCCACCATCGCGGTGATGGACGGACGGGTGCGCATCGGCCTCACCGACGGCGAACTGGAGCGTCTTGGCCAAAGCCCGGACGTGCTCAAGCTCAGCCGCCGCGACCTCCCCTATGCGCTGGCCATGCACAAGACCGGCGCCACCACCGTGGCCGCCACCATGATCTGCGCCGACCTGGCCGGCATACGCGTGTTCGTGACCGGCGGCATCGGCGGCGTGCACCGGGGCGCGGCCACGAGCTTCGACATTTCAGCGGACTTGCAGGAGCTGGCGCAGACCTCGGTGGCGGTGATCTGCGCCGGCGCCAAGAGCATTCTGGACATCGGCCTGACGCTCGAATACCTCGAAACCCATGGCGTGCCGGTCGTGAGCCTCGGGCAGGACAATTTCGCCGCGTTCTACACGCGCGACAGCGGCTTCAAGGCCGATTTCCGGATCGACGACACCCAAGACCTGGCGCGCTTTATCCACGCCAAATGGCAGCTGGGCTTGAAGGGCGGCGTGGTCGTGAGCAACCCCATTCCCGCTGCGGACGAAATGCCCGCCGCCGCCATCGCCGCCCTGACCCGGCAGGCCCTGGACGAAGCGGCGGAGCAGGGCATTTCCGGCAAGGCCGTCACGCCCTTTGTGTTGGACCGCATCAAGACCCTGAGCCAGGGCCGCAGCCTGGCCAGCAATATCGCGCTGGTGAAGCACAACGCAGTGTTAGGCGCGCGGCTGGCCAATGCCATGATCCAGGCCGCGGGCGGCGCGCCGCTTTAGGCCTGGATGGCTTTCGCCGCGGCCGCCCGCTTCATCTCAGCCTTGCGCTCGTACATATTGCGATCGGCGGCACGGATCAGGCCCTGCACGTCCTTGGCCGCCTGCGGATAGACGGCCACGCCGATGGCGGCGCTGACTTTCACGGTAATGGTCTGCAAGGAAATGAATATGGGCTCGGCGACGGCGGCGGCGAGCTTGTCGGCCACGCCGCGGGCATCGTCGGCATGGGCGACATCGGGCAGCAGGATCAGGAACTCGTCGCCGCCGATACGGCCCACGGTATCGGCCTCGCGCAAGCCCATGGCCAGCCGCTGCGCGACGATCTTGAGCACCTGGTCGCCGGCTTCATGCCCGTACTGGTCGTTGACCGGCTTGAAATCGTTCAGGTCCAGAAACAGCACCGACATGCCCTGATGGTGGCGCTGGGCCTGTATGAGCGCGCGCTCCAGGCGGTCGTGCACCAGGCGCAGGGAAGGCAGGCCGGTGAGCACATCGTGGTTGGCGAGGTGTTCGATGGTCTGCTCGGCCAGGGTCCGTCGAGTGACTTCTTCGTGCAGCTCGTTCAAATGCTGCTGCACGGAATCCGCCATGCCGTCGATGGCCTCGCCCAGCTCGCCAAATTCGCTGTGGTCGCGCATGTGCGTGCGCAAGCCCATGCGCCCCTGCTTGACGCCTTCGGCCCAGTGCGCGAGCAACATCAGAGGGTGGCGAATGGCGCGCTCCAGGCTCAGCGTCATCAGCACCACGTCCAGGGCAAGCAGGGCCAGCGCCGCCCACGCAATATAGGTGGCCAGGTTCAGCTGGAACTGCTCCTGCTGGCGTTCAACCTGCATGCGAGCCATCAAGGACTGTCGCACGGCGCGCAAGGGCGTCATGATGTCGGCCTTGGCCGCCTGGTAAGTCTCGCCATGCATCAATTCCAGGGCCTGGCGCCAACGTGCCAGCGCTTCGCCTGACGCCGCATCGATGGCCTGCCCCAGCGTCGCCACCATCTGCATAGCCCGGCTCTCGAATTCGATCAAGTCCTCGGAACGCTGGTAGGACTGCATCAGCCAACGCCTTTCCTGATCGTTGAAACCCGCCGTCTGCACGCGCGCTTCGAAGGGCTGGGCCGGCAGCGAGCCCTTGGCAACGCTGGGGTCGGCCAGCCGCAGATCCCAGAACACCGGGTCGTAGTCCAGGGGACGCTCGGCCTGCCCATTGCGCATGCGCTTGATGACGTCGAAGTTGCCGGCATAACGCGACTTGCCGGTGACCACGTAAAGACGCGCCATCAGCGAGAGTTCGTCTGAACTGTGCTGCATGTCCCACACGAGCTGCTCGGCCTCGCGCTGGAATTGATGCGACCTGTCGAGTTGACCCTGGCAATGCAGGACAAAGACAAACGACAGCGTCGTGATCAGCAGCAGCGCCACCTGCACCAGCGCGTTGAGGCTCAGGCGGGTGCGGATCAGCATGATGTCGTGCGCCCTGTGAGGGTCAGCCTTGCGGCCGGATGCGGCTTTCGCGGACGGCAGCCTCGATCAGGTCCAGCACCCGCTCAAAGCCTTGCACACTGCCGAAATACGGGTCCGGCACCGACTGCCCCGCCATGCCCGGCACGAGATCGAGAAACATGCCCAACTTGTGAAGATGCTCGGGCGGGCAACTGCGGCGCAAGTCGTACATGTTGTCCTCATCCATGGCCAGGATCCGGCTGAAGTTGACGAAGTCCTCCGACACGATCCGGCGCGAACGCCACTTGACGGCAGGCTGATAGCGCCGTTGCACCAGGGCCGCGCGTGCGCGCGCATCCATGTCGTGCGCACGCGGCGCGGCGCGCGTTCCCGCGGACGCAACGACGGCCCATCCCGCACCATACGCCCTCAGCACCGTTTCCGCCATCGGAGATCGGCAAAGATTGGCGGTGCAGACCAGCAGCAATGCCGGACGATCAGGGTTGGACGCTGCCATTGCGCGGTTCAACGCGCCAGTTCGGCTCGCATCGCGTCGATCACGGCCTTGTAATCGGGCTTGCCGAAGATGGCCGAACCCGCGACGAAGGTGTCGGCGCCGGCATGGGCGATTTCACGGATGTTGTCGACCTTGACGCCGCCGTCGATCTCCAGGCGGATGTCGCGCCCGGTCCGCGCCATTTCAGCGTCGATGATGCGGCGCGCCTGCTCGAGCTTGCGCAGCGCGGCGGGGATGAAACTCTGGCCGCCAAAACCAGGGTTGACGCTCATGATCAGCACCAGGTCGACCTTGTCGATCACCCATTCCAGCACGTCCAGCGGCGTCGCGGGATTGAACACCAGGCCGGCCTGGGCGCCTTCGGCGCGAATCAGCTGCAGCGTGCGATCCACGTGGGTGGACGCATCGGGATGGAAGCTGACCAGATCGGCGCCCGCCCTCGCAAAGGCCTGGGCCAGGCTGTCGACCGGCTGCACCATCAGGTGTACGTCGATCATGGCGGCGCTGCCGTCGGACTTGACCGCATGCTTGCGCAAGGCCTCGCAGACCATGGGCCCGAAGGTCAGGTTGGGTACGTAATGGTTGTCCATCACGTCGAAATGGATCCAGTCGGCGCCAGCGGCCAGCACATGGCGGACCTCCTCGCCCAGGCGGGCAAAGTCGGCGGACAACAAGCTGGGGGCGATGCGGTAGGTTTTGCTCATGGACGCGGATTTTACGAAGCCTCGGCCCCGGAGAGGCCCATACCCGACCGAATGGCGCGCCGTTGCGCCTGCGCCCGCTCGCGAACATGGCAGCCGGACGCATGGTCGTTGACCATGCCCATGGCCTGCATGAAAGCGTACATGGTGGTGGGGCCGACGAACTTCCAGCCGCGCCGGCGCAGGTCCTTCGAGAGCGCGCGCGACGCCTCGGATTCGCTCCGCAGCACGGGCAGGGGCGCGTCGATGTCAGGGCAGAAACGCCAGAAGTAGGCGCTCAAGGAGCCGAACTCATCCACCAGCGCCTGCACCTGCACCTGGCGGGCATTATTCAAGACGGCCTCGATCTTGCCGCGATGCCGCACGATGCCGGCGTCCTGCAGCAGGCGCTCGACATCGGATGGGCCGAATGCGCAGATCCGCCTGAAATCGAAATCGGCGAAGGCGGCCCGGAAGGCCTCGCGCTTGGACAGGATGGTGCGCCAGGACAAGCCAGCCTGAAACCCTTCCAGGCAGATCTTCTCGAACAAGCGCCTGTCGTCGGTGACCGGGAAACCCCATTCCTCGTCGTGGTACTGCAGGTACTGCGCAAAGCCGGGCGTGTCGCACCAGCGGCAGCGCACCAGGCCGTCGCCGGCGGTGAAAGTGGCGATCTCGCTCATCCCGGCGCCTCAATTCCTGGCGTGCGCCAATTGCACGCGGTCGATTTCGGGCAGGGAGCGGAACAGCGTCGCCAGCGAAGGCATGGAAATATCGCTGTGGCGATTCTGGGCCACTGCCACGAAGCGCCATTCCGAGCAGCCCCGGTCCAGGGTGATGGACACCGACTGGCGCGCCAGGTCGAAGCCGTGCACGTGCAGCAGGTTGATCAGGTAGTCCTCGGTGGGCAGGTAGTTCTCGACAAAATGCAGCACCACGCCGATGGCATGCCGCGAGGGCAGATGCATTTCCAGGCGCGAGCCCCACATCATCAGGGCCGCCGACAGCAGCGCCAGCAGGATGGCGGCGAAATAAAAGCCCACCCCCACCAGGATGCCGATCACGCAGGAGGCCCAGACCGAGGCCGCCGTGGTCAGGCCGCTGATGCTCATGCCGTCTTTCATGATGATGCCGGCGCCCAGGAAGCCGATGCCGGTGACGATGCCCTGCACCACCCGCGTCGGGTCGCCGCCCGGCACATGCGGCCCCTGCCCGCCATACCAGTATTCGGGATAGCCGACAAACACCGTCAAGGCCGCCGACGCCATGCACACCAGGCCGTAGGTGCGCATGCCCGCCGCGCGTCCGTGATAGGCGCGCTCGTAGCCCACGACCATGCCCAGCACCAGCGCGCCGAACAGGTTGACGAACACGACCAGATTCGCATCGATGAAGTCCCGGGTCCAGAACGAAGCGAGCCAGTCTGGGGAGAAGATGTTCAAGTTGGTTTCCTTTCCAGGCCCTTCAGGTTCACCTGCCAGGCCCATTAAAATGCCGCGATGGCCCATCCCCAATTCTCATGCAAGGTTCAGGTCCAGGTGTTGCCGGAGCAGACGGCGCCGTCCGAAGCGCAATATGCATTCAGCTACACCATCACGATCACGAACACGGGCGACATCGCCGCGCAACTGATCGCACGCCACTGGCTGATTGTCGACGCGCATGGCGACGAGCAGGCGGTCAACGGCCTGGCGGTGGTGGGCCACCAGCCGCATCTGCAGCCGGGCGAGAGTTTCCAGTACAGCTCCTGGGCGCAGATCAGCACCCCGCAAGGCAGCATGCGCGGCCGCTACCTGTGCGTGACCGACGACGCCGAGATCTTCTACGCCGAAGTGCCCGAATTCATCCTGGCCGAAGCCGGCAGCCTGCATTGAGCCTCAGGATGCCTCGTCGTCGGTGTGGCGTTCGCCTTTCTTGCGGCCGGAAAACATGGTCCACCAGACGATGAACAGCAGCAGGACCAAGGCGCCCATCGCCTCCAGCACAATCACACCCATGACAGTCGCCTCTCCGTTTGATGCTGCGGCCAGGCGGCCTGGTTTGCGGGTCCGGCTGGCGGCGCTGCTCATTCTAGGAGCGCTGACGGCGTGCAGCAGCACCCGGCTTGAACGCCCCGAGAGTGCCGCGCCCGTGCGGCCGCCTTCGGACAGGTCGGCGCCGGCAGCCCCGCCGCCCGCACCGGAAATCTCCCGCACCGTCATGCTGCGCGAACACGCCCGCTGGGTCTCGGCGCAATGGAGCGAGCTGCCCGGCTGGGGCGAGGACCAGGCCAGCGCCTTCTGGCCTGTGCTGATGCGCTCCTGCCTCAAGCCCGCCCCCGGCTGGGGCCCGACCTGCGCCCAGGCCGGCGCGGCCACGCCGCACGACGACCTGGAGGCCCACGCCTGGCTGATGCGCCATTTGCAGCCGTTCCGGGTCGAGAACCTGGACGGCCGGGACGAGGGCCTGATCACCGGCTATTTCGAACCGCTGCTGCAAGCCATGCGCCGGCCTCAAGGCGCGTTCAAGGTGCCGCTGTACGCGCCGCCGCCGGACCTGAACCCGCAACGCCCCTATTTCACGCGCAGCCAGATCGACAGCGATCCGGCCCTGCGCGCCCGCCTTCGTCCGCAGGAAATCGCCTTTGTGGACGACCCGCTGGATGCCCTGCTGCTGCACATCCAGGGCTCGGGCCGGCTGCAGCTGACCGAGCCGAACGGCGAACAGCGCCAGCTGCGGCTGGCCTTTGCGGGCCACAACAACCTGCCCTATCAATCGGTGGGACGCTGGCTCATCGAGCGCGGCGAGCTGCGTCCCGGCGAAGCCTCGTGGCCGCAGATCAAGGACTGGGCCCGCCGCAATCCGCAGCGCATTGCCGAACTGCTGGCCGCCAACCCTCGCTACGTGTTCTTTCGCGAGGAGCCGCTGCCCGACCCCAACCTGGGCCCGCGCGGCGGCCAAGGCGTGGCGCTGACGCCGGGCCGCTCGGTGGCGGTGGACCGCGCCAGCATTCCCTACGGCACGCCGATCTGGATGGACGCCACCGAGCCGCTCAGCAACACGCCCTTGCGCCGCCTGGCCATGGCGCAGGACACCGGCTCGGCCATCACCGGCGCCGTGCGGCTCGACTACTTCTGGGGCTGGGGCCCGGAAGCCGAGGCGCAGGCGGGCCGGATGAAGCAGCCCTTGCATCTATGGGCGCTTTGGCCGCGCACCGACGCGGAAGGAACGCCTTGAAGCGCTACCACTCCCACCAAGGCCGGGATATCTTCGTGACCGCGGGATCGGCGCGCGAGCTGCCGCCCGGCAGCTTCGGCATCTGCGCCATAGGCGGCGGCGCCGAAGGCTGGGCCGTGGTGCACATCGGCCCCGAAGGTGATGCAGCCGACCTGGGCGGCGAGTACTATTTCGCTACGGCCGAAGAAGCGCTGGAATTTGCCAAGGAATTGATCGACCTGATGCTGGCCTCGGATTCCACGGCACCATCCGCGTAAAAGGGAGTCCCCTCGTTCCAACAAGGAGAAGCGTCATGAGCCAGATGATCGAATTCCAACGCCCAGACGGCAAGACAAGCCAGGCCTATCTGGCACAGGCCCAGGTCGGCGCGCCCGCCAAGGCGCCGGGCTTGATCCTGATCCAGGAATGGTGGGGCTTGAACGAACACATCAAGCAGGTGGCTGACCGCTTTGCCGCCGCCGGCTTCAACACCCTGGCGCCCGACCTCTTCCATGGCCGCGTGGCCAGCGACACCGACGAGGCCCGGCACCTGATGACGGGGCTGGACTTTGCCGACGCCACCTTCCAGGACCTGCAAGGCGCCGTCCAATTCCTGGCTGCGCGCAGTGGCAAGATCGGCGTGCTGGGTTTCTGCATGGGCGGCGCGCTGACCGTCGCCGCGGCGGTGCACGTGAAAGGCGTGTCCGCGGCCGTCTGCTACTACGGCATACCGCCGGCCGAGTTTGCCAATCCGGCCCAGATCAAGATCCCCTTCCAGGGCCATTTCGCCCTGTACGACGATTGGTGCACGCCCGCCGCGGTGAAGTCATTGACGGACACCATGCGCCAGGCCGGCCAGCATCCGGTGATCTACGCCTACGCGGCCGACCACGCGTTTTTCAACAACGGCCGGCCCGAGGTCTACAACGAAACCTGCGCCAAGCAATCGTTCGACCGCAGCACCGGCTTCCTGCGCCACGAGCTGGATCGTTGAGCAGCTAGGCCGCCGCCCAGCTGCTCAGCATCAGCCTTGCACCGGCCATGTTGGTGGCGCAAGGCACGTTGTGCACGTCGCAGGCCCGCACCAGGGCGTTGATGTCGGGTTCGTGCGGCTGCGGCGTCATGGGGTCGCGCAGGAAGATCACGCCGTCGACCTCGCCCACCGCCAGCCGTGCGCCGATCTGCAGGTCCCCGCCCTGCGGACCTGACAACAAACACTCCACGTCCAGGGCCAGTGCCTGCTTCAATCGGCCGCCCGTGGTGCCGGTGGCCATCAGCCGGCAGCCACGCAGGAAATCGGCAAACTCGCTGGCCAGCAGCACCATGTCGGCCTTCTTGCCGTCGTGCGCGATCAGCGCGAGGGTCATTGCTTGGGTCATGGCGGCATCTTACGAAGCTGGCGTTACATGCAGGCATCAGGATGCATCGGCTTTACTCCCAATATCGTCTTGAAACGACGCATGAAATAATCAGGCGCCGTGTCCACAAGCTGGACGGCTCCCGCTGTCAAGAACCTGTCCCGTGTATTTCGCCGCTTCGCCATGCCCTTCGACGCTCTTGCATGCGTCATCCAGGGCGACATTCAAATTGCGCTCCGCGCTTCGACAGACCGCGATTCACTTCGGATGGGCGTTCACTTCATGCCTGAGCGCTTGGTCCGCGCACGCTTGCGATCATCCCATGCGCGTGTCCATGATGCATGCGCCGCCGTACATCATCCTGGAGCCCGGCCATGCCCCAAGCGGCAGCGAGCCCGAGCTGCTGGAGGCCATCCTGGTGCAGGCCGGCTGCAAGGTGGAAATGCTGCCGACCTTGCCGCGCCGCCGCCGCCGCCTCATGTTCATGGCCGGCGACATCGACGTGCTCATGGACGTGGAGGCAACGCCCGAACGCGCCCAATACGGCTGGCTGACGCCGCCCTACCGCAGCGAGGTGGTCAGCTTGTTCACCTTGGCCTCGTCCCCCGCGGCCAACGGTGTCGCCCTGCCGTCCATCGAGAGCTTCGACGACCTGCTCAGCCACAAGCTGCGCCTGATCAGCCAGAACCTCGGCTGGTTCGGCCCCGGCTACGCCGAAGCCCTGCCCAAGCTGCAGCAGGCGCATCTGTTCACGCCCTATGAAGGCGTGGCTCAGGGCTTGACGATGCTGAAAGCGCAGCGCGGCGAGGTGTTGTTGGCCGACCGTCAAGTGGCGCTTCACGAGGCCAAGCGCCTTGGCATCGAGTTGAAGGAGCTGCCCTGGTCGCCTTCCTCCACGCCGGTTCGCCTGTGGTTGAGCAAGAAATCGGTATCCGAGGCCGATGCCATGACCATCAGCGCCGCCGTGCAAACCTTGGAAGATCGCGGTGTTCTGAAAGCCATCCGCAATCGCTGGGGCGTGCAGTAACCGCCGGACACGCCAGCGCATCCCAAGACCTAGGGCGCCAGGTCGACCCGGATCTGCAACTCCCGGCTCTCCACCGGCTCGGCATTGTGGGTGCCGTAGCTGCCCGGCTCGGAGGCTTGCGCGCTGCCTCCCTGCCTGGCCACCGTCACCCAGTGCCCCAGGGGCACCAGCACGGTCCCGACCACCTGGCTCTGCTGCGGCAGCGGCATATCGGGCTGGCGCTGCGCATCTGGCTTGTAGCTCTGGACCTTGAACTCCACTCGCGCCGGCTGCTTGCCGCCGGGCCACTGCACGCCGACGCTGAATCCGCGCGATTGCTCCACATAGCCCTGGTTCAAGCCCACGCGCGCTGCGGCCCGGGTCGGGTTCGCAGCATGGGCTGGGGTGCCGCCGCCGCTTGCGCCCGCACCGGGCAATGCCGGCACGCCGTAATCAAGCCACTGCAAGGCCGCCGTGTCCTTGAATTGCACGCCCGCCTGCTGGCCGTTGAGTACCAGCACGCGCTGGCTCTGGTTGCGGCTTTGCGCATCTTCATGGGAGCCGGTGCTGTAGCCGACCCAGCCCTTGGGCGAGATCGATCCCGAAGTACCGACCACGGTCGAGCCGTCGCGAGCCGCGGCCACCAGGTCGGGGCTGATGCTGCTGTCGACCCAGCGGATCTCGACCCAGAGGTTCTGGGCCGGCAGCTTGTCGGCCGCATGTACCGCCTGCACGGCCGAGCCCATGCCCAGCGCAATCGCCAGGACGCCAGGAAGAAATCGTGCTGCAGCCATGTCCGCCAGCATAAGGTGAAAGGCAGGTTTCAAGCCATGAAAAAGCAGTGCGGCCGGACTGCAGTCTCCAGCCTCAAGGCTTCGCCGGCCTCAAATGCGTCAGGGGCATCACCGCCCCCGCCTTGACCTCGCCCAGCGAAAAACTGGTGTGGATGTCCTTCACGTTGGGCAGGTTCAGCAGGGTGTCGATCGAGAAGCGCGAGAAGGCATCGAGGTCAGTGGCCATGACCTGCAGCTCGAAGGTGCCGGCGCCTGAGATGTAGTGGCAGGAGATGACCTCGGGCAGTGCGCGAATGGCGTCTTCCAGCGGGCGCGTGCTGGCGCCGGTGTTGCGGTCGGCATCCAGGCGCACGAAGGCCAGCACGCCCAGGCCCAGCTTGCGGCGGTCGATCTCGGCCCGGTAGCCGGTGATGAACCCCTGCTCCTCCAGCCAGCGCACCCGCCGCCACGTGGGCGCCGCCGACAGGCCGATCTGGTTGGCGAGTTCGGCATTGGACAGGCGCGCATCGCGCTGCAGCGCCGCCAGGATGGCAATGTGGTAGCGATCCAGGCCCTGAGCGCCGTCGTCCGCATCGGACTCGGCTGGGTTTTGCTTTCTAGTGGTTTGCCCTGAAGCAGGATTACGAGACGCCAATCCGAACTCTTTCAGTTGATTTGAGAAAGATTATTGCGCAAACTACAAAATTCAAGCAGCAGATAGCAAGCACCCATCGCCACGGTTTGCCTACACTCGCGCAACTGGCACAAAAGGCGTGTTTCGCCCTATCCTGCTCGTGCCAGTTTCCAAAAAAACGGAAATCCGGGCCGCCACAAGCGGCCTTGATTCGTCCGCCCATTACACGGAGCCAAAAGCAATGAACGCCCCTCTGCCCGAACACATCCTGCGCGCCCTGGAAACCGTCTCGCTGGACGACAAATACGCGCTCGATCACGGCCGCGCCTTCATGAGTGGCGTGCAGGCCCTGGTGCGCCTGCCCATGCTGCAGCGCACGCGCGATGCTATGGCCGGCCTGAACACGGCCGGCTTCATCAGCGGCTACCGGGGCTCTCCGCTGGGCAATTACGACCAGATGCTACAGTCCGCCAAGAAGCACCTGGCCAAGCAGAACGTCGTGTTCCAGCCGGGCGTGAACGAGGAGCTCGCCGCCACCGCCGTGTGGGGTTCGCAGCAGCTCGACCTGTTCCCTGAGAAGAACAAGTTCGATGGCGTGTTCGGCATGTGGTACGGCAAGGGTCCGGGCGTGGACCGCTGCATCGACGTGTTCAAGCACGCCAACATGGCCGGCACGGCCAAGCACGGCGGCGTGATCGCCATCGCCGGCGACGACCACATCGCCAAGAGCAGCACCGCCGCGCACCAGAGCGACCACGTCTTCAAGGCGGTCGGCTTCCCGGTGTTCTTCCCCAGCAGCGTGCAGGACATCCTCGACATGGGCCTGCATGCCTTCGCCATGAGCCGCTTCTCGGGCCTGTGGTCGGGGCTCAAGACCATCCAGGAGATCGTCGAGAGCGCGTCCTCGATCAGCGTCGACCCGGACCGCGTCAACATCATCCTGCCGGAAGACTTCCAGATGCCGGCCGGCGGCCTGCACATCCGCTGGCCCGACCCGCCGCTGGAGCAGGAAGCCCGCCTGATGGACTTCAAGTGGTACGCCGCGCTGGCCTATGTGCGTGCCAACAAGCTGAACTACAACGTCGTCGCGACACCCAAAGACCGCTTCGGCATCATCGCCAGCGGCAAGGCCTGGAACGACACCCGCCAGGCCCTGCACGACCTGGGGCTGGATGACGACACCTGCCGCCGCCTGGGCATCCGGCTGCACAAGGTCAACGTGGTGTGGCCGCTGGAGGCCACCATCACGCGCGACTTCGCCCAAGGCCTGCAGGAGATCCTGGTGGTCGAGGAAAAGCGCCAGATGATCGAGTACCAGCTCAAGGAAGAGCTCTACAACTGGCGCCCCGACGTGCGGCCCAACGTGCTGGGCAAGTTCGAGGAGGCCGAAGGCGACATGAGCGGCGGCGAATGGAGCCGCCCCAACCCCAGCGCCAACTGGCTGCTGCGCCCGCAGGCTGACCTGACGCCGGCCATCATCGCCCGCGCCATCGCCAAGCGCCTCAAGAAGCTCGGCGTGGACGCCGACGTGGCCGCGCGCCTCGAGGCCCGCGTGGCCATCATCGACGCCAAGGAAAACGCGCTCAAGGCCGAAACCCAGACCGCCGGCGGCGCCGACCGCACGCCCTGGTTCTGCAGCGGCTGCCCGCACAACACCTCGACGCGCGTCCCCGAAGGCTCGCGCGCCGTGGCCGGCATCGGCTGCCACTACATGGTCAGCTGGATGCCCGGCCGCAACACCGCCACCTTCACGCAAATGGGCGGCGAGGGCGTGCCATGGGTGGGCCAGTCGGCCTTCACCAACGAGAAGCACATTTTCGCCAACCTCGGCGACGGCACCTACTTCCACTCCGGCCTGCTGGCGATCCGCCAAAGCATTGCGTCGGGCGTGAACATCACCTACAAGATCCTCTACAACGACGCCGTCGCCATGACCGGCGGCCAGCAGGTCGGCGAGCGCCCCGAGGGCCACAGCGTGATGCAGATCATGCACAGCCTGATCTCGGAGGGCGTGGCCAAGCTGGTGATCGTGACCGACGAGCCCGAGAAGTACGAGGGCACCACGCTCTCGCCCGGCGTCACCGTGCACCACCGCGACGAGCTCGACGCCATCCAGCGCCAGTTCCGCGAGCTGACCGGCACCACCATCATCATCTACGACCAGACCTGCGCGACCGAAAAGCGCCGCCGCCGCAAGCGCGGCAAGCTGGTCGACCCGGCCAAGCGCATGGTCATCAACGAGCTGGTCTGCGAAGGCTGCGGCGACTGTTCGGTGCAGTCCAACTGCCTGTCGATCGAGCCGGTCGAAACCGACTTCGGCCGCAAGCGCACCATCAACCAGAACACCTGCAACAAGGACTACTCCTGCGTGAAGGGCTTCTGCCCCAGCTTCGTCACCGTCGAAGGCGGTGCGATGAAGAAGGCCAAGCGCGGCAAGGCCCTGAGCCCCTTCGACGCCAGCCTGCCGGCGCTACGCACCCCGGTGATCCCGAACGCGGAATCCGCCTGGGGCATCGTCGTGGCCGGCGTGGGCGGCACCGGCGTGATCACCATCGGCCAGTTGCTGGGCATGGCGGCCCACCTGGAAGGCAAGGGCGTGATCACGCAGGATGCCGCGGGCCTGGCCCAGAAGGGCGGCGCCACCTGGAGCCACATCCAGATCGCCAATGACGCCGACAACCTGCACTGCACCAAGGTCGGCACGGCGGAGGCCGACCTGGTGATCGCCTGCGACGCCATCGTCGCGGCCAACAAGGCCACGCTGGCCGTGATGCGGGAAGGCCGCACCTACGTGGCCCTGAACACGCACGGCTCGCCGACCGCCTCGCTGGTCGGCAACGCCGACTGGAGCTTCCCCGGCGCCGCCTGCGCCTCCGCGCTGGCCAGCGCCGTGGGTCCGGCCGCGCTGGGCCAGTTCGACGCCGAAGAAGTGGCCGTCAAGCTGCTGGGCGATTCGCTCTACACCAATCCGCTGATGCTGGGCTACGCCTGGCAGCAGGGCCGGGTGCCGCTGAGCTATGCAGCGCTGATGCGCGCCATCGAGCTCAACAACGTGCAGGTCGACAACAACAAGGCCGCCTTTGAATGGGGCCGCCGCTGCGCGCAGGACCTGGCCTCCGTGCAGGCGCTGTTTGCCGCCACGCAGGTCATCAACTTCGTCAAGCGTCCCGGCGTGGACGAGCTGATCGCCAAGCGTGTCGAGTTCCTGACCGGCTACCAGAACGCGGCCTACGCGGCGCAGTACCGGGCCCTGGTCGAGAAGGTGCGCGCAGCCGAAGCCCCGCTGGCATCGACGCGCCTGGCCGAAGCCGTGGCGCGCTACCTGTTCAAGCTGATGGCCTACAAGGACGAGTACGAGGTCGCGCGCCTGCACACCGATCCGGCCTTCACCGCCAAGATCGCCGAGCAGTTCGAAGGCAACTACAAGCTGGTGCATCACCTTGCGCCGCCGCTGTGGGCCAAGAAGAACGAGCGCGGCGAGCTGCAGAAGTCCGCCTTCGGCGCCTGGGTGCGCCCGGCCTTCGCCGTGCTGGCCAAGCTCAAGGGCCTGCGCGGCACGGCGCTGGACGTGTTCGGCTACCACCCGGAGCGCAAGATCGAGCGCGCCCTGATTGCCGAATACCGCGCCGACATCGAGGCGCTGCTGGACAAGGGCCTGACGGCCGAACGCCTGGCGGTCGCGGTGGAGCTGGCGCGCATCCCGGAAGAGATCCGCGGCTACGGTCACGTCAAGCTGCGTAACCTCAACGCCGTGCGCGGCAAGTGGGACCAGCTCAAGGCGCAGTGGCGCGCGCTTTGATCAACTGAGAATCGCTGGAAAGAAGCTGGGCGAGGCCATCATCTCGCCCGCTTCGTCTCAGCCCTTCCAAGGCACCTTGGACTGCCCCAAGGCGGCCATGACCGGGGCCGCGCGCGCCAGCAGGCGCTCACGCTGGGCCAGCAGATAGCCCCATTCGAAGGCCGATCGGACGGCATCCGGCCCCGTTGAGACGCGATCGGCGCGTTCAGCCAGCGCCACCGCCAGATCGTTGAACTCGCCCAGCAGATCCTGTGCCGCCGCAATCGGCGCCAGCCCCCTCTTGAGCCGGAGCGGATCGAAAAGACCGGCACTGAACTGCAAGCCGTAGCGCAGGCGCTTGAGGCGCTTGCGCAGCTTGTGGCGGGCTTCCTCGTCCAAACTGGCGAATGCAGTTGCATCGCCGCACACCTGGGCGTGCCAGCGGCGCAAGCGCTTCTTGAGCGCGGCCGACAGCCGTGCGGGCGCGCCTGCGGGCGGCTCGGCGGCGTGCAGCAGACGCATCATGTCCAGCAGCAAGGCTTGCGCGGAGTGCTGCCGCAGCAGCGGCGTGGCCGGCCCGGCCGATGCCACGGGAGCCTGATCGGCAGCGGCGGCCGCGCCTGCGCTGCCGTCCCGCGCCGTCAATCGCTGCGCCCAGACCTGCGCCAGGATCGGGCCCCAGCCCTGCGTCTGCACGTCGTCGTCGCGAATCACGCCGAGCGCGCGGAACAAGGCTGCGGACTCGGCCTGGATGCGCTGCACCAGGACCGCATCGTCAGGCTCGCCGGGCAAGAGTCCCTCGAACAATCGCAGGCCGCTGCGTAGGCGCCGCAAGCCCACGCGCAATTGGTGCACGTGCTCGGCGTGATAGAGGCCGGCGGCAATCTGCCCCGCATTGGCGCCGATCTGGTCGAGGCAGGATTGCAGCATGGCACGGCGCGCCGCCTGCACCGACATGCCGGCGCTCAAGCCCGTCTTGCCCGCCGTGGCGCTGTCGATCGCGGTCTGGCCGCGCGCCAGCATCGCGGCGCGCTGCGCCTTGTTGCGCCACTCCAGCCACAGCCCCTGCGCCAGCCACCGGCCCGCCTCGTCGATCACGTCGCGCGGCGCGCCCTTTTGCAGCTCGACCTCCAGTTCGCAGACGGCCAGGCGCTGCGCGGGACCGGACCGCTGCGCCCAGACAAAGCCCTCGTCGAGCGCCAGCTCCAGCACACCTTCGCCCGCCTGCACCTGACGCGCCAGGCGCCAGATGTCGGCGTGCAGCAGGGGCTCAAGCGGCGCGCCCGGCGCAGCCTGCAGCAGGGCCAGCAAGCGCTCGCCCAGCTCGCTCCCCTGGTGCCTGGCGGGGTCCAGCGCCGGCATGGCACGGCCGCGCAAGGCGGGCAGGGGCACCTCATGCTCCAGGCGCGTCATGCCGTCCGCGGCCTGGCCCTTGAGTGTTTGCACCCAGCGTCCGCCTTCGCTGCGCAAGCGCAGGGCCATACCGGCCCGCGCCAGCGCCTGGTCCCGCGTATCGAAATAGAGGGCCTGCAGGCGTTTCCGACGCGGCCTGGCGCCCGTGCCGCTGCGCGCGTCCATCAATGCTTTGACCGCATCGCGCGCCTGTGGCGTCACCGTCAGACACAGTTCGATCTCGTTCATGTCCCCATCATGCCGTCATCAGCGCTTCCATGGCCTGCACGAGCTGGTGTGCACGGACCGGCTTGTGCAGCAGTTGCAGGCCCGCCGCCTGGGCCTCGCGCAAGCGCTCGGGCGCGGTGTCGCCGCTGATCAGCAGCACCGCCAGGCCGGGCACCGCGCCGCGCAATGATTGCACGGCCGCGATGCCATCGTCGCTGCCGCTCAGCCGGTAGTCCACCAGCGCCACGTCGGGCAGGTGCTGCAGGCAATGCAGCAGGGCCTGGCGCGTGGTGCTGGCCAACCACACCTCGCAGCCGTAGCTGCCCAGCAAGGCCTGCATGGCCTGGCGCACCGGCTCTTCGTCGTCCACCACCAGGACCTTCAGGCCCTGCAGGAACTCCGGGTTGCCCTGTTCGGCCATGCCGACCGGAGCTTGCGTCTCGGCCGGCGCCACCTCCAGGCTGAGCGTGAAGCAGGTGCCTTGGTCGGGCACCGAGTTCAGTTCCAGGGACAGGTCCAGCAAGTCCACCAGGCGGGCGACAATGGACAGGCCCAGACCCAGGCCCTTGGCCCGATCGCGCTCCTTGTTGCCGATCTGATAAAACTCCTCGAACACCTTGTGCTGCTCCTGCTCGGCGATGCCGCAGCCCGTGTCCTGGACCCGGAGCACCCAGAGCCCCTCCTGGGCTTCAACGTGCACGCTGACCTCGCCCTCCACGGTGTACTTGAGCGCGTTGTCGATCAGGTTGCGCACGATCCGCTCGAGCAGGCCGGGGTCCGTGCTGACATAGGCGGAGGACGCGCAGCTCAGCGAGAGCTTGAGGCGCCTGGCCAGGGCCACGGGCTGGAATTCATCCACCAGGCGCGCCAGCCAATGCCCCAGGTTGAACACCTGGCTGTTCACCGACACCACCTGGGCGTCAAGTTTCGAGATGTCCAGCAGCGCATCCATCTGGGTCGACAGCGACACCAGCGCCTGGTTGACATGGTCGACGATCTGGCGCGTCGGCGGGTCCAGCGGCTTGCGCTCCAGCGCACCGCCGAGCAAGGTCAAGGTGTGCATGGGCTGGCGCAGGTCATGGCTGGCCGCGGCCAGGAAGCGGGTCTTGGCCTGCATGGCCTGCTCGGCCTGCTGGAGCGCTGTCTTGAGCTGCTGGTTGCTCTTGATCTGCTGGCGCCGGATCAGCACAGATTCCGACAGGATCCGGTACGAATCCTTGGCCAGGTTGAACAGAATCCACCCGAACACAAAGATCAGCCCCCCCACGGTCAGCTCCAGCCAGGTGACGCTGTGCTGGCCGCCCAGGCCCGTCAGCCAGACCATCGCATTGGCCAGGGTCACCGGCATCAGGAAGGTTTTCAGCAGGGGCCAATAGCCCGCGGTGGTGCTGACGGCACCCGCGCACAGGCCCAGCAGGATGATGGTTTGCACCATGCACTGATAGTCGCTCATGTAGGGCGAGAACAAGGCCGAGGCGCTGAACCCCAGGCCCTGGCACACGCTGATCATCATCAGCCACTGCATGCGCTGCGAGGTCGGATAGTGCATCAGCGAAGGAAACCGGCCCATCAGCCAGATGCGCAGACTCATGATCGAGAACAGGGCGGCGGCCCAGGCCAGGATCCAGACTGCGGGGCCCTTGGCCCAGGCCATGGCCACGATCGCGAGCACGCAAACCGCCATGGGCATGGGCACGCGGCGGCCTTGCGGCACCAGCAGGTGTTGCAGTTCCTCCTGGATCTGCCGGTGCTGGAAGCTGAGTTCGTCGTCCTGCACCGGGGCAGCGCGCAAACCCACCCAGCACTGCAACCGGTCCATCAAAGACGCATCAAACATCGATCTCTCACTACAAAACCGGCCTTCATTCGCTTGACGGATGAAGCAGCCGCACGGCATTCGACAACGAGGGAGTTGCGGCAAACTATAACGCCTCATGTGCTCGCAAAAACCGGCTGCGTGCCGGCAGCATTCAAATCTGCTGAACCAAGCCCTCAAGCCACATGAATCGCAAGCCGGCGCGGGCGCCGGACACTTGCGGGCATTGACAATGCATCAACACTGGATCGGACGATAGTCTCATGAACACCCCCATATCTACGGCACCGGCGCGCTACGGCGCCCTGGCCATGGCCCTGCATTGGGTGCTGGCCCTGGGCATCGTCTGCGCGTTCCTGGTGGGCTGGTACATGAGCGACCTGCCGCTTTCGCCGATGCGATTGAAGCTGTTCAACTGGCACAAGTGGGCCGGCATCACCATTTTGGCGCTGTCGGGCTTTCGACTGCTGTGGCGCCTGATCAAGCGGCCTCCCGCCGATGTGCCCATGCCCATCTGGCAGGCGCGCGCAGCGCATGCGGTGCACTGGCTGCTTTACCTGAGCTTTTTCGCCGTGCCGCTTGCCGGTTGGGCCTACAGCTCGGCTGCGGGCTTCCGGGTGGTCTGGTTCGGCGTCTTGCCGCTGCCCAACCTGGTGCCGATCGACAAGGCCCTGGCCGAGCAGCTGAAGGAATTGCACAGCCTGCTGGCCTGGGGCCTGGCGGGCCTGGTCGCCCTGCATGTGGCAGGCGCCCTCAAACACCAGTTCATTGACAAAGACGGCCTGATACAGCGCATGCTGCCGGGCCGGTGAACCCCTGACCGAAAGGATTTCCCATGCGAACTCTTGCCAGCACGCTGCTGACACTTTCCACCGCCGCGCTCACGATGTTGGCGGCACCCCAGGCGCAGGCGCAATCCAGCTCGCCCACGCTGGTGCCCGCGCAAAGCGAGCTCGGTTTCACGAGCAAGCAGATGGGTGTGCCGGTCGACGGCCACTTCAAGCGTTTCGACGCCCACCTGAACTTCGACCCGAAGAAGCCCGATACGGGCTCGGTCAGCTTCAGCATCGACCTGGGCAGCGTCACCCTAGGCGATCCCCAGTTCGACACCGAATTGGCCAAGCCCGAATGGTTTGACAGCAAGAAGCAGGCACAAGCCAGCTTTCAGAGCAAATCGATCAAGGCGCTGGGCGCCGGCAAGTTCGAGGTCAGCGGCAAGCTCAGCATCAAGGGCCAGCAGCGCGACGTGGTGGTGCCGGTCAGCCTGAGCCAAAACGGCAGCCTGACCACCGCCGTGGGCAGCTTCGTGCTCAAGCGCCTCGAGTTCAAGATTGGCGACGGCGACTGGAGCGACACCTCCATGGTCGCCAACGAGGTGCAGGTGAAGTTCAAACTCAACTTCAACGGCATCGCCAAGCTGTAAATCCTCCTGTTCCTGTTTGTTCCTTTTTGTTCCTTTTTCCTCCCTGTCCTCCACCCCTGAAACGGAAAACCCCATGAAAAAACTCCTGATTGGCGCCAGCCTCGCCGCCCTGTCCCTGGTGGCCCTGGCCGAACCCGTGAGCTACTCGATCGAGCCCAACCACACCTTCGTGACCTACGAAATCCAGCATTTCGGCACCTCCACCAACCGCGGCCGCTTCGACAAGAAGGAAGGCACCGTGCAGGTGGACCACGCCGCCAAGACCGGCAAGGTCGAGGTCAAGTTCGAGCTGCCCTCGGTGAACACCGGCGTGGCCTTGATGGACAAGCATCTGCAATCGGCCGACTTCTTTGATTCGGCCAATTTCCCGACCGCCACCTTCGTCGGCGACCAGTTCACCTTTGACGGCGACAAGGTCAAGTCCGTCACCGGCACCCTGACGCTGCATGGCAAGACCAACCCTGTCACCCTGAACGCCACGCATTTCAACTGCTACGACAACCCCATGCTCAAGCGCCAGGTCTGCGGCGGCGATTTCGACGCCGTGATCGACCGCACGCAATGGGGCATCGACTACGGTCTGGCCTATGGTTTCCCCAAGAATGTCCACCTGATCATCCAGGTCGAAGCCGTGCGCCAGTAAGCTGCACCGTTTTGACAGCCAAGCCCGTCCTACCGGCGGGCTTTTTGCGTTTTTGGGCGTCCAAGGCGCTGACAGCCTGTCCGTCGAAAATGCAGGCCGTTCCCTGGGACTTGCACCTGGTCGGATCCGCCTCGCCTGGGGCTTGGGCTTGCGTACAGTGCGAACCGTTCCCTCACAAACGGAAGTACGCTCATGACCCCCGCCTCCTCCCCCACCTACTACGACCGCTGGCAGCGCTTCTCAGCCGCCTGCGTGCGCGGTTTTCATGCCTACGCCAACTGGCTGGTGAGCATCAGCTGGAAGCGCTTCTTCGTCCTGAGCCTGCTGGTCCTGATCGGCGCCAGCATCCTGGAGTCCATTCCGCCGTTCACCTGGCGCATCACGGAGCAGGTCGATGGCGGCTGGCCGGTCGTGGTCAAGACGCCGCCCGCCGTCCCGAGCGCGCCCCGTCCACCGAAGACCAAGCCCTCCGGCACCAAGGCGGACGAAGACAAGCTGCACTACGACGTGCAGATCGATGATCGCGGCATACGCATCAAGCCGGTCGAGCCGTCGGAGGATGTCAGCGGGTCCGAGGGCGCCCCAAGTGTGCAAAAACCAAGCCTGGAACTGACCCTGCCGGCCTCCGGCGCTGCGCATGAGTCGCCCGAACTCCAGGAAGCGCGCCAGCAACTGGCGGAGGCCCTCAAGGAAGTCAAGCAGGCCCAGCAGGACGTGGCCGACGCCAAGGCACAGGCTGAAGAGGAAATCCAGCAGGCGCAGGACGAAGCGCAGTCGCCGCACAAGCGTGTGCGCGTCATCCACATCGGCGAATTCCTGCCCGATCTGGCCATGCTGCTGATCGTCAGCTCCGCGCTGATCAAGATGCTCTACAAGGGCCGCATCCAGGCCGAGGTCAAGGCCGCGCAGGCCGAAGAGTCAGCCCAGGCCGAACAGCTCAAGCGCCAGGTCGTCGAGGCGCGCATGGCGGCCATGCAGGCGCAGGTCGAACCGCATTTTCTCTTCAACACGCTGGCCTCGATCGAGCACCTGATCGAAACCGACCCGCCGCGCGCGGCCCTGATGCAGCGCCACCTGATCGCCCTACTGCGCGCCGCCATGCCGACCATGCGCGAGGCCAATGCCGGCGGCCTGCGCGACCTGGGCCGCGAGATGGCGGTGATCCACCCCTACCTGGAAATCCTCAGGATGCGCATGGAAGAGCGACTGCAGGTCGAGGTCAACGTACCCGATGGCCTGCTGTCGGCCGAGTTCCCGCCCATGATGATCCAGAGCCTGGTGGAAAACGCCATCAAGCACGGCCTGGAGCCCAAGACCGAGGGCGGCACGCTCAAGGTGTCGGCCGAGATCGTGCATGGCAAGCTCGCCGTGACCGTGGCCGACACCGGTCTCGGCTTCGGCCGCGCGGCGACCGCAGGCACCGGCGTGGGCCTGGCCAACATCCGCGAGCGGCTCCTGCTGCTCTACGGCAACAAGGCGCAGCTGACGATCAGCGACAACCCGCTGGGCGGCACGATCACCTGCATCACCGTGCCCTATCGCAGCCGCAGCGAGGAAGCGAGCCAAGCATGAAAACCTTCTTGAAACTGACGGTCGTACTCGCCGTGCTGAGCGCACTCGGCCTGGGACTGCTGGCACTCTGGGCCGCCAACACGGCCGACCCCGGGCTGAACATCATCATCAACGGCGAGTCGGTCCAGCTCAGCGAATTGAGCGGCTGGCAGGGCCTGGGCCTGCTCGCGGGCCTGGCCGTCGCCCTGATGGCTCTGAGCCTGGTATTGCCCCTGGTGGTGCTGCTCAGCGTGGCCTTGCCGCTGCTGATCGTGGGCGGCGTGCTGAGCCTGATCCTGCTGCCGCTGCTGGGCGCCGGAGCGCTGCTGAGCTCGCCTTTGCTGCTGGTCGGCCTGCTGCTGTGGCTGGTGCTGCGTCCGCGCCGCCGCCGTTCCGGATCCACGCCGCAACAGGGTGAGCGCTGAGGACGCACATCAGGTCACGGCGGCACGCGCCATGAATGCCGGCTGGTTCCAGCTGGCGCTGTCCAGGATGTCGCGCAGCACTTCCACGGCGTCCCAGATGTCGGCGTAGCCCAGGTACAGCGGCGTGATGCCGAATCGCAGCACCTCCGGTTCGCGGTAGTCGCCAATCACGCCGCGGGCGATCAGGGCCTGCATCACGGCGTAACCCTGCGGGTGCATGAAGCTCACATGGCTGCCGCGGCTGGCATGCTCGCGCGGCGTGATCAGGGTCAGCGGATGATGGCCGCAGCGCTGCTCGACCAGCTGGATGAACAGGTCGGTCAGGGCCAGCGACTTCTTGCGCAGCGCCGCCATGTCGACCTGCAGGGCGACATCCAACCCGCACTCCACCAGCGACATCGACAGGATCGGTTGCGTGCCGCAGAGAAAGCGGCGAATGCCCTGCGCCGGCTGGTAGTCGGTGGCCATGTCGAAGGGACGCGAATGGCCCCACCAACCCGAAAGCGGCTGCCAAAAGCGATCCTGATGGCGCGCCGACACCCAGATGAAGGCCGGCGAGCCGGGGCCGCCATTCAGGTATTTGTAGGTGCAGCCGACGGCGAAATCGGCGTCGGCGCCGTTCAGGTCCACGGGCACCGCGCCGGCTGCATGCGCCAGGTCCCAGATGACGAGCGCGCCGCGGGCCTGCGCCTTCGCGGTGACCTCGGCCATGTCGTACATGGCGCCGGTGCGGTAATTGACGTGCGACAGCGCCAGCACGGCCACCTCATCGGTCAGGGCCTGCTCCAGCGAGAGCGTCTCGTCGATCAGACGCAACTCGTAGCCTTGCTGGAGAAAGTCGATCATGCCCTGCATCATGTACAGGTCGGTCGGGAAGTTGTCGCGCTCCGAGACGATCACCCGGCGCTTGGGTGCCTGTGCCTGCTGGATGCGCAGCGCCGCAGCCAGGGCCTTGAACAAATTCAGCGAGGTCGTGTCCGTCACGACCACCTCGCCCGCCTCGGCCCCGATCAGGCGGCCCAGCTTTTCGCCCAGGCGCGTCGGCAGCTCAAACCAGCGCGCGGTATTCCAGCTGCGGATCAGGCCCACGCCCCATTCCTGCTCCAGCACGTGCTGGCTGCGCGCCGTGGCCGTCTTGGGCAGCACGCCCAGGGAGTTGCCGTCGAGGTAGATCACCCCGTGCGGCAATGAAAACTGATGGCGCAGGTTCGCAAGTTCGTCTTGACGATCGGCCTGCAGGCAAAGGTCGCGGCTGTGCATGGATGTCTCCTGGGGTTGGCGTGGGTCAACGGCAGAAATCTTAGCAAGGAGCACCTCAGAAAAAATTGCAAGTTCGCATTGCAATTGATCCAGAATTCGCAGAATATTCTGCCCTAACACTTTTGAAACGCCGAATCTTGCAAAATGCAACTGGATGCCATCGACCACCGCATATTGAGCGCCTTGCAAGCCAACGGCAGGCTGAGCAATCAGGACCTGGCGGACAAGGTCGCCCTGTCGCCATCGGCCTGTCTGCGGCGCGTGCGGGCCTTGGAGGACAACGGGCTGATCCACGGCTACCACGCCGAACTCGATACGGCGCAGCTGGGATTCGAGCTGGAGGCCTTCGTGCAGATCACGCTGGATCGCACGCGCGCCGATTGGCATGACGAATTTCTCCAGCAGCTGCTGCGGTTTGACGAGGTCGCGGCCGCCTACGTGGTGACCGGGCAGTCCAACTACATGCTGCAGGTACGCTGCCGCAATCTGCGCGAGTTTTCCGATTTCGTCGTCGAGCGCCTCAACAAGGTGCCGGGCATGCGCGACATCTGCTCGCAAATCGTCATGAAGACGCTCAAGGACACACGCCACAAACTGCCACTGAACCCACCATGAACATGCCATCCCAACCCGATCGCGCCCCCGTGCGCGCCGTCCTTGCGGACGATGAACGCCTGATGCGCGAGCAATTGCGCAAGCGCCTGAACGAGATCTGGCCCGGACTGGAGATCGTGGCGGAAGCCAAGAACGGCCAGGAGGCCGTGGACCTGACGCGCGAGCACCAGCCCGACATCGTGTTCCTGGACATCCGCATGCCGGGCCTGAGCGGCGTCGAAGCGGCGCGCGAAATAGCCCAACTGCCGCAGGATGAGAACTGGCTGGTGCCCGAGATCGTGTTCATCACCGCCTACGACCAGTACGCCGTCGAGGCCTTCGAACAGGGCGTGGCCGACTATGTGCTCAAACCCGCCGAGCGCGAGCGCCTGAGCATCACGGTGGCGCGCATCCAGCAAAAGCTCGCGCAAAAGCATGAAAACGGCGGCGGCGCCTTAAGCCAGCCGCCGGGCGCCTCGCTGCAGCAATTGCTGCACAAGCTCACGGCCCAGCTGCATCCCGAGGGGCGCAGGCCTTACCTGCAGTGGATCCAGGCCACAGTCGGCCAGACCATCCAGATGATCCCGGTGGAAGACATCCTGTTCTTCATCAGCGATGAAAAATACACCCGGGTCCAGACCGAATCGCTGGAGGCCCTGATCCGCAAGCCGATCAAGGAGCTGGTGGACGAACTCGACCCCGCGCAGTTCTGGCAGATCCACCGCTCCACGCTGATCAACGTCAAGGCGATCGCCGGCGTCGGCCGCGATTTCCGTGGCCGCCAGCTGGTCAGCGTGAAGGGCCTGAACGAGAAGCTGGAAGTGAGCCGCAGCTACACGCACCTGTTCAAGGGGATGTAGGCCGCGTAAAGCTCCCCATCATCAACGCCCCGCATCAACGCCCTGCGTCAAGGCTGGGCCTTCTGCGCCGCCGCACTGGCGGCGCCCTTGGCCGCGAACATCTCGCGCATGCGCTTGAGCTTCTCGCGCGGATCTTCCTTGATGCCGCTTTCATGCAGCTTCATCTCCGCGATGAAGCGGCTGGGAATGCCCATCACCATCTCGCGCGACTTCTTGCGCCGCCGCAAGGTGCTGACCGCCAGGGTCGTGCGCGCGCGCGTGATGCCCACGTACATCAGGCGGCGCTCTTCCTCGAGGCGCTGCGCCGTCATCTCCTCGTCGTCGGCCTTGAAGGGCAGCAGGCCTTCGTTGATGCCGGCCAGGAAGACATGCGGCCACTCCAGGCCCTTGGACGCGTGCAGGGTGGTCAGCACGACCTGGTCCTGCTCCTCGCCGCGCTCGGCCAGCGACAGGATCACGCTGATGGTCTGCGCCACTTCCAGGACCGTCTGCTGGGGTTCCTCGAACGTCGTACCGCCTTCCTGGCTGAGCTGGCCGCCGCAGCGCTTGGCCACCCAGTCGACGAAATCCATCACGTTGTTCCAGCGCGCGGCAGCGGCTTTTTCGTTGTCGTCGTTGTCGAGCAGGTGCTGCTCGTAGCCGATGTCCTTGAGCCACTCCATCATCAGCGTCTTGGCATTCTCGGCGCCGGAGCAATGCTTGGCGCGGTATTCGAGATCGTTCAGGTAACGGCCGAATTCGTGCAGCGAGCCGATGGCGCGCTGGCTCAGCACGGTGGACAGCGACTCAGAGAACAGCGCCTCGTACATGCTGATCTTCCAACGCCCCGCGAACTGGCTCAGGGCGCCCAGGGTCTGGTGGCCGATGCCGCGCTTGGGCGTGGTGACGGCGCGCAGGAAGGCCGGGTCGTCGTCCTGGTTGACGAGCAGGCGCAGCCAGGCGCAGAGGTCCTTGATCTCGCTCTTGTCGAAGAAGCTCTGCCCGCCCGACACCTTGTAGGGAATCTGCGCGCGCCGCAGCGCCTGTTCGAACACGCGCGCCTGGTGGTTGGCGCGGTACAGGATGGCGAAATCGGCGAACTTGACCGCGCCCTGGTTGGCGCGGATGGACTGGATGCGGGCCACGGCGCGCTCGGCCTCGTGCTCCTCGCCGTCCGACTCGACCAGCGCGATGGGCTCGCCGTCGCCGAACTCGCTCCACAGCTTCTTCTCGAACAGCTTGGGATTGGTCGCGATCACGTTGTTGGCGGCGCGCAGGATGGCGCCCGTGGAGCGGTAGTTCTGCTCCAGCGCGATCACCTTCAGCGAGGGAAAGTCCAGCGGCAGGCGCTTGAGGTTCTCGATGGTGGCGCCGCGCCAGCCGTAGATGCTCTGATCGTCGTCACCCACCGCGGTGAACATGGCGCGCTCGCCCACCAGGGCGCGCAGCAGGTCGTACTGCACAGCGTTGGTGTCCTGGTACTCGTCGACCAGCACGTAGCGCAGCTTGTCCTGCCACTTGCCGCGCGCCTCGGCGTCTTCGGTCAACAACTTGAGCGGCAGGCCGATCAGGTCGTCGAAATCGACCGCCTGATACGCTGCCAATCGTTCCTGGTAGCGGCCCATGACCACGGCAGCGACGCGTTCGTTCTCGTCCTTGGCGGCCTTCAGCGCCATCTCGGCCGTCAGGCCCTGGTTCTTCCAGAGCGAGATGGTCCATTGCCAGGAACGCGCCTGGTTGGCATCGGTGGTGCCGCCCGCGTCACGCAACACCGACAGCACGTCGTCGCTGTCCAGGATCGAGAACTGCTCCTTCAGCCCGACGCGGCTGCCCTCCTCGCGCAGCATGCGCACGCCCAGCGAGTGGAAGGTCGAAATGGCCAGATCCTTGGCAGCGCGCGGCCCCACCAGGCTCTTGGCGCGCTCGCGCATTTCCTGCGAGGCCTTGTTGGTGAAGGTGATAGCGGCGATCTGCCTGGCCTGGTAGCCGGCCTGCAGCAGCCGGGCGATCTTCTGGGTGATGACGCGCGTCTTGCCCGAGCCTGCGCCCGCCACGACCAGACAGGGCCCGTGCAGATGATGAACCGCTTCAAGCTGCGCGGGATTGAGTGTGGAGGGAGCGTCGGCCATGGCTGTCGGGTGAGGGGCGCTGGATCATAAACGCGCCAGCACACCGACCTGCAGCTCTCCCATGATCTGTGCCCCGAAAAACCACCACACCAAGGCCAGCGCACCCAGGGTCATCAGCATCACCGCGGCCCAGGGGCGATGATGGGCGCCGGCAACGGCATGAACCATGTCCGCCGGTATCACCAGAGGCGCGTCGGCCGGCGCAGCGGCGCGCTCCAGCTGCCCGCTCAGCCACGCGTCCAGATCGGCGCTCAGCTCATCGACGGTCTGGTAGCGCTCCTGCGGCGTGGCTGCGCCGGCTTTCTGGGCCACGGCGGTGAGGCTCTCGCGCTCGCTGCGGCTCAGCGCAACCCACGACGACAGGGACTTCACATCGGCGCGTCCCATCAGCGCCGAGGCGTCGGAATCGACTCGCGCGCCCAGCAAGGTCAGCATGAGCTTGCCCAGGGCATAGGCCTCGCCGGCCAGGTCGGACATCTCGCCGCCGCCCAGTTCGGGCGCACGGTACGGCAGCGACGCCAGGCAAAAACTGCGCCTCGCCTGACGCAAGCCCCCGGTGATCGTGGTCTCGTCGCGGCTTCGGCCATCACCCTGGGCCACCAGGCCCATAGCCATCAACGCGGCCTGCCCCTCGTGCGTGATCCACAACATGCTGGGATCCAGCTCGAACAGCAGCAGGCCCTGCTCGTGCAACTCGTGCAGCAATTTGCACAGGCTGCTCAGATAGCCCATGCGCTGCCGCAGCGGCAGGTCCGCCAGTGCCGGAATCAAGGCCCGCCCCGGCAGGCTTTGCATCACCACATAAGGCAGCCCATCGGGGGCCACGCCGCTGTCCAAAGCCAGGCCCAAGCGCCCCTTCCAGGCTTGCGCCACACCCGGCAGCTCTTCGGCAAAGCGCAGCAGGATCGAGGCGGCGTCCTCGCTGCGGCGATACACCAGCAGCAGCGCCCGCTCATCGGTGGCCAGGACGTGCTCGACGCGGTACCAATGCCCGGATTCACAGGCATGCAGGCGCTCGATGATTCGCCATACACCCAGACGCGCACCGGCCTCCAAGGCGGACGCCATATCCCTGCGTATCGGGTCGTCGTGAACGAATTGCGCCATCTGCTTGCTCCTGAGGCGTCACTTTAGCCAAGCCCGCGGCAACAGTGACTTAATTTTGTAACAAGCCTTCAAACCAGATCGGCGATTTGTGACTCGGGCCAATCACGCCCCGGCAGGAGGATGTGGAACACCGCGCCGCCTTGCGGCCCGCTCTCCGCGTAGATGCGTCCGCCATGGATTTCGACAATCTTGCGCGCAATCGCCAGGCCCAAACCGGTGCCTCCGGCGCCATCCTTGGTTACGGTTGATTGCACAAACGCTTCGAAAATGGCCTCCAACTCGGCCTCCGGAATGCCCGGCCCCTGGTCGGCGACTGACAAATGCAGGCCGTTGCCGTGGCCGAGGCCGGCCGTGACGGTGATGACGCCGCCTTCGGGCGAGAATTTGATCGCGTTGGCCATCAGATTGCGTATCACCTGCTGGACCCGCACCGGGTCCAGGCGCGCCAACAAGGGCGCATCGTCCAGCACCAGGCGCAGACGAATGGCGCGCTTGGCCATCAGCGGGTCCAATTCATGCGCAACCTGGCGCACCAGCATGCGCAAGTCGCAGCGTTCCAGCTCAAAGGTTCCAACGGCACTCTCGATCTTGGCCACATCGAGCAAATCATTCACCAGCGCCAGCATGCGTTGCCCGGCATTTTGAATGTCGGTGAACATCTGATGCAAGCGAGGATGCTCCTGCGCCTTGAGCTGCCCCAATTCGGAGAAACCGAGAATGGACTGCAAGGGCGTGCGCAATTCATGGCTCATGTTGGCGACAAACTCATTCTTGGCACGCGAGGCTTCCTGCGCCGCTTCGGCGGCCTCTCGCGTGATGCGCTCGGCAGCCCGGATCTCGCTCACGTCGACCAGGGTGCAGAGCACCCCCACGATGCCGCCGCGTCCGTCGGGCACGAGCGACTTGTTGATCAGCATGTCGCGCTTCCTGCCGTAGAGGTCGCGCACGACATGCTCGGCGACCCGCCGCCCGCCTTCGACGTCCCAGTCGGGATCCAGGCTGGAAAAGGGCTCGGCTTCCAAGGGGGACGAGAATTTGCCGGCGGGCTCGCCCTGCAAGTCCTTGCGCCCGCGCCCCAGGAAGTCCTCCCAGGCCTTGTTGACCATGCGATAGCGCCCCTTGGTGTCGAACATGGCCAAGGGCAAGGGGCTGCTCTCGCGCAGCAGTTCCGTGAAGGCCAGCTGCTGCTCCAACTGCCTTTGCGCGTCGCGCCGCTCGGTGACGTCGACGGCGCTGCCGACAAAGCCCTGTAGAGTCCCGCCGCTGTCCAGCAGCGGCACCACGGCAATGTCGAAATGATGCAATTGACCGTCCACGGCACGCATCGATGCCGACACATGCCGGACCAGGCTGAGGTTGTCGGGCGCAAACACGGCCGCCACGGCGGCGCGATGGCGCGGCTCGACAAGCTCTTGCAGAAACCGCCCTACCGCGCCTTCCGCGGCGTCGCCGCGTTTCCCCAGCCATTGCGTGTTCACGTAGCTGATGCGGCCCAGCACGTCGGTTCGGAAGATCAGCTCCTGCAGGCTGCGCACCAGCACGCTCAAGTCCTGCTCGCGCTGCGCCACCTCCTCATGCGCGCGATCCAAGGCCCATCTGGACTGCACCCGCGCACGCAGGCTGCGCAGCGTGAGCACGCTGAAGGCGGCGATCAAGGCGGTCGCGATCGCTCCCAGGACCACATACCAGACCAGCGCCAAGCGCCATGCCTGCAACACCGCGTCAAAGGACTGCTCCACGATCAAGACCAGCGGGCGTGTTTGCGACGCCCGAAACGCTACCAGCCGCTTGCTCGGGTTGACGCCCTCGCCCCGATAACTTCCATGGTCCTGCGCCAGCAGATGGCTCGCGAATACGGGCAGATGCGTCAATTTGGCGCCCGGCATCAGGGGCAGCCCGGCGGTGGATGCCAGCAAGAGTCCACTGTAGTCGGCCAGCAGGGCAACGCCGCCGTCCATCAGCATGCCTTGATCAATATTGGCCAAGGCGTCGACGTTGATGAGGGCAACGAGATACAAATCGCGCCCCCTGGGGCCCATCACATGCCGCAGCAAGGGCAGGCTTCCCACGCCCGCGCTCGCGGGATCCGGTGCGCCCTGCGCCGGCGCAGGGCCTTGAAACCCGCCCAGACCGCGCCCCTGCAAGAACGGCAGCAGCACGTCCTGGGAGAGGGGCGGCAGGGGCGCGAGCAATGCAGGCGAGATCCGCAAATCCCGATCCAGCGCGCTGGTGCTGGCCAGAACCCGGCCCTCCGCATCCATAACGGCAACACTGCGCAGATACGGCATGCCGATCAGCATCTGGTTCAGCATCTCGCCGAGGCGAGTCGCATCGAATTCCCTCAACTCCCCCACTGCGTCGCCCAAGGAAGCCAGCGCCACCGACGCGGTCTCCACCGTGCGGGTGACATGGTTTTCCATCACACGCACCACCAATTCGTTGCGCTGCTCCGCAGCTGCTAACTCGTTATAAGCATTGTTCCAGGCCACGACACCCAAGGCGGCCCACACCAGACTCGCCAACAGAATGCCCGCCGCCGCCACCGCGCGCGCGCCCCAACGCCCGACTTCAGGTGCCACCGACAACTTGTCTCGCGAGGTCTTCACTTTCAGTCAGGCGCCCTGAGAATTGGGATCAATCGGCCTTGCAATAATTGCAATGGAGCGCGTCAAATTTGGCACAGTAGCCGTTCTGCGCAGGCATACCGCTCACGCCGGAGCGCAGCTCCTTTCGATTTCCAGTATAAAAATGCAACAAATGGGCACATTTCACGAAATGTGTATGTAAGTTCTAACGCGAAGCAAGGAAAATCAACCCGATTCATCACGCTTCTGATTGATGCAACGCCGTCTTCGTTACATTCACATGTATTGTCACAGAATGCCGAGCATATGTATCATATTAATCAGATGAAATCGGAATTGCATTCACGCCTTTAAAGCAGGCCACATTGTTCAAATGCCAGAAACGACAAGCCTGAATCCCGAAGATGACTGCAGCACACTGGAAGTGGCGCGCTGGCTGGGCATGGCCGTCCGTTCCGTGCAACTGATGGTGGATCGCGGCGAATTGGAAGCGTGGAAAACGCCTGGCGGGCACCGCCGCATTGCCCGCGCCTCGGTCGAGCGCTGGCTGCGCTCGCGAGGCGCGCCGTCTTCGGCGCCCGAGACCCTGAGCAAACCGGCGGCGCAGGCGGCCATTCGGACTGGCAATGCGCCGCGCGTCTTGCTGATCGAGGACTCGGCGTATTTTCAAAATCTGGTGGGTCTGCTTGTCCAGGAGCACCTGCCGCAAGTGGAACTCCACGTGGCCCAAGACGGCATCGTGGGTTTGGCCATGTGCGGCCAATTGCAGCCTCAAGTGCTGATCGTCGACATCCTGCTGCCCGGCATTGACGGCGCAACCCTGATCACCAGCCTGCGCTCGCAGCCCCAATTCGCCAACAGCCAGCTCATCGTCATTACCTCGTTGAATGAAGAGCAGCGCGCGCCCTATGCATTTGCATTGCGCGACGTGCCCGTCATTCACAAGCCCAGGCTGGCCTTGGAATTGCCCGAATTGCTCAAGAATTTCCTGAGTTCAGCCCGCGTCCCTCCGCTTCATGCAAAGGGCGCTGCAGGCTCTGCCCTGCCGGCATCCATCCCCTGAACCTGACCCCTGCCGGCCGCGCGAGGACTGCCGCCGACGCCACGCATGCGAAGCTACCGACTCCTTGTTCTTGACGCGGCTGGCCGGCTGCCCTTGCTGTTTGGGGCTGCCCTGCCCTTGCTGCACGATGAATACCCGATTGAATGCGCAGCCCTGAACCAGACGCGACAGGTGCTCGGCGCCTTGGCGGCAGGCCGAGCGGATCTGCTGGCTATTGCCAGCCACGACGACACCGATGAAGGCTGGAGGCTGCTGAACGAATTGCGGCAGTGCCCCAATCTGCTCGGCCCGTGCCGGGTGCTGTTGCATTGCACCACCCCCCGGGCGGCGACCCCCTGGCATTGGCCCGCCGAATGGCAGCGGCTGCAGCAGCCCGAGCTGCATGCACAGGCGTTGGCGCAGCTGCTGCAACGCCTGCTGACCGACATCGCGGCTTCAAGCCTTCAAGAGCCCGATGGCGTGGACAATCTTGAGCAGGCCCTGCTGCACAACTTTGGCGGCAACCAGGCGCTTTTTGAGCGCTTCCGTGCCAGCGCGTTGGCGCAGCTGCCCAGGGACATCGAACGCATTCGGCGGGCCTTTCGACGCCAAGACCTGGGGACGGTGCACCGCCTGAGCCATGACTGCAAGAGCATGCTCGCACTGCTGGGCTATCGTGCGGCCTCGGCCATGGCGTTTCAACTCGAGCAAGCCGCCCATCGAATGGAGCACGGCGATGCCAGCCCGTCCGGATCCGCCACTGCAGACCCGTGGCACGGTTTGCACTGTCTTTGGGCCGCGCTGGAGCCGCTGCTGCAGGTCATGGCGCGTCAAGGGAAAACATGAGGGGCCGAATGAAGGTACGGCCGCGTGTCGGATTTCACCGTTCCATCCCATTTGAGGACGGGCGCCGTCACAGCAGCTGCGCCAAGACTTACCATGGCCGCTCGGCAGTTCCCACAACGCCTTTTCATCGACGAGTCCTCCCATGAGCAATGCCCTGATCCCCGCCAACACCCAACGCAACGCCCGCGCCGTGGCCCAGAGCACCGAGCCTGCGCGCGAGTTGCTGGCCTTCGAGCTGGGCGCCGAGGAATACGGGATCGACCTGCTGCGCGTGCAAGAGATCCGCTCCTACCAGCAACCGACGCAGATTGCAGGTGCCAGCGCCCATGTGCTGGGCGTGATCGATCTGCGCGGCGAAATCGTTCCCATCGTCGACTTGCGCAGCCGCTTCGGCATGCCCCATGCCCAGATCGACGCGAGCACGGTCATCATCGTCGTCAACCTGAACGAGCGCAGCATCGGCGCGGTGGTGGACCGGGTCAACGACGTGATCACGCTGACCAAGGAACAGATCCGCGAGATGCCCAGGATCCAGTCGAGCGCCGAGCACCGCCACTTCGAAGCCATGGGCGTGCTGGACAAGCGTTCACTGATCATGCTGAACATCGAATCGCTGCTGGGCAGCGCCGAAACCGGCTTGATGCTGGAATCGGCGCAAACCAGCTGACTGCGGGCGTCAAATCGCCAGCGGATCGACGTCGATCGCCCAGCGCAACACGCCCTTGTGCTCCCGCTTGAGCGCCTGCAGATGAGGCAGCCACTCATGCAACAGACGCTGCAAAGGCTGGCGCTGCGCTGACTCCAGCAGCATCTGCATGCGTTCGACATTGGCCACCCGCGCCACGCTCATGGGCACGGGCGGGTAGACCAGCACCTGGTCCGCCGTGGACAGCGCCTGCGCCTGCAGCGCCGCGGCCTCCAGGAACTCGCGTGCCTGCTCCACGCTGCGGGCTTCGGCGCGCAGCAGGACCAGCGAGGCGAAAGGCGGCAGTCCCGCCGAGGCCCGCTCGGCCAGCTGTTCCGCGGCGAACGCCTCGAAGTCGTGCGCCTGCAAGGCCTTGTACAGGGCATGCTGGGGATGCCAGGTCTGCACCCACATTTCGCTGCGCGCCGCGTGCCCGGCGTCGCGCCCGGCGCGTCCGGCGGCCTGCTGCAGGAGCGCAAACAGGCGCTCAGGCGCGCGAAAGTCGCTGCTGAACAAGGCGCCGTCCGGGTTGACGGCCGCCACCAGCGTCATGCGGCGGAAATCATGCCCCTTGGTGACCATCTGCGTTCCGACCAGGATGTCCACCTCTCCCGCATGCACGGCGCCCAGCTGGCTTTCCAGCGCGCCCTTGTGCCGGGTGGAGTCCGCATCGATGCGCGCCACCCGTGCTTGGGGCAGCAGCTCCGCCAGCTGCTCCTCCAGGCGTTCGGTGCCGCGGCCCAGCGGCGCGATGTCCTGGTTGCCGCAATCAGGGCAGGCCCGCGGCACCCGTTCGCTGAAGCCGCAATGGTGGCAGCGCAAGGTCCGATCGGCCTTGTGGAACACGCGCCAGGCGCTGCAATGCGGGCATTCGCTTTTCCAGCCGCATTCGACGCAATGGAGCACGGGCGCATAACCGCGCCGGTTCAGGAACAGCAGGCTTTGCTCGCCGCGCTGCAGGCGTTCGCGCAGGGCCTGCAGCAAGGGCGCCGTCAATGCCGTGGTCACGCCCTTTTGGCGCGGCAGCGTGTTCATGTCGAAAATCCGCACCCGCGGCATGGCGCCGGAGCCTATCCGCTCGGGCAGCGCCAGGCGCCGATAGCGTCCACTGTTGGCATGCTGCCAGGTCTCCAGCGAGGGCGTGGCGGACCCCAGCACCACCGGCACGCGCTCCAGCCGCGCCCGGTAGACCGCCAAGTCCCGTGCCGAGTAGCGCGCCCCGTCCTGCTGCTTGTAGGAAGGATCGTGCTCCTCGTCGACCACGATCAGGCCCAGCCTGGGCAGGGACGCGAACACGGCCAGGCGGGTCCCCAGGACCAGTTCGGCCTGCCCCAGATGCGCGGCAAGCCAGTGACGCAAGCGCTGTGCCGGCGTCAGGCCGCTGTGCAACGCCACCAGGCGGCGCCCGGCGAAGCGCCGCGCAAAGCGCGCCTCCAGCTGGGGCGTGAGGTTGATCTCGGGCACCAGCACCAGCACCTGCAGGCCGCGCGCCAGCGCATGTTCGGCGGCGCGCAGATAGACCTCGGTCTTGCCGCTGCCCGTCACCCCCCACAGCAATACCGGCGCAGGCGCTTCGTCACCGGGAGCGCGGCACATGACGGCATCCAGCTGTGACAGGACCTCGGCCTGCGCCGGGCTCAGCTCCGGCACCTTGTCGGGCGACGTGTCAGCACCATCCGTACTCTCGGCGTCCTTGGCCAACCACTTGGCCAGGCTCTTGAGCCGCGCCTGCAGCTGCTTGGCATCGAGGTCGCGTAACTGCGGCGGCAGCACCGACAAGGCCACCTCGCCGATGGCCCGCTGGTAGTACCGGGCCGCGAACTGCACCAGCTCGCGCCACGTGGCGCTCAAAGGCGGCAAGGCGCCCAAGACCTGGTCAACGGGCCGGAGCTGATGCGAAAGTTCGGCGGTTTCGTCGGGCTCACCGCCGTCCCAGACGATGCCCAAGACCTGGCGGCGGCCCAGGGGCACCTGAACCAGGGTGCCCGGAGCCGGCGCGTCCTGGGCCAGATAGTCCAGCGGTGCGACCAATCCGCTGTGTTGAGGGGCATCGACAGCCACCTTGATTCGTTCTTTGGGCTCGGCCGCATCCGGGCTCAACATGACAAATAGCTCCGGTTTTTTTGAGAAATGCGCTCTAAGCGCTTGAATCAATTATGTTTTCAATGAACGAATTCGTTCTGTGGATAACTTTGTGCAAAACATTCAGCGCATCAAGAAATGATAAGCAATGCACCTGCATGCCTGTCGCGTCGAGTTACCTCTGTTGCATTCCAATACCTGATATGAATCAGTGACTTAGCTCATCGGCACAGAGTCTGCCGGCGCATCTGGCCGTCCCCATGCACAACTGCAAAAGCTGTGCCTGACTGGGGATAACTGATTCATGCAGGTCAAATATCACGCGCCAAATTGGGGCTTGATCGAGGATCAGCGCACACGCATGGCACGCGAATGGCGGTGCACCTCGTCAATCAGTGCAGACACGTGCTCCGGCGGCGTGAATTGGCTGATGCCATGGCCCAGATTGAAGATATGGCCGCCCATTCGACCCTCGGGCCCTTGCGGCGGACCAAAGCTGTCCAGCACGGCGCGCGCCTGAGCCCGGATGGCTTCCGGCGGCGCGAACAGCACGTTGGGGTCCAGGTTGCCTTGCAGGGCCACCCGGTCCTGCAGCTGCTGGCGGGCGCGACCGAGATTCACCGTCCAGTCGAGGCCGATCACGTCGGCGCCGGCGTCGGCGATCTCGTCCAGCCACAGGCCGCCGCCCTTGGTGAACAGGATGCTGGGCACGCGCTGGCCGTTCGCGTGCGTCTTGAGCTGCGACAGCACGCGGCGCGAGTAGGCCAGGCTGAAGGCCTGGAATGCGCCGTCGGCCAGCACGCCGCCCCAGGAATCGAACACCATCACCGCCTGCGCGCCCGCGTCGATCTGGGCGTTCAGGTAGGTCGCGACCGCATCGGCATTGATGGCGAGGATGCGATGCATCAGGTCCGGACGCGCATACATCAACGTCTTGACGTGGCGGTAGTCGTCCGAGCCGCCGCCCTCGACCATGTAGCAGGCCAGGGTCCAGGGGCTGCCCGAAAATCCGATCAGGGGCACGCGCCCGTTCAGGGCCTTGCGGATGGAGCCGACGGCGTCGAACACATAACGCAGTTTGTCCATGTCCGGCACCGCCAGTTCGGCCACGGCGGCTTCGTCGCGCACCTGCTTGGCAAAACGCGGCCCTTCGCCCTGCGCAAAGCTCAGGCCCAGGCCCATGGCGTCGGGAACGGTCAGGATGTCGCTGAACAGAATGGCGGCATCCAGCGGATAGCGCTCCAGCGGCTGCAGCGTGACTTCGGTGGCGTAATCGGTGTTGGTGGCCAGGCCCATGAAGCTGCCGGCGCGGCCGCGCGTCTCGCGGTATTCAGGCAGATAACGTCCGGCCTGGCGCATCAGCCAGACGGGCGTGTAATCGGTGGCCTGGCGCAGGCAGGCGCGCAGGAAGGTGTCATTCTGCAGTGGAGCATTCATGCCTCGGATTATCCGATGTCAAAACCTCGGTGCTGCGATCGCTGGCCAGGATTGCGGCTTTCTTTGATCTGGCACCAAGGCTCACAAACTGGGAATCGGCTTGAGCTTGGCGTTGAACACTTCAACTTCAGGCGCGTGGTCCAGCGGCGGCCAATGCAGCTTGGGCGGCACGGTGGTGACGTCGGGCAGACGGTCCAGCAAATCGCGGATCAAGGTCAGCCGGCCGCGCCGCTGGTCGTTGAAGTCGACCAGGGTCCAGGACGCATGGCGCGTGTGCGTGGCCTGCAGCATGGCGTCGCGCGCTTCGCCATATTGGCGGTACAGGCGGCGCGCCTCCAGGTCGATGGGCGACAGCTTCCAGCGCTTGAGCGGATCGGACAGCCGGTCGGCCATGCGCTCCTCCTGCTGGGCCTGGTCCACCGTGAGCCAGTATTTGAAGAGCAGGATGCCGTCGTCGACCAGCAGCTTTTCAAAAATGGGCACCTGCTTCAGGAAGGCCTGCGTCTGCTGCGGCGTGCAAAAGCCCATGACGGTCTCCACGCCGGCACGGTTGTACCAGCTGCGATCGAACAGCGCGATCTCGCCGGCGCTGGGCAGATGCGGCACATAGCGCTGGAAATACCACTGCCCGGTCTCGCGCTCGCTGGGCTTGTCAAGTGCCACGGTATGGCATTGGCGTGGATTGAGCGTTTCGGAGATGGCGTGGATGGCGCCGCCCTTACCGGCCGTGTCGCGGCCTTCGACGATCACCAGCAGGCGCTTGCCATGGTGTTGCAGCCAGTTGGCCATGGCATTGAGCTCGACCTGCATGGGCGCCAAGCGCTCCAGGTAGTCGGACTTGCTCAGGCGCGGTGCATGGCCGTTGGCATTGTCCGCTTCGCCCCTCTTGCTGCTCTTCTTGTCGCCGTTCTTGCCGCTGCTCTTGCCCATTTGGCGACCTTTCAAACCAGACTCAGGCTCTGCATGCCCGCCCAGGTCTCGCCCGGCTGCAGGATCACGGGGCGCTCGATGCAGGCCGCCTCCACGCACAGCATTTTTTCAAAATCCCCCAGCGGCATGTCGCTGAGCGCGGCGCATTTGGCGGCACCGGGGTTCCACACCACGGCGTCCTCAAAACCGTGCTGGCGGATCTCGACGCAACGCTGCGCTGGGCCCCGCTGCTCGACCAGGGTCAGAGATTCATGAACCTGGTAGTAGATGCGGTCCAGGTCCTGCGTGTCGGGCATGCCTGGCAGCAGCAGGTCGGTGCGTTGCACCGCTTCCTTTTGCGCCACCGAATCCCAGTAGTGCAGGCCACCCAGGCCCCGCACGCTGGTTTCGCCGAGCGCCTCGATGCCGAGGTAGGTGTGCAGCGCGCCGGTGAAGCTCAGGGGCGTATCGCCCTTGTTCTCGCAGGCCAGCTCCATCTCCAAGCTGGCGCCGGCAATGCGCACGGTCAGCTCCAGGTCGAAATCGTGCGGCCAGCACATGCGTGTCGCCGCGTCCTGGCTGAGCCGCAGGACGGCCAGGGCATCGGCCTCGCCTTGTTCGGCCAGCACGAGCTGCCAGGGCTTGGTGCGGGCAAAGCCATGGCGCTGCAGGGCGCCGCGGGCCGCGAACTGCGGAAAGATCACCGGCACGCCGCCGCGGATCGCCTGGCCGGACGTGAAGGCCGACCGCGGCGAAAGATAGAGCTGCTCCCCGGCGCCTGCCGGGCACCAGGACACCAGATGCCCGCCGTGCAGCAGCAGCGTGGCGCGAGCGCCGTCGCGCGCCTGGAGTTCAATGGCGTCAAGGCCGTGAACACGGCTGAGGGAGATGGCTGTCGGCATGGAATTGGGGCAGGCTGCTCAGAACCTGGAACATATCAAAAAAGCAGACGCCCGCATGACTTGCGTCAGCGGGCGCCTGAATCGACCGGAGTCGGGTGTCGAATTACTTGCGGCGGAACTTGCGCACGGCAGCGATCTGAGCCGCCATGGCAACGAATTCGCCTTGCGCGGCGGCAAAGTCGATATCGCTCTTGGCGTTCTTCATCGCTTCCTCGGCCAGCCTCTTGGCTTCGATGGCCTTGGCTTCGTCCAGGTCCTTGCCGCGGATGGCGGTATCGGCCAGCACGGTCACGCGCTGCGGTTGCACTTCGAGAATGCCGCCGGCGACGAACACGAACTCTTCCTCGCCATTGTCAGCACGCTCGATGCGCACGGCACCGGGCTTGATGCGGGTGATGAAGGGCGTGTGCTGCGGCAGGATGCCCAGCTCGCCACTCTCACCCGGCAAGGCGACGAACTTGGCCTCGCCCGAGAAGATCTTCTCCTCGGCGGACACGACGTCAACATGAATGGTTGCCATGTTCAATCTTCCTTCTAGCGTTAAGTTCAGAAAGCTGCTTCCAGAGCCGACCTAGCGTGTAAGAAGGTTCAGAAAGCAAGCAGTCGGGTCCCAGGCTAGGCGCCGCGCGCAAGGTGGACTCATGTCCACCGAGCACGGCAACGACGCATGGGGCCCGAATGCGCCGCTTACTGAATCTTCTTGGCCTTTTCAAAAGCCTCATCAATGGTGCCGACCATATAGAACGCCTGCTCGGGCAGGTGATCGCACTCGCCAGCCACGATCATCTTGAAGCCGCGGATGGTTTCCTTCAGCGGCACGTACTTGCCGGGCGAACCGGTGAACACTTCGGCCACGTGGAAAGGCTGCGACAGGAAACGCTGGATCTTGCGGGCGCGAGCCACGGCCAGCTTGTCTTCCGGCGACAGTTCGTCCATGCCCAGGATCGCGATGATGTCGCGCAGTTCCTTGTAGCGCTGCAGCGTGCCCTGCACGGCGCGCGCCGTGTTGTAGTGGTCTTCGCCGACGACCAGCGGGTCGAGCTGGCGGCTCGTCGAGTCGAGCGGGTCCACGGCGGGGTAGATACCCAGGGCAGCGATGTCACGGCTCAGCACCACGGTGGAATCCAAGTGGGCGAAGGTCGTGGCAGGCGAGGGGTCGGTCAAGTCATCGGCCGGCACGTAGACGGC
>JAFALA010000040.1 GCA_019234815.1 Burkholderiaceae bacterium | reverse complement strand
GAAATTGATACGCTCGTCCATGGCCCATCTCCTTGACTGCGACGGCCGGCCTGTCCGACCGTATGTGGCTCGGCACACCTCGGTGCGCAACCCACGATACCGGGGATGGGCCGTCACCGCTGGCGGAGCGCGACCATCATGTCTAATCCGGGGCGGCGCCGAGAATCGCCGCCAGGTCGTGCTGCAGCTTGCCGCGCATCACCGGCAGGCTGCGCAGCACTTCAAAGGCCTGCAACTGCGTGTCGCGCCGCAGGGGCTGCTCGTACTCGCTGCCGTCGGCGCGGCGCAGCGACACCACCTGCGGGTTGTGCGCCTGGCTGCCGCGCTCGATCACCACGCCGATGTCGCCGTTGGCCAGGGCAACAAAGCAGCCCGGCGGATACAGGCCCAGCACGCTCATCAAGGTGGCGCCGACCGCATCGGGCAGGCCCACCGAATTCAGGCAGGCGTCGCGCGCCGCGATGGCCGGCGAGCGGGGATCGCGGCCGGCCCGCCGGCTGAGCTTGGCCGTGTAGATATCCACGCGTCTGAGCAGCCGGGCCATGCGCGGGCCGGAAGGCGGCAGCTCATCGCGCTGGGCGTCCGCCTCGTGGTGGCGGCGCACGATGTCGAGCCACAGCGGATCCTGGACGCCGCCGGCTTGCAACAGCGCCGCCGACTTGCCCGCGTGCTCGCTCACCGCGCGACGCTGCTCGGGCGTCAGCGGGCTGAGCTGCTGCGCCAGAACATCCTGCAGCTCGGTCATGCCGACATTCATCGTCAGGGCCGCGCAGTTCAGCGATTCGATGTCGGCGCGGCTCCACCCGAGCTGCTGCGCGCAAAGTTCGGACACCACGGCGCAAAGCACCGCATGCCGGGCGCTGTAATGGACGACCTCGCTGGCCGCCATCTGGATCAGGATGTACAAGGCCGCGTCGGCATGGCCCGCAGCCAGCTCGCTCAGCCGGCGCGCCGTGGCCTGCAGGTTCGCGACCCAGGCTGCGTCCAATTGGCCGCAAGCGAGCCCGTATCCCAACAGCTCGGTGGTTTGGTCAATCGCCTCATTCCACTGGTGAATAACACCGCGAATGGACGACTCACCGGGTGATGGGAATTGATTTACAGCAATCATCCGGTCTGTATAGCGCTTTTCTATCGCCATATCAATGACGATGGGTATTTAGATTCAATCAGGGCGCAATCCTGCGCTTGAGCGCCTTCGCCATGGCCAGCGGCATCTTGTCTAGCGCATTCATGACATGCGGCAGGGCCTTGAGTTTCAATCCCGAGAATGCATTGGGCACCGCGAGTTCGATCAAATGCGGGCCCGGCTCCTTGGCGGCCCGCGCCAGCGCCTCATTCAACTGCTCGCAGGTATCGACCCGGACCGAGGGCACGCCCATGCCCTTGCCGAGCGCGACGAAGTCGAGCGGCGGAGATGACAGGTCCAGCTGCGACTTGGCCGCATGGCCAGCGCGCTCGGCCCCCACGCGTTCGAGCTCGATGTTGAGAATGGCGTAGGAGCGGTTGTTGAAGATCAGGGTCGTCACATTGAGCCGCTCGCGCGCCATGGTCCACAGCGCCTGGATCGTGTACATGGCCGAGCCGTCGCCGACCAGGGCGAAGACGGGCCGATCGGGACAGGCGATGGCGGCGCCGACCGCCGCCGGCAGGCCCTGGCCGATGGCCCCGCCGGTCAATGTGAGCAGATCGTGCCGGGGCGCGCCGGCCGTGCGGGCAAACAGCGTGACGCCCGAGGTCTGGGCCTCGTCCGAAACGATGGCGCCCTCGGGCAGCGCCGCGGCAATGGCCTTGCAGGCCTTGGCCGCCGTGAGCTTGCCGCACGGCGGCGCCAGCCTGCGGGCCGGCTGAAGCGCCGGCTCGATCTCTTGCGCCCCCAGCTTGCGCACCAGGGCCTCGAGGCTGCCGAGCGCGTCCTGCGTGGCGGACGACAACACATGGACCCTGCAGCCTTCGGGCACCAGATCGCTCTTCTTCCCAGGGTAGGCGAAGAACGATACCGGCGCCTTGGCGTCCACCAGGATCAGATCCTGCAAGCCGGCCAATTGCACCGCGGCCAGTTCGGAAAAATAGGCGATTCTTTCAACGGCAGGCAGTCCTGCGCCGCGCTCCATGCGGGCCGGAAACACCTCCGCGTACAGCGTCGCGCCACTGGCCTGGGCAATGCGCGAGGCCGCCCGCAAGGCCGGTTCGCGCAAGGCCTTGCCGCCGAGCAGGAGGGCCTTGGCGCCCTGTCCCTTCAGTACGGCGGCGATGGCGGCGACCGTGGTTTCGGCGGCCATCTCAGGCGGGCGCTGCGGCCATGCTTGCTGCGACTCCACCCCCTCGCCCCAGGACACGTCGGCAGGCAGGATCAGCGTGGCGACCTCCTTGGACGCATCGCTGGCGGCGGCCACGGCCTCGGCCGCATCCGATGCCAGGGCCTGCGTCGACGCAGAGGTTCGCACCCAGGTCGACACATTGCGCGCGACCGTCTCGATGTCGGACTGCAGCTGGGCGTCGTATTGGACGTGGTAGGTGGCATGGTCGCCGACGATGTTGACCATCGGCGTCCCGGCCTTGCGGGCATTGTGAAGATTGGCCAGCCCGTTGCCCAGGCCGCAGCCCAGGTGCAAGAGCGTGGCAGCCGGCCTGTCGGCCATGCGGGCGTAACCGTCCGCAGCGCCGGTGGCCACGCCTTCAAACAGCGTGAGGATGGCGCGCATGTCCGGCGCCGCATCCAGCGCCGCGACGAAATGCATTTCCGAAGTGCCCGGATTGGTAAAACACGTCGTGACGCCTGCGTCCATCAATGTTCGAATCAATGCCTGCGCGCCGTTCATGGTGTTGCCCTCTCCTCAAACAAAATTGCCGCGACGAATTCAAGGCTCGCATGATGCCGCGACTGGCAAGCCTTGTTCATGCGCACCAACACCAATGGCGCAAGAGGCAATCCGAGGATCCGCTGGCCCAGCGGCGACAATCCGGTTTCGCCATACCGGCTGGAACACGCCCATGAAAACCTACGACATCGAAATACAGCGGCTCAAGGCCATCAAGCACGACCACGGCCTGATCCGGCTCAGCGTCGACGCCTCCCTGCAGCCCCGCCCCTCTCGCGACGGGCAGGACGAATCCACCTGCCTGTACCTGTCCGTCGACGACGCGCGCACCTTGCAGGCGCTGCTGAAGCAGCAGATCACCGAGCTCGACAAGCTGCTGCCGCGCAGCCGGCGCTCCGGACGCTGCTGAGCGGTCCGCTAAGAAGGCCCGGTCAACCTGGAGGTCTGGCGTGCGTTGAAGAAGCGTCCCTCAAGCATTGGAGACCTTCAAATGACCACGCTGACCCTCACCTACCAAGGCCCCGCAGCCCAGGCACGCGCGGCACTGGCCGTTCTGCTGCAGCGTTTCCGCTCGGCCTATTTCGTCGAGCGCAGCAGCACCGAATACGTGGTCACGGCCGATGGCAAGACGGCCCTGGAACTCAAGCGCCTGCCTGAGTGGTCGCACCATCAGCGTACTGCCGGCAGGCCTCGCCAAACGCCTGGAAAATCCTGATGGAATCGGGGTTCTGCGCCGTCTTCCATTCGGGATGCCACTGCACGGCCAAGGTGAATTGCGGATAGCGTTCGCAGACAAAGGCCTCGACCACGCCGTCGGGCGACACGCCCACCGGTTTAACCCCCTCGCCCAGCCGGTTCAAGGCCTGGCCGTGCAGCGAATTGACGGTGATTTCCGGTTTGCCCAGCAACTGGCCCAACAGGCCGTCTTGCGCCAATTGGACCGGATGCGCCGGGCCGTACAGGATATCGGGGCTGGTGTCGTCGCCCTCGGTGTATTTCTCGCGATGGTCCAGCTTGCCCGGCACCTCGTGCACGGCCTGGTGCAGGTCGCCGCCCAGCACGATGTTGATTTCCTGGAAGCCGCGGCAGACGCCCAGCACGGGGATGCCGCGCTCCAGGGCGCGCTGGATCAGATAGAAATCGGCAATGTCGCGGCCCTTGTCCTGCGGCAGGTCCGGCGTGAGCCAGGCCTGGCCATAGAGGCTGGGATCGATGTTGGTGGAGGCCCCGGAGACATACAGGCCATCGGCCATGTCCAGGTATTGATCGAGGTCTTCGGTCCCGTAAGCGGTAGGACAGACCAGGGGGATGCATTGGGAGAACTCGATGATCGAGTCCATGTACTTCTTGGCGAGCAGCTGGTATTCGATGTTGGAATACGTTCTGGCTCCGCTGGTCATCAAAACGACTGGCTTCTTGCGATTCTCGCGACTTGCTGATTCACTGCGCATCAAATGCCCTTTCTCCGCGCCACAGACCGTTCCAGGAATACTCGACCGGAACACCTGCCTCGAAGTTACTTGATAAGGCTGGCTGCACAAAGAGCCAATTGAGCGAACGAGGACGGAGCCACCGGCGCCGCCCGCCCCTCAAGAAACGACCGCGTCAGGCGCCTCAGGCCTTGGGAGGCATGCAGAACACGTTGAGCTTGTTGCCGTCGAGATCGCGGAAGTAGCCGCAATAAAAGCTGTCGCCGCGCGGACCGGCTGGGCCTTCGTCCGTGGCGCCCAGGGCCAGCGCCTTCTGGTAGATGCGGTCCACCTGCTCGGGCTTTTCCACGGCCAGCGCCACCATCGTGCCGTTGCCATGGGTGGCGGCCTTGCCGTCGTAGGGTTTCATCAGGCACAGGCTGGGCTTTTCCGTGCTGACGCCCCACAGAATGCCGCGATCCATGTCCCACAGGCGCTTGGCGCCGAGTTCGGCCAGCAGCGCATCGTAAAAGCCCGCCGCGCGCTGCAGGTCGTTGGTACCCAAGGTCACGTATCCGATCATGGCCGTCTCCTGTCTGGTTGAGGTGGGGGCAGTGTAGTGCGCAGAGGTTCTGCCACAAATTGCTCAGGTGAGGCCGCGGTCAATCAGCCGCCGCAGACTCGTTCTCCGCGTGCCGGTCAGGCTCCATGGTGCGGAGGATTTCGTTCAGGACTGAAGTGGCGTAATTGCCGGCGGGCAAGGAGAACGTGAGCACCAGTTGATGGGCTTGCGGCCATTCCCATGACATGTCCGCGGGGCTCGCCACCAGGGCGCGGCGCTCCTGATCGAGGCCGGCGTGTTCCATGCCGTCGCACAAGGCGGCGTGACGCTCCGCCACTCCCATTTCCAGGACCTGCGCTTGACCGGTAGCGCTCACGCGGCCCCGTCCCCAGAGCGGTCCGGTAGGACGGCCCGCCTCGTCCATCACGTCACCGGGCAGGGTCTTGCCCCAGAGTCCCTGTTGAATCCGCAGCGCCAGCACTTCATTGAAGACAAAGGAGCGCACCGCCGACAGGTAGATGCCCTTCTTCTTCGGGTTGCGTACGCGGATTTCGCGCGCCAGCATGGCCCGTCCCTGCTCGACATTGCCGCCCTCAAAGCCGAAACGCTGAGCGCCGAAGTAGTTGGGCACGCCATGAGACTGAACGGCCTCAAGATTGGCCTCGATGCCGCCGCGGTCGCCGGTGACATCGCGCAGCACGATGCGGAATCGGTTGCCCTGCAAATCGCCGGGGCGCAGCTTTTTCACGTGGCGGCTCTGGCTCAGTACCTTGAATTCCGGATGCTGAAGCTGGGTCAGGTCGGGCGTCTCGCCCTTCGGCAGATAGATGCTGAACCACTGACGGGTGATGGCGTAGCGGTCCTTGAGGCCGGCATAGCCCACGTCCCATTCCTGCACGCCAGCGGCCTCGGCCAGCTGCTGGGCGACGAAGGCGGTATTGGCGCCGTTCTTCTCGACGTCCAGCCAGATGTGTTCGCCCTGACCGGAGGGCAGCTGCAGCGGCAGTTCGGTCACGATGAAATCCTCGTTGAGAAGTTTCAGAGTGGCGCTGGCGCCGCTGGCCGGATAAGCGTTGGGCCATTGCGGCAAGGTCGTGTATTGAGCGTCGGTCATGTGGGGTCTAACGGCACCAGTTATAGATAGGGACAGGCTGTCTGGCCGACCAGGGATTGGTCCAGACAGCGATTTTCTCCCTTCCCGCATACCTTGAAGAGCGTCAACAGAGGCGACTTCAATGGGACACCTTTGAGAGAGCTCCCGGATGAAGCACCGTGTTTACTGGGCAGTTAAACCACAGCAGCGCTGAAGGACTCGGGCCGCCGCGCAAGCAAATGGGACAGCCGTTGAAGACCCGCCTGCAGCGCATCCGCAATCTGCAAAAACCGCGGCCCGCCATGCACGGCCAATCGCAGCAACCAGATTGGCAAATTTCCGTCTTGCATGGCTGTCAACTGGGACAATTTGTCTCAATGCAGGGGAATTGCTTTTAAGTAGTATGGATCAGGCCGTGGAGAAGCACCATCCTTGCATGGCATTCGCTGACCAGATGGTGTCAAGTCATAGCCTGGAAATACTCAAAATATGGATTGGATCCCTGTAGTCTTCGTGACGTTCAAGGTTCTCGTGCTCGGCACGGGCATGTTCTTCGCCATCAAGTGGCATTACGATCAGGAGAAGAAGGAGGAGAACGAGGCGCGCGCGGTGCTACGCGCGAGCGGCAAGGTGGCCGCAGTCTTCGTGCTATCGCTCCTTGGCCTGGGGTTCGTCACCTTCATCCTTGCGAGGACGCTCGGTTTGGACTTGAGCTTCCCTTGACGGCAAAGAACAGTCGATCGACATCCGGTGATGCGGCGGCAATTCCCCAATGCGGCTATTGGGGTTTCAAGGCCACTCTGACCCACACCCCACTCACATCGCCGGACTATTTGCTGCTTGTTACCGGCTGCGGCAGTGCCAAGAATCGGTACACAATCCCAGCCGAATGAAAACGATAAAACCCAGCCCTGCAAACGTCGCCGCCGATACTGCAGTTGCCCATGCCCAGCCGCCCAGAAAACGCGGCCGCCCCGTGCAGCCTGCCGACCAGAGCCTGCGCCAGGCCCTGATCGAGCGCGCCGCCGAGTTGTTCAGGCATCAAGGCTACGGCCAGACCAGCGTGCGCGACATCGCGGCGGCGGCTGGTGTACAAGCGGGGAGCTGGTTCTATCACTTCAAGACCAAGCAGGAGATCCTGCACGCGGTGATCAAGCACGGCATGACGCAGGCGCTGGCCGAGATCGAGTCGCTGGACCTTGCCGCCCTGCCCCCGCGCGAGGCGCTGTGGCAGCTGGTGCGCGTGCACCTGAACACCCTGCTGGCGCCGCACCACGATTTCGTGCCCGTGATGCTCTACGAATGGCATGTGCTGAGCGAAGACGAGCGCGCCAGCATCATCGGCCTGAAGGACCGCTACGAAGCCATCTGGGATGGCGTGCTCGAACGCCTGCAGGTCAGCGGCGAATGGGCCGCCCCGACGCGGCTGGACCGCCTGTTCCTGTTCGGCATGCTGAACTGGACCGTGCAGTGGTACCGGCCCGATGCCGGTGTCGGGCTGGATGAGCTGGCGGACCAGGCGCTGCAGTTCCTGCTGCGCAGCGAGCGGTAAAGCTCGGTTAGGCCCGGTCAGGCCGCCAACTCCAACTCCAACAGCAATTTCCCAGGCGCCACCTGGGTCCCCGGCTGTACACAGACCTCGCGCACCACGCCGCTGCCCGTGGCCTGGATGGCATGCTCGATCTTCATGGCCTCGACAACCGCCACGGTCTGGCCGGCCCGGACTGCATCGCCCGCGCGGACCTCGACGGCGATCACGCGGCCGTTGAAGGGCGCCGTGATGCGCCCCCCCGCCCTGCCGTCGGATGCGCCGGATTGGCCCGATGCAGGCGGCATGCAGGCCTCGTGTTCCTGCCCGTCCAACACGAAATGGCAACCTGTCGCATGCGGCGCCACGACAACGCGGCAGACCTCCGCCCCCACCAGCAGCTCCAGTTGGTCGTCGGCTAGGCGCGTCACACGGTACAGGCGCTCGTCCAGGGCGCTGTCTTCGTCGGCACGCAACAGAAACTGACCCGGCCCATGCGCGCGCAGCGGCATGCGGCAGGCCTGCCCGTCCAGCACAAAGCGGCCCGGCTGCCACAAGCCCAGGCTGTTGGACCAGCCCGTCAGCTCCTCCGGATAGCGGGCTGGCGCCGATGCGCCCTGCCGCCACGCCAGCACCAAGGCGCCGACCGCGCGCATGCGCGGCGTCAGGGACGGCGCCGTGCGGCCGGCGGCCGGCATGCGCTGCTCGATGAAGGCCGTCGTCGCGCGGCCGACGGCAAAGTCCTCATCGGCAATGCAGCGCGCCAGGAAGGCGCGGTTGCTGGGAATGCCCAGCAGCACGCAGTCATCGAGCGCCGTGGCCAGCCGGCGCAGCGCCTGCTCGCGGTCGGCGCCATGCGCGACGATCTTGGCCAGCATGGAGTCGTAGTCAGGCACCACCACCAGCCCGCTGGCCAGCGCATGGTCGCAGCGCACGCGATCGGGTGCGTGCCACAGCGCCACACGGCCGCTTTGCGGCATGAAGTCCTGGGCCGGGTCTTCAGCGCACAGACGCACCTCGATGGCATGGCCGCCGCTGGCGAGCCGCGCATCGATCTCGGCTTGGCTCAGGGGCAAGGGCTGGCCCGAGGCCACCGCCAGCTGCCATTCGACCAGGTCGATCCGCGCCAGGCTTTCCGTCACCGCGTGCTCGACCTGCAGCCGCGTGTTCATTTCCATGAAGTAGAACCGGCCCTCGCTGTCGAGCAGGAACTCCAGGGTGCCGGCGCCTCGGTACTGGATGGCCCGCGCCGCCTCTACCGCCGTGCGGCCCATGCGCTCGCGCAAGTCGGCATCCACGGCCGGAGATGGCGACTCCTCGATCAACTTCTGATGGCGGCGCTGCACCGAGCAGTCGCGCTCGCCCAGGTGCACGACCTGGCCGAACGCGTCGGCAAAGACCTGGATCTCGATATGGCGCGGCCCAACGATGGCCTTCTCCACGATCAAATCGCTATTGCCGAATGCGCCTTGCGCCTCCGAACGAGCGCTGCGCAAGGCAGCAGCCAAGTCCTCCGCTCGCGTCACCATCCGCATGCCGCGTCCGCCGCCGCCGGCCACGGCCTTGATCATGACGGGAAAGCCGATGCGTCCGGCCTCCAGCGTCAGGCGCTCGTCCGAGGCGTCCTCGCCCTGGTAGCCCGGCACGCAAGGCACTTGCGCATCCTCCATCAGACGCTTGGCGCCGGCCTTGTGGCCCATGGCGCGTATGGCCGCGGCCGAAGGGCCGACAAAGACCAGCCCTGCGTCCTCGCAGGCCTGGGCGAAGTCGGCGTTCTCGGCCAGGAAGCCATAGCCGGGGTGCACGGCGTCGGCGCCCGAGCGCCGGGCCGCGTCGAGGATCGCAGCGATGTTCAGATAGGACGCAGCCGGCGCCGCCGCGCCGATGGGCAGGGCCAGATCGGCGGCGCGGCAATGCGGCGCATCGCGGTCGGCCTCGGAGTAGACGGCCACGCAGCGGTAGTCGAGCCGGCGCGCCGTGCGCATGACGCGCAGCGCAATCTCGCCGCGGTTGGCGACAAGCAGGGTCTTGAAGGGGCGGACGGTCATGGCGGCGCGGGCTTGTTCAGGCCGCCTTGCCCGGCAGCACGTTCATGCACTTGCAGATGATGGACAGCATCACCTCGTCGGCGCCGCCGCCGATCGAGCCGAGCCGGCCGTCGCGGTAATAACGCGACACCGGGTTGTCCCAGGTGAAGCCCATGCCGCCCCAGAACTGCAGGCAGCCATCCGACACCGTGCGCGCCAGCCGGCCAGCCTTGAGCTTGGCCATGGACGCAAGCTCGGTGACGTCCTCGCCGGCCACGTAGAGGTCGCAGGCGCGGTAGACCAGGGCCCGCAGGGCCTCGACATCGGTCTTCAGCTCGGCCAGCTTGAAATGCACCCATTGCTGGTCGAGCACGGTCGCGCCGAAGAGCTTGCGCTCGCGGGCATAGGCAACGGTGGCATCGATGCAGTTGATCAAGGTCTGCACGGTGCTCGCCGCAGCCCACATGCGCTCTTCCTGGAATTGCAGCATCTGGTAGACGAAGCCCTTGCCTTCGGCGCCCACGCGGTAGTGCTGAGGCACACGCACGTCGTCGAAATGGATCAGGCCCGTATCGCTGGCGTGCATGCCCAGCTTCTTGATCTTCTGCCCGACCGATATGCCCTTGGTGTCCATGGGCACGATGATCAGGGACTTGTTGCGGTGCATGCCGCCCTCGCTCGCGTCCGAGGTGTTGGCCAGCAGGCACATCCAGTCGGCCTGCAGGCTGTTGGTGATCCACATCTTGCTGCCGTTGATGACGTAGTCGCCGCCGTCCTTGCGCGCCGTGGTCGCGATGGCGGCCACGTCCGAGCCGGCGCCGGGTTCGGACACGCCGATGCAGGCCACCGCCTCGCCGCGGATGGCCGGCACCAGGAATTGCGCCCGCAGCTCGTCCGAGCCGAAACGGGCCAGCGCCGGCGTGGCCATGTCGGTCTGCACGCCGATGGCCAGCGGCACGCCACCGCAATCGATGTGGCCGAGCGTCTCGGCCATCGCCACCGCATACGAATAGTCCAGCCCCAGGCCGCCGTACTCGGCCGGCTTGGACACGCCCAGGAGGCCCAGGGCGCCCATCTTGCGGAACACCTCCTTGGCCGGGAACATCTGCGCGTCCTCCCAGGCCTGGATGTGGGGCGTGATCTCGGTGTCGATGAAGCGCTTGAGCGTGCGTTGCAGCGCCAGGTGTTCGTGGGTGAATTGCATGTGGGTTCCTCAGGACTTGAACGTTCAGGGGCGGGCAACGCCGAATTGCACCGGACGCAGCGCGCGTTGCCGCGCTTCCTCGCAGGTGGCGAGCACCGTGGCGAGCACGGCGCGGGTGTCGCGCGGGTCGATCACGCCGTCGTCGAGCAGGCGGCCGGACAGGTAGAAGGCATCCATCTGCCGCTCGAAGGTGGCGACGACGCGCTGGCGCATCGCCTCGATGGCGGCTTCGTCCACCGGCAGGCCCTTGCGCCGCATGCTGCCCTCCATGACGATGGCCATGGTGCCGGCGGCCTGCTCGGGGCCCATCACGGCGGTGCGCGCGTTCGGCCAGCTGAAGCAGAAATCGGGAAAGAAGCCGCGCCCCGACATGCCGTAGTTGCCGGCGCCGAACGAGGCCCCGCAATGCACGGTGATGCGCGGCACGCTGGCGTTGGAGAGCGCCTGGATCATCTTGGCGCCATGCTTGATCATGCCGGCCTCTTCCGAGGCCCGTCCGACGATGAAGCCGGTCGTGTTCTGCAGGAACAAAAGCGCCGTGCCCGACTGGCAGCAGGCCTGGATGAAATGGACCACCTTGGCCGCGCCGGCCGGGTCGAGCGGCCCGTTGTTGCTGATGATGCCCAAGCGCTGGCCGCAGATGGCGGCGTGGCCGGCCAGCGTCGCGGGGCCATAGTCGGGCTTGAACTCCAGCCAGGTGGAGCCGTCGACGAGGCGGGCGACGATCTCGCGCATGTCCAGCGGTTTCCGGTGGTCGGCGCTGGCGATGCCGAGCAGCTCCTGGGCATCGAAGGCGGGCGGCTCGTAGCTACCTGAGCGCGCCGGCAGGTCGCGGTTCCAATCCAGGCTGGCGAGCAGCTCGCGCGTGATGTGCAGCGCATGCGCATCGTCGTCGGCCAGGTACTCGGCCAGGCCGGAGATGGACGCGTGCATCTGCGCGCCGCCGAGCTCCTCCTCGGTTGCGATCTCGCCGGTGGCGGCCTTGAGCAGCGGCGGGCCGGCCAGGAAGGCGCGGGCCTGCTCGCGCACCATCACGACAAAGTCCGACAGGCCCGGCATGTAGGCCCCGCCTGCGGTGCTGGCGCCGTGCACCACGCTGATCACCGGCAGGCCGGCCGCCGACAGCCTGGCCAGCCAGTAGAAGCCGCTGCCGCCATGGATGAAGGTCTCGACCTGGTAGCTCAGCAGGTTGGCGCCCGCGCATTCAACGAGATGAATGAAAGGCAGCTTCTGGTCCAGCGCGATGCGCTGGGCGCGCTGGAACTTCTCGATGCCCATGGGCTGCACGGCGCCGGCGTCGATGCCTGCATCGTCCACCACCACCATCGCGCGCACACCGCTGACAAAGCCTATGCCGGCCAGCAAGCCGCCGCCAGGGATGGTCGACGCCGCATCCGGCTTGTCCATGCAGAAGCCGGCCAGCGTGGACAGCTCCAGGAACGGCGCGCCGGGGTCCAGCAAGTGGGTGAGGCGGTCGCGCGGCAGCAGCTGCCCGCGCTTCTCGAACAAGGCGCGCGAGGCGTTGGACTTGTCGCGGGTGCGCTGCTCCAGGGCGCGCAGCTCGGCAATGCGGGCCAGCAACGCGGCGCGGTTCTGCGCAAAGGCCTCGCCCTGCGTGGCGATGCGGGTGTCCAGGCGCGGCATCAATCGTCTCCCTTGGACGACAGCACCTTGGGCTCAGCGGCCAGGTGGAAGCCGTCGAAAGCCGGCACCGGATTGAGCACCGGCGGCATTGGCATGCCGACGCGGCCGTTGGGCCGCCCGCCGTCGATGCGCAGGGTCGTGCCGGTGATGAAGGACGCCGCCGGGCTGAGCAGGAAGACGATGGCTGCCGCCACCTCGGCCTCGTTGCCGAAGCGCTGCAACGGCACCGCCTTGGGCATGCCGCGGATCACGGGCCGCATCTCGGGCGGGTAGCTGTCCATGCCCGACGAGGCGATGTAACCCGGCGCCACCGCGTTGACGCGCACGCCGTAAGTGGCCCATTCCAGCGCGGCCGTTTCGGTGAAGCTGACCATGCCGGCCCGCGCTGCGCCCGAGTGGCCCATGCTGGGCATGCTGCCCCACATGTCGGCAACGATGTTGACGATGGCCCCGCCCTGCTTCTGCATGGATTGGTTCAGGCATTCGCGCGCCATCAGGAAGCCGCCGGTCAGGTTGGTCTGCACCACGGCCTCCCAACCCTTGAGCGAGATGTCTTTCAAAGGGCTAGGGAACTGCCCGCCCGCGTTGTTGACCAGGCCGTGAATACGGCCATGCACGACCACGATGCGCCCGATCAGCGCCGCCACCTCGGCCTCGACGCGGATGTTGCAGACCTCGCAGCTGGCCGATCCGCCCGCGGCGGCGATCTCAGCCTGCACGGCCGCGAGCTTGGCGGACTGGCGCCCGACCAGCACCACGTGGGCGCCCAAGACGGCCAGCTCATGCGCGACGCAGCGGCCTATGCCGCTGCCGCCGCCGGTGACCACCTGGATCTGGCCTTGCAGCAGGCCGGGCCTGAAAACGGATTTGTACATAGGCTCAAGGTCTCATTGGTTGTCTGGAACACGGATCGGCATGGCCAGCAGCACCTGCGCCATGCCCTTGCCCAGAGCGTCGTGCCGCAGCGAGGCCATGCCGCCGCCGCCCAGGGCGCGCTCGCAGACGAAGTTGAGGGCGTTCAGGCCCGGCAGCTCGTAGCGCGTCACCGGCCCCTGCACCAGGTGGGCCAGGTAGGCCGCCACGGCCTCGGCCGTGAGCTGCTCGCGCAGCAGGGGCAGGTCGGTCTCGCGCCGCGCGATCACGCCGATGTTGGAGCTGTCGCCCTTGTCGCCGCTGCGCGCATAGGCCAGTTCGATCAACGGCACCGTGCGCTCGCCCAATGGCAAGGACGGCACAGGCCTGACCGCCAGGTCCCTTGCTTGCGGCATTTCCGCAGCAGCGCCGAATTCGGGAATGGCCACGTCCACCGGCTCGCCCTCGTCGATGCGGACGCACGGCTTCAGCCTGGCCTTGGGCAGCATGAACGCCTGTTGCTTGATCGCCGGCGTGACGCCGGGCCGTCCCGCCAAGCCTGTCGTGCCCGGCGCCCAGGAGGTGCCGGCCGGCGCGATTTCCCGGGCGAAGATCTCGAGCGCGCGCCGGTCGGCGTGCCGCACCGCCAGCATCAACACGGCCTCGAATGCGGGGGCCCGCCCAATGTGCGAACCGAACGACTCGGCACGGCCCAGCAGCTCGATGTGCGTGGCGCTGAAGTCGCCCAGGCCCAACGAAACCAGGCGTTCGCGCACGCGCGTCAGGATCGCTTCGGCGGTGCGCCTGACCTTGGCTTCGGCCTCGAAGCCGACGATGGTCAGCTGCGCCGTGCAGCGGAAACCATCGACATAAGTGGCACTGACCTTGTAGCCATCACCGGGCGCCCTGCCCCGCGCGCCCTGCACCAGCACGCGCTCCGGGCCATCCTGCGTCATGCGGACCTGGGCAAAGTCGCAGGTCACGTCGGGCAGCAAATAGGCCCTCGGGTCGCCGATTTCATACAGCAGTTGCTCGCCCACGGTGGCCGGCGTGACGAGGCCGCCCGTGCCCGCGGGCTTGGTGATGACAACGCGCCCGTCCGCGTGGCATTCGGCAATCGGATAGCCGCTGTGGGCCCAGTCGGGCACGGACTGCCAGTCGGTATGCAGGCCGCCGACGCCCTGGCAGCCGCATTCGAGCAGGTGCCCGGCCAGGCTGCCGGCGGCCAGCAGGTCGAAATCAAACGCGCCCCAGCCGAACTCATGCATCAGCGCACCGAGGGTGACGGCGCTGTCGACGCAGCGGCCGGTGATCACGACATCCGCTCCAGCGTCCAACGCCTGCTTGATGGGCAAGGCGCCGAGGTAGGCGTTGGCGCTGACCAGCTTGACCGGCAGCGCCAGCCCATCCGCGCGCAGGTCCGGCAACAGCGGCATCACGTCGTCGCCTTCGACCACGGCGATGCGCACGCTCACGCCCAGTTCGTCGGCAAGAGCCCGCACGGCATGGGCGCAGCCCCGCGGGTTCATGCCGCCGGCATTGCTGATGATGCGCACGCCCTGCGACAGCGCGTCCTTCAGCGTGGCGCGCATGGCGTCGATGAAGTCGGCGGCATAGCCGGCCTCGGGGTTCTTCATCCGCGCCGAGGCCAGCAGCGACATGGTCAGCTCGGCCAGGTAGTCGAACACCAGGTAGTCGATGCGGCGCGAAGCCACCAGCTGCATGGGACCCAGCACGCTGTCGCCCCAGAAGCCCGAGGCGCCGCCGATGGCGATCATGTTCTTGCTCATTTCAGCCATCCCATTCGTAGCACCCGCGACCCATGAAACGGAGGTATTCCGGGCCGAACGCCGGGCCGCCCCAGGGGGACCGGCCAGGCTCGCCCGCGTGCAGCGTGGCGGGATTGGACGAGGGGCTGTTTCACCTAAGCCCCCGTCCATTGCGGCGCACGTTTCTCGCGGAAAGCCTGCAGGCCCTCCTGGGCGTCTTCCGTCATGGCGAACAGGCCGATCTGGCTTTCCGTCATGGCGATGGCCTGCTCGAACGCCATGGCCCGGGTCTGCTTGAGCGTGTAGAGCCCGCGCCGGATCGCCGAGGGCGAGTTCGCCAGCAGCGGCGCCAGCATCTCGGCCACGGCCGCGTCGAGACGGTCGGCCGGCACGACGCGGTTGAGCAAGCCGCAGGCCAGAGCGACGGCGCTGTCAAAGGGTTCGCCGCTCAGGCACCACTGGGTCAGCACGCGGGGTCCGACCAGGGGCTGCAGCACGGCCAACACCTGGGCCGGAAACAGGCCCACCTTCACCTCCGGCAGACCGAAGCGCGCGCCGTCCACCGCCACGGCGAGGTCGCACATGGCCAGCAGGCCCATGCCGCCGGCCATGCAGGCGCCGTTGACGCGTGCAATCAAGGGCAGCGTGCAGCGCCGGGCCTGCCGCAGCAAGTCGGCAAAGCCTTGGTAGGGCTGGGAGTGGTCCAGCTTGAAACTGCCGCCTGACTGCAGGTCCGCGCCTGCACAGAAGGCCTGCTCGCCCGCGCCGGTCAGCACGATGGCGCGCAGCTCCGGCTGCCGCTCGGCCTCGGCCAGGGCCCGGGTCAGGGCCGCGACCAGCGCCGCATGGAGGGCGTTGCGCCGCTGCTCGCGCTGCAGGGTCAGCCACAGCACGGCGCCGCGCCGCTCCACCCACAGTTCATTGTCTTCACTCATGCATGCCTCATCCAAGGATCCCAAGGACCGCAACAGACATATTAAATCATACGCTTGAATAATTTGAATTATCCCCAAGCCTGCGGACCGCGCGCCTTGCCCGCGCCCCCAAATCGGCGCACGCTACGCCCCAATCCAAACCGCCTGCAGGCGGTGTTTCCCGACCTCATCACCGACATCAAGCGGATGCAGACCGACGCCCTCAAAGGGGCGCCGGCCGGCTGGTCGCGCGCCACATGGGCGGCTTGGCAAGGCGCCTGCCGCCAGGGCGCGCATGTTTGGTCCGACATGGAGAATTGACGATGACGACGAACCTTGGAATGCGCATGCTGCGCGGAATCAGATGGTTGGCATTGCTGCCGCTGCTGGTCATGGGTGGCCTGTGCCATGCAGACGACAAGCCCTACACGGAGGGGACCGTCTGGTCGGTGACCCTGATCAAGGTCAAGCCGGGCATGCTGGATGTCTACCTGCGCGATGTGCTGCCCATGCGCAAGAAGATCGACGAGGCGGCCCGCTCTGCCGGCCTGCTGCTGTCCAGCCATATTCTTTCGGGTTCGGCCAGCAACAAGGACGACTGGGATCTCATCCTGATGGACGAATACAAGAATTTCGCCGCGCTCGACGGCCTGAGCGCCAAATACGACGCCATCATGAACAAGGTGGTCGGCAATGAAAGCCAGCGCCTGCAGACCATGATCAAGCGCACCGAGGTGCGCGACATCGTCGGCGACAAACTGATGCAGGAACTGGTGGCCAAATAGGCCCTGGAGGCAAGCGCCCCAGCCCACGAGCCGGCACGCCCTGCCGGCTTTTTCTTTCAAGCCGTGCGGCACCCCACGCTGGCTTGGGTATCCCCCCAAACCCGAATCGGGTTTTTACCAGCCGCATTTGAGGTATTGAAACTGGTCCAATCGATTCCCTAGACTTCACATCTCGCTTGAAGCCATTTCGACGTTGTTTCCCTCCGATAAATCGAAAATGAAGTTTTCTGTCGACAGTTCATTCAGCAACAAGAATTTGCTGATCACCGGGACCACAGGCTTCGTGGGCAAGGCCTTGCTGGAAAAGCTGCTGCGCGATGTCCCCAGCGTGCAGCGGATTTTCGTGCTGGTGCGGCCAGGCAAAGGCGAGCAGACCGCGCAGCAGCGGTTCGAAACGGAGATCCTCAGTTCCAGCGTCTTCAACGAGCTGCGGCGCCTCGATCCGCAAGGGCTGGCGCAGTTGGTTTCCAACAAGCTGCGCGTGGTCTCCGGCGAAGTCACCCTGCCCGACTTCGGCCTTGGCGCCGACGAGTTCGAGCGCCTGGCCCGCAATGTCGATGCCGTCATCAATGTCGCGGCCAGCGTCGAGTTCCGCGGCGAACTGGACAAGTCGCTGGACATCAATACGCTGTGCCTGCGCCATATCGGCAAGCTGGTGGAAATGGCCGGCCATGTTCCGCTCGTGCATGTCTCGACCTGCTACGTCAATGGATTCCATCCCGGCACCATCGAGGAAGACCTGCAGGCGCCCGCCCGCATGCCGCTGCAAGCCAATGCCGAAGGGCACTTCGACGTCGATCGCCTCGTCGACGATCTGCAGCAGAAGGTCGCCGAGCTGAAGAACGGCGGGCACGCGCCCCAGGTCCTGACGCGGGCCCTGATCGACCTGGGCATACAGGAAGCGCAAAAGGCCGGCTGGAACGACACCTACACCTACACCAAGTGGCTGGGCGAGCAAGTCGCCTGCGCCGCCACGCGACACGGCAGCCTGGCGATCGTGCGCCCGTCCATCATCGAGAGCGCCATCACCGATCCGGTGCCCGGCTGGATCGAAGGCATGAAGGTGGGCGATGCCATCATCATGGCCTACGCCAAGGGCAAGACCAAGATATTTCCCGCCAAGACGCGCGCCACCATCGACATCGTGCCGGTCGACCTGGTGGTCAACGGCATCATCCTGGCCGGCGCCGAGGCGCTCGCCCATCCAGGCCAGCGCCGCATCTACCAGGTGTCGAGCAGCACGCGCAATCCGATCCGCCTTGGCGACTACATCCAGCTGTGCCAAAGCGAAATGCACGGCAACAGCGCGGCGTATCCGGGCCTGATCCAGCGCCCGCTGAAGAGCCCGTTCCGCACCGTGTCGCGCCGCGTCTTCCTGACCTATCTGGCGGCGGCCCACGGCATGATGAAATTGGCGCAGCTCGGCTCCAGGCTGCTGGGCCGGAATGATTTCGAGGCGCAATGCAAGGCCTTGGATACCACGCGGGAACTGGCCACGATGTTCTCGTTCTACACCTCGCCGAATTACGTCTTCTGCAATCGCAAGCTGATGCATCTCGCCACCCGCGTGACCGAGGCCGAGCGCCTGCGCTTCGCAGTGGACCCGCGCTGCATCGACTGGACCCACTACGTCAAGCGGGTTCACCTGCCCGGCCTGGAGCAGTTCGCCGTGAGACCGCTCAAGAATGCCTGATTCCACCAAGGGGCGCGCGTGGGCGCCCGTCAAGACGCTGTCATGACTTCGGCATCAAATGAGCGGCTCACACCGAGGTCCGCAATGGATGCTGAAGCGCCTGCCTTGTTCACCCGGCCCTATGGCATACACGAAAGTATCCAGCGCAAGCGCGTCAAGCAACTGATCAGCGTCCTGCTGCTGGGCCTGCTGCTGACGACGGCGCTCTCGGCCCTGCACCAGGACTGGACCACCTGCATCGCGCTGGGCCTGGGCACCTTCAGCGTGGCTTGCGCAGCGGCACTGAATGCGGCCGGAAAAAGCCAGGCCGCGGGCCCCATCGCGCTGTGGACGCTCGCCGTGCTGGCGCTGTTCGAGATGTGGCTCAACCAGGGTCTGTACTCGCCGGCCTGCCTGGTCTTTCCGGTGGTCCTGGTGATGGCCAACATGATGATGGGCCTGCGCCAGTCCTTGGTCCTGCTCGGGTTCATCAACCTCGGGCTCGTCGCCATCGGCACGGCGGGGGCCTTGGGATGGCGCATCTTCGACGTTCCGCCGACCAGCTTCTTTCACCTGGGCTACGTCGTCATCATCATCTGCGCCTTCTCGTTCATGGCCTTCGTCCTGGCCGGCGACCTGCGCCTGGCCATGGCGCATTTGCGCGAAGAGGTCTCGCACGTGACCGACAGCCAGGCCCGGCTGCAATACCTGGCGTACCACGATGAATTGACGGCCCTGCCGAATCGCCGCCTCGGCAAGATCCTGGTCAACAAGGCCATTTCGGCCGCGCATCGGCGCGCCGCCCCGCTGGCGCTCGCGTTCATCGACCTGGACAATTTCAAGAAGATCAACGACAGCCTGGGGCACACGGCCGGCGATGAGTTGTTGAACGAAATCGCCAAGCGCCTGACGCAGTCGGTGCGCGAATCCGACGCGGTCTTCCGGCTGGGCGGCGACGAATTCCTGGTGCTGCTGCCTGAGCTGACGTCCGCGGACGATGCGTCGCCCCTGATCGGCCGCATGCTCAACGAAATCACCCGGCCCATGAGCCTGCGCGGCGTCGAGGTGACCATCTCGGGGTCCTGCGGCGTCGCGATGTATCCCAGCGACGGCGCCGATTTCGAGATGCTTTGCAAGCACGCCGACTTCGCCGCGCAGCATGCCAAGGAAACCGGCCGCAACGCATTCCGCTATTTCAGCAACGACATGAACGTCAACATGCTGGAAGACCTGAATCTGCATTCGGCCATGCGCTCCGGCCTGGAACGCGGCGAATTTTTCCTGCAATACCAGCCCATCGTGGATTTGAAGACGCAGGCCATCATCGGCGCCGAGTGCCTGCTGCGCTGGAAGCACCCTGGCATGGGCATGATCTCGCCCGCGCGCTTCATTCCCCTGGCCGAACGCTCGGGCCTCATCATCGAGCTGGGCGAATGGGTGCTGGAACAAGCCGTGGCGCAGCTGCATGCATGGCGCGGCACGGCGCTCGCGCACATCGAGCTGTCGGTCAATGTATCGACCGTGCAGTTCAAGCGCGCCACGCTCGATGCCGTGGTTGGCAGGGTTTTGGCGCGCCATGACATCGCGCCCCACCTGCTCAAACTGGAAGTTACCGAATCCGCCCTGATCCACGACGCCGAGAAATTCGTCGCCATGTGCCAGGCCTTGCGCGACCTGGGCGTCCGATTGGCCATCGACGACTTCGGCACCGGCTATTCCAACCTCGCCTACCTGCAGCGCTTCGAGGTCGACGACGTCAAGATCGACCAGCTGTTCATCCGCCGGCTGATGCACTTCTCGCAGGACCGGGCCATTGTCCAGGCCATCATTCAAATGGCGCATGCCCTGAACGTGCAGACAACGGCCGAGGGCATCGAGGACAGCCTGACGCATGAAAACCTGACCGCCATGGGCTGCGACAAGGGCCAAGGCTACTGGTTTGCGCGCCCGCAGGAACTGAAGGACTTCGAAGCACTGGCCACCGCTCAGGCAACGCGATAAACGCCGCCCCAAGCGCGTTCCCAAGCGCCTTCGTGAATTTCTGCCCGGGCCGGGACGATTGGTTTTCCCGCAAACCAGTTGCCCACGCTGACGTATTGGCCTATCGTAAGCACCCAAGACGCTCGGGGCCGAACCGGTCCCAATCAATCAGGGAGTAAGCGGTGGTCAAGGCCCCTCAAGGCTCAGACAGCGTTGAGGCTCGCATGCTGCATTCACATGTGCTGCATGTGGCCTGGCCCGTGCTCATCCCCCTGACGGCGTTTGCGCTTCAATCGCTGTCGTGGCCGCAGCTGCAGCCCCACGCCTGGCTGCTCTTTTATCCGGCCATCTTTGCAGTGGCCCTGCTTTCCAGCCCCGTCGGCGGCATTTTCTCCACGCTGTTTTCCATGCTGCTGGTGTGGCAGTTTTTCATGCTGCCGCATCCGGCCCTGGTGCTGCCGCGGACTGCAGACCTGTTTTCAAGCCTGCTGTTTCTGGCGACCGGACTGGCCTTCAACCTGTGCAATCGACGCGCCAAGCCCATGCAGGCGCAGCCATCAGCCCGCCGGGGTCCGGACGCAGCGCACGAGTTCGCTGCACACAAGGAAGCCGAACTGCGCAGCAGCGAAGCGCGCCTGAATCTGTTCATCGAGCATGCGCCCGCGGCGCTCGCCATGTTCGACACGCAAATGCGCTACCTGGCCGTCAGCCAGCGCTGGTTGAACGACTACGGCCTGGCCGGCCAGTTCGTCCACGGCCGCTCGCATTGCGACATCTTCCCGGAGATCCCCGAGGCTTGGCGCTCCATCCACCAGCGGGCCCTGCAGGGCGAGGTCATCCGGGCCGACGAAGAACGCTTCGAGCGCGAGGACGGCTCGGTGCAGTGGCTCATGTGGGAGGTGCGCCCCTGGCGCGAGCGCGACGGCGGCGTGGGCGGCATCGTCATCTTTTCCGAAGACATCACCGAACGCAAGCAGCTCGCCGCCGAACTGGAGCTGCACCGCCTGCACTTGGAGGAACTGGTCGCGGCTCGGACCGCCGAGTTGCAGGCGGCCCACAAACAGCTGCAGCTCACCCTGTCGGCCATGGACAACGTGGGCATAGGCGCGTTTTGGATCGACATCGCCTCGGGCCGCTTCGTCTACACCAACGCCTATGGCGCCAGCCTGCTCGGCCATGGCGTCGAAGAGTTCATGCAGCTGCAGATCCAGGACGTGGCGCCGGGCTACGACGTGCAACGGCTCCAGCAAATGGCCGAGAAGGTCAAACGAGAGGGGCCGCTTCGCGTCGAGATAGAGAACAAGGCGCGCGACGGCACCCTCATCCCGATTGAACTCACGCTCCATCACCTGCCGGAGGGGCCAGACGGCCAGCCATCGGCCGCAGGCCTCCTGATCTGTTTTGTGATCGACATCCGCCAGCGCAAAGCCAGCGAGCAAGTCCTCATCAGCGCCAAGGAGGCCGCCGAGGCGGCCAACCTGGCCAAGAGCAGCTTCCTGGCCAACATGAGCCATGAAATCCGCACGCCCATGAACGCCATCATCGGCATCACCCACCTCATGCGGCGCAACCATCCGACCCATGAGCAGGCCGAGCGCCTGGACCGCGTGCTGGCGGCCAGCGGCCACCTGCTGGCGATCATCAACGACATCCTCGACCTCTCCAAGATCGAAGCGGGCCGGCTCACGCTGGAGGAGACCGACTTCTCATTGCAGTCGGTGTTCGACCATGTCAACTACCTGATTGCCGAAGCGGCCCGCTCCAAGGGGCTGCGCGTCGAGCTGGACCGCTGCAATGCGCCGGAATGGCTGCGCGGCGATCCGACGCGGGTGCGCCAGGCGCTGATCAATTACGCCGGCAACGCCATCAAGTTCACGCCGCGCGGCTCGATCGCCGTGCGCGCCCGGCTGCTGGAAGAAGACGAGCAAGGCCTGCTGCTGCGCTTCGAGGTGCAGGACACCGGCATCGGCATCCCCCCCGAAGAAATCCCGTCGCTGTTCCAGGCTTTCCGGCAGACGGACACCAGCATCACGCGCCGCTACGGCGGCACGGGACTGGGCCTGGCCATCACACAGCGGCTGGCCAGGCTGATGGGCGGCGACGTGGGCGTGGTGAGCAAGCCCGGCGTCGGCAGCACCTTCTGGTTCTCCGCGCGCATGGGACGGGGCCTCACCCAGGCCGGCGGCACGTCCGTCGCGGCGCCGCACCAGTTGGAAGCCATGCTGGGCCGGTATGCCTGCGCGCGCCTGCTGCTGGCCGAGGACGACCCGATCAATCAGGACGTGGCCGTCTGGATGCTGCGCAGCGTCGGCATGTCGATCGATCTGGCCAACAACGGCCGCGAAGCGCTGGCCATGGCCGCGAACCGGCACTACGACCTGATTCTGATGGACCTGCAGATGCCCGAAATGGACGGCCTGGCCGCCTGCCAGGCCATACGCGCGCTGCCGGGCCACGCGACCACGCCGATCCTGGCCATGACGGCGAACGCGTTCAGGGAAGACCGCGAGGTCTGCCTGGCCGCGGGCATGAACGACTTCGTCGCCAAGCCCGTCGACCCCGACGTGCTGTTTGCCGGCCTGCTCAAATGGCTGCCCAGGCACTTGTCGCAACTGCCTGCGCCGCCGCCCGAGGAGGCGTCCGAGGCCGCGGCGCTCGCGGACGACACGGCGGCGCCGCAAGCCATGGCCTTCGTGCCCGGCCTGAACCTGGCAACGGGGCTCAAGACCGCCGGCACGGCCCGGCGCCTGGAGCAGCTGCTGCGTCAGTTCGTGGCCGGCCACGCGGCCGAAGTGGCGGAGCTGCCCCACGTGCTGGCGCACGACCAGTTGGACCGCGCCCACCGGATCGCCCACACGATCAAGGGCACGGCGGGCACGCTGGGCCTGCCGGAGCTGCAGGCCGAGGCCGCCGCGCTGGAAAAAGCCCTGCAGTCGCGGCGCTCCGCGATCGCCCCCCCGCCGGACGCGGCCGCGGCGACAACCCAGGCCGCTGCGGCGCTGGTAATCGGCTTCAAGCAATTGCGCGAGGCCTTGACCTATGCGCCGGCCGCGCCCATGGACGCCGCCGACCTGGCGCCGCTGGACTTGCCGACCGTGCTGTCGGAGCTGGAGGCGCTGCTGGCGGCGGACGATCCGCTCGCCGAGCGGCGTTTCCAGGAATTGCTGCCGCGCCTGCGCCTGCAGCTTGACGCCCCCGTGCTGACACAGCTGTCGCAGGCGCTCGCGAGTTTCGACCTGCCGGATGCGCTGGCCATCGTGCAGCGCCTGCAACGCTGACGGAGCGCTCTTGCCATGCAACTTGCCCCGCCCTTTTCTCCCGTCGTGCTGGTGGTGGACGACAACCCGGACATCCTGCGGATCATGGGCGACGTGCTGGCGCCGCAGTACCGCGTGCGGGTGGCCAATTCCGGACGCCGCGCCCTGGACATGCTGGCGCACGACCTGAAGCCCGACCTGATTCTGCTCGACGTGCTCATGCCGGAGCTGGACGGCTACGCGATCCTGAAGCAGCTGCAGGCGGACGCCAGGCTGCGCGACATCCCGGTCATCTTCCTGACCGCGAAGAGCGCCACCGAAGACGAAGAAAAGGGCCTGGAAGCCGGGGCCGTGGACTACATCACCAAGCCCATACGCCCCCCCATCGTGCTGGCGCGCGTGCAGACCCAGATCGAACGCAAGCACGCGCGCGACTGGCTGCGCGACCAGAACGAGGTGCTCGAATTCGAAGTGGCGCGCCGCGCCGCCGAAAACGAGCTGATCCTGGCCGCCACGGCGGAGGGCGTGTACGGCGTCGACCTGTCCGGGCGCTTCACCTTCGTCAACCCCGCGGGAGCGGCCATGCTGGGCTACGAGAGCGCCGAACTGCTCGGGCGCGAGTCGCATCCCACGCTGCATCACAGCCACGCCAACGGCAGCCCCAATGTCGCCGCCGAATGCGCGCTCGCCGCCGCCCTGACCAGCGGCGTCGCCATCCACGGAGAACAAAGCACCTTCTGGTGCAAGGACGGCTCGCCCCTGCCGGTCGAATATTCGGCCCTGCCCATGCAGCGCGGCAAGCAGCGCGTGGGGCTGGTGGTGACCTTCACCGACATCCGCGAGCGGCAGCGCTACCAGGCCCAGCTCGAGCGGCACTCCAACTACGACGACCTGACCGGGCTGCCCAACCGCAACCTGTTGAACGACCGCCTCTCCCGGGCCCTGACCCACTACCAGCAGGCGGACCGCGAGCTGGCCGTGCTGCTGATCTCGCTGATCCGCTACAAAGACATCAACGACACCCTGGGCCGCCACACCGGCGACCTGCTGCTCCAGGAGGTCGCCGGCCAACTGAGCCGGGTCAGCCAGGACGCGGACACGCTGGCGCGCCTGGACGGCGACGAATTCGTCATCCTGGCCTCGCGCGAGCTCACCGAGGGCACGCTGCTGCAGGCGCTGCTCGACACGCTGTCCCTGCCCTACCACGTCAACGGCGAGGAGGTGTTCGTCCGCGCCAGCATCGGCGTGGCCGTGGCGCCCAGGGACGGCGACACGGCGGACCAGCTGATCAGGAACGCGTCGGCCGCCGCCTACCAGTCCAAAGCCGCGGGCAACGGCGTGCCGCGCTTCTACGCCTCGGCCATGAACGCGCGCTCGCTCGACCGCCTCAAGATGGCGGCTGAATTGCGCCACGCGGTCGAGCGCCAGCAGCTGCTCTTGTCCTACCAGCCCCAGCTGCATCTGCACAGCGGCGCCATCATCGGCGCCGAGGCCCTGGTGCGCTGGCGGCATCCGACCCGGGGACTGGTGCCGCCCAACGAGTTCATTTCGCTGGCCGAAGACACCGGCATGATCGGCGACCTGGGTGAATGGGTGCTGCGCGAGGCCTGTAGCCAGAACATGAGATGGCGGGACGCCGGGCTGCCTGATGTCACCGTCGCCGTCAACCTGTCGGCCCGCCAGTTCGAAGCCGGCAACGTGACCGAGCTGGTGCGCAGCGTGCTCGACAGCACCGGCCTGCCCGCAGCCGCCCTGGAGCTCGAGTTGACGGAAAGCGCGGTCATGGCCGATGCGGAGGCCTTCGTGCGCACGACCCAGGACCTCAAGGCGCTCGGGGTGACGCTCTCGCTGGACGACTTCGGCACCGGCTATTCGTCGCTGAGCCAGCTGCAGCGCCTGTCGCTCGACCGGCTCAAGATCGACCAGTCCTTCGTCCGCCACCTGGTCGATCAGCCCGACAGCGCGGCCATCGTCAGGGCCATCCTGTCGCTCGGGCATATCCTGAAGCTGGCCATCATCGCGGAAGGCGTGGAAACCGCCGCGCAGGCGGAGCTGCTGAAGGCCTGGGGCTGCGACGAGTTCCAGGGCTTTCTGTTCAGCCGGCCGGTGCCGCCCGAAGAATTTGCCGGCCTGTTGAAGAGCCGCAGCCACTGGGCGCCGAACGGCGGATCGGATGCTCGCTTTCCCCAGGGTGGCGCGATTCGGTAACTGGCTGACACCTTGAACAAAGCGCCAGCGGCAGACTGCCCATCAGATGGACAGGCGACATCCCGTCCGGCGTTGTCCGGCCGCCGCCAAGCCTGGTTCGCCTTTGCCATGACTTTCGGCCTGATGCTGTTCGATTGCATCGACCGGCAGGTGATCGTGTTCGCCGTGGCCTTTGCACTGCTGGTGCTCGCATGCCAGCGCCGGGCCTGAATCGCCTGGCGACGAACCGTTGACGTGAAATGGCAGCAGCCCACTGCAGCTGATACGCTTTGCACTTCGATAGCACGCCAACGCGGAAGAATGGACTCATGAACCCCTTGGTTGACGCATTCCTGCAGCAATCCACCCCATGGCGCGCCGAAATGGCACGCCTGCGCGAGGACTTCAAATGGGGCAAGCCCTGCTACGCAACCGAACAGGGCAATGTAGCCATCATCCAGCCCTTCAAGCCGCACTGCGCGGCTTGATTCTCGAAGCCATTGAGCTGGAACAGGCCGGCAACAAAATCGTCAGGCCGCAGACCCAGGAGGCCATTCCCGAAGAGCTGGCCCACCTGTTTTCCACGGTGCCCGGATTGCAGGCGTCCTTCGAGGCGCTCACGCCGGGCCGCCGGCGCGCCTACCTGCTGCATTTCAATGCGGCCAAGCAGTCCAAGACCCGCCTGTCCAGGATCGAACGCTGTATTGCGCAGATCCTGGCGGACAAGGGCCTGGCCGACTAACTCTCGCGCACGTCGGCCACCACCTTGGCTCCGAAATCGGCCCGCTCCAGGTAGGCCAGGACCCTGGCGGCCGCCTGGGCCGGCGTGGCCAGCTGGCCCTGCTCGTGCAGGCTCACGAAGCGCTCCCGCCCGGGAAAGGCGCCAGACTCGCCGTTGCGAAGCTGCTGCTGCATGTCGGTGTCGATCACGCCCGGCGCCAGCGAGACGATGCGCGCGCCGTTGGGCTTCAAGGCCTCGTCCATCGCCATGGCCGTGCTCAAGTGGTCCATGCCGGCCTTGGCGGCGCAATAGGCGGCGCTGGCCGCCATGGCGTGGCGGCCCAGACCCGATGAAATATTGAGAATGCGCCTGGGGCCCGGCCAGGCACGGCTCGCGCGCAGGAATGCGCTGCTCAGCAGCAGGCAGGCTTCCAGGCCGACACGCAGCGCGGCCGACAACTCGGCCAGCGGCGTTTCATCGACCGGGCCGAGCCGGCTGATCAGGCCGGCGTTGTTGATCAGGGTGGCGCCGCCGAAACCCGGCTGCGCCGAGGCCATCCAGGCCGCCAGGCGCTCGGCGGCATGCGCCGGTTGCGACAGGTCTTCCTGCCACTGCTGCAAAGCCAGCCCGCGCTGCGCCGCCAGGGCGTCGAGATCCGCGTT
>JAFALA010000025.1 GCA_019234815.1 Burkholderiaceae bacterium | reverse complement strand
GCGGCTGTCGGGGCCCAGCCAGCGCGCATAGTGGGCGAGGGCATCGGCCTCGAAAGCGCCTATGGGCACATGGAAACCCGCCAGCTCGCAGTGGCCTGCATGCCAGGATGCCACGGCCTCCTGGCTGCCCATGTACTTGTGCTCGATCGATTGGCCCTGTGCTGTCAGGGTCTTGAGTAGCGTCTCCACGGCGAAGCCATGGCTGGCAAACAGGCGGACGACATCATGGCGGCGGGCCACCACGCGTTCAATCTCAGCCTCCAGTTCCGATTCCAGCGAGGTCAGCAGCGTACCCAGGCGCGCCTGGATGCGGTGGCCGGCCCACACCAGCTTTTGCGCCAGAGGGCTGAGCGTCGAGCCCTTGCCGCGCGCCATGCTGAGCAGGGAGTGCCCCAATTGCGCTTCAGCATCGCGGATCAGGCTCCACGCATGCCGATAGGAAGCGCCGGTTTCCCGGCAAGCCTTGGACAGGCTTCCGTGCACCTGCACCTCGGTCAGCAATTCGAGCACGCGTGCAGGCAGTTCCCGGCCGACCTGGTCGCAGAGGGTCCAGACGGGCTTGATGCGGACCTTGTGCATAGCGCGTATTCCATATGCTGTTCAACGCATATTTTAGATTCTTGATCGGCTGATTTCGGGTGGGTTTTGCCTATTTTCTTCAGGGTCTACCCCAGTCATAAAATCAGGAATGTGTCTAGACGACATAAATTCATGCAGCACACACCGTCCTGAACGGTGGAACAGACAAGGTCATGGCCATGGATACGGCGCAAGCCTCGATGCCTCTTTCATCTTCGCAAATGGAGCAGCTGAACCTGCTGGTTGACGGCCATAGGCAGATGCCCGGCGGCCTTCTTCCATTGCTGCATGCGGTGCAGGAGCGGTTCGGCCATGTGCCGCCATCGGCGGTGCCTGTGATGGCCCAGGCCATGAACCTGTCGTGCGCAGAAGTGCATGGCGTGATCAGTTTCTACAGCCATTTCCGCACTCAGGCGCTCGGCCGGCACCTGGTGCAGATCTGCCAGGCGGAGGCCTGTCGCGCTTGCGGCGCCGAGGCGCTGATGCAGTCGGCCGAGCGCATGCTGGGCTGCGCCGCGCACGAAACCCGCGCCGATCAGGCCGTGAGCCTGGAGCCGGTCTATTGCCTGGGGCTGTGCGCATCGTCTCCGGCGCTGCAGCTTGACGCCAAGCTGCATGGCCGGGTGGACGAGGCGCAGCTGCGCCGCCTGATGGCCGGCTTGAATTTGCTGAACGAGGAGCAGGCATGAGTTCCAGTGCGCCCGTGAAGGTCTACGTCCCTTGCGATTCGGCGGCGCTGGCCCAAGGCGCGGACGAGGTGGCTCAGGCCTTGAGCGAGGCGTGCAGCGCGCGCGGCATCGCCATTGAGCTCGTCCGCAACGGCTCCCGCGGCCTGTTCTGGCTCGAGCCGCTGGTCGAGGTCGAGACCCCGCAGGGCCGCGTCGCCTATGGTCCGGTGACGGCGCAAGACCTGCCGTCCCTGCTGGATGCCGGCCTGTTGCAGGGTGGCGAACATCGGCTTGGCCAGGGCCTGACCGAGCAGATTCCCTATCTGGCCCGCCAGGAGCGCCTGACCTTCGCGCGCATGGGCGTGACGGCACCCTTGTCGCTCGACGACTATGAGGCGCATGGCGGCTGGGCGGGGCTCAAGGCGGCGCTGGCGATGAAGCCCGGGGCGATCGTGCAGTCGGTGCTGGATTCAGGCCTGCGCGGGCGCGGCGGTGCCGCGTTTCCTGCGGGCATCAAGTGGCGCACGGTCCTGCAGGCCGAGTCCGCGCAGAAGTATGTGGTGTGCAATGCCGACGAAGGCGACTCTGGCACCTATTCCGACCGCATGACCCTGGAAGGCGACCCCTACATGCTGATCGAGGGCATGGCCATTGCCGCCCTGGCAGTGGGGGCCACGCGCGGCTACGTCTACGTGCGTTCCGAGTATCCGCATGCCTGTGCCACCCTGGCCGAGGCCATACGCCTAGCCACGGCCGCAGCTTATATCGGCGACTCCGTCTGCGGCAGCGCGCAGGCCTTCCATCTGGAAGTTCGCATGGGCGCGGGCTCCTATGTCTGCGGTGAAGAGACCGCCATGCTTGAAAGCCTGGAAGGCAGGCGCGGCGTGGTGCGGGCCAAGCCGCCGCTGCCCGCCATCTCGGGCTTGTTCGGGCAGCCGACGGTGATCAACAACGTGATCACCCTGGCCTCGGTTCCCATCATCCTGGCCAAGGGGGCCGATTTCTACCGCGACTTCGGCATGGGCCGCTCCAAGGGCACGTTGCCGTTCCAGCTGGCCGGCAATGTGCGGCAGGGCGGCCTGGTCGAGAAGGCTTTCGGCCTGACCTTGCGCGAGCTCCTGTTCGAGTTCGGCGGGGGCACGCGCAGCGGCCGTCCGATCAAGGCCGTGCAGGTGGGCGGGCCGCTGGGCGCCTACGTGCCCGAATCGCAATGGGATGTGCCGCTCGACTACGAAGCCTACGCGGCCGTGGGCGCGGTGCTGGGGCATGGCGGCATCGTCGTGCACGACGACACGGCCAACCTGGCCAGCCTGGCGCGCTACGCCATGTCCTTCTGCGCCATCGAGAGCTGCGGCAAATGCACGCCGTGCCGCATCGGATCCACGCGCGGCGTGGAGGTGATTGACCGCATCACCGGTGCCCCGGAATTGCGCGAACAGCAAGTGCAGCTGCTGCGCGAACTCTGCGACCTCATGCTGCACGGCAGCCTGTGCGCCATGGGCGGCATGACCCCGTATCCGGTGCTGTCCGCGCTCGACCACTATCCCCAGGATTTCGGATTGAGCGCGGCCTCGTCTGAAAACGAACCCGCCCTCAAGGTCTAGGAGACTCGCCATGTCCTGCGCTGGAAACTGCCGATGCAGCACCGAGATCGATCACGGCACGCCCGCGAGCCAATCGCACGAGACCGTCTCGCTGCGTGTCGACGGGTATGAAGTCTCGGTCCCCAAGGGCACCTCGCTGATGCGCGCGGCCGTGCAGGCCGGCATCCATGTGCCCAAGCTCTGCGCCACCGACAGCCTGGAGGCTTTTGGCTCGTGCCGCCTGTGCCTGGTGGAGGTCGAGGGCCGCAAGGGCTACCCTGCGTCCTGCACCACGCCGGTTGAAGAGGGCATGGTGGTCCGTACCCAGTCGCCCAGGCTGCAGGATCTGCGGCGCGGCGTGATGGAGCTCTACATCAGCGACCACCCGCTCGACTGCCTGACCTGCAGCGCCAACGGCGACTGCGAGCTGCAGACGCAGGCCGGCAACGTCGGCTTGCGCGACGTCCGTTACGGCTACAACGGCGCGAACCACCTTGACGCGCCTATCGACGACTCGAACCCCTATTTCACCTTCGAAGCGTCGAAATGCATCGTCTGCTCGCGTTGCGTGCGCGCCTGCGAGGAGGTGCAGGGGACCTTCGCCCTGACCATCCTGGGCCGCGGGTTCGACTCAAAAGTCTCGCCGGG
>JAFALA010000056.1 GCA_019234815.1 Burkholderiaceae bacterium | reverse complement strand
TCTATTCTAATCAACTTTTGAGAGACAATGCAAGCATTGATGAAAAGTTTTTGACAGCTTCTTCATCCCCCAGCATCTCAGCCCTTGCCGTGAGCTTGGCAGGCAGGAAGAAAGTCTCTCCATGTTCAGCTTTTTCAAGAAGAAATTCGGGTCTGCGCCTGCGGCGCCAGAGGCGGCGCCGGCAGCGCCTGTGGTTCCCGCCGATGTGGTCGCTGACGTTTCTGCTGACCTCCCCGCCGTCCAGGCCGCTCCGGCCATAGCGGCTGTGCCCGGTCTCGTGCCACCCGCCGAGGCGCATGCCGACATGCCGGCGCAGGCGCCGGCATGGCCTCATGAGGCACCCGTGCCATTGCCGCGCAAGTCCTGGCTCGACAAGCTGAAGACCGGATTGCGCAAGACCGGCGCGAGCATTGCGCAGGTGTTCACGGGCACGCAGATCGATGACGCTCTATATGAAGAGCTGGAAGCGGCGCTTCTGATGGCCGACGCGGGCGTGAGGGCGACCGAGTTCCTGCTGGAAGACCTGAAGCGCCGCGTCAAGGAGGCCAAGGCGACGGAGCCTGCCGCCGTGCGGGGCCTGCTGGTCGAGTCCTTGACCGCCTTGCTGTCGCCTTTGGAAAAATCGTTGACGGTGGGCGAGCACACCCCGACCGTGATGATGGTGGTGGGCGTGAACGGCGCCGGCAAGACCACCAGCATCGGCAAGCTGACGCGCCATCTGGCCGAGGCCGACCAGCGCGTGCTGCTGGCGGCGGCCGACACCTTCCGCGCCGCGGCGCGCGAGCAGCTGTCGGTGTGGGCCGACCGCACGCAGGTCGAGATCGTCAGCCAGGAAGGCGGCGATCCGGCGGCGGTGACCTTCGACTCCGTGGTGGCCGGCCGGGCGCGCGGCTGCGACGTGGTGATTGCCGACACCGCCGGCCGCCTGCCCACGCAGCTGCACCTGATGGAAGAGCTGAAGAAGATCCGCCGCGTCATCGCCAAGGCCGAGGCCACGGCGCCTCATGAAGTGCTGCTCGTGGTGGACGGCAATACCGGCCAGAATGCGCTGACCCAGGTGCGCGCCTTCGACGATGCGCTGGGTCTCACCGGCCTGATCGTCACCAAGCTCGACGGCACGGCCAAGGGCGGCGTGCTGGCCGCGATCGCGCGCGAGCGGCCGATTCCGGTCTACTTCATCGGCGTGGGCGAAAAGCTCGAAGATCTGCAGACCTTCAGCGCGCGCGAGTTCGCGCAGGCACTATTGGAATGATGGGGTAGGGGAGGTCACATCAGACCAGGGATGCCTCCGCCCTTCATCCCACCGAGTTTTTTCATCATCTTGAAGAGCCCGCCGCCCTTCATCTTTTTCATCATGCCCTGCATCTGGTCGAACTGGTTCAGCAGGCGGTTGACCTCCTGAACCTGCACGCCCGCGCCGGCCGCGATGCGGCGCTTGCGGCTGGCTTTTTCGCGGTGGTCCATCAGCAGCTTGGGGTTGCGGCGTTCCTTGGCGGTCATGGCATTCAGGATGCCTTCCATGCGGCGCATGTCGCGTTCGGCGCGGTCCATGTCGGCCGCGCCGGCCTTGGCGGCCATCTGCGTGGGCAGCTTGTCCATCAGGCTGGAGAGGCCGCCCATCTTCTTCATCTGCGAGATCTGCGCGAGGAAGTCGTTCAGGTCGAAGCCGTCGCCGGACTTGAGCTTGTCGGCCAGCTTCTGCGCGGCGGCCATGTCCACACCCTTGCTGACCTCCTCGACCAGGGCCACGATGTCGCCCATGCCCAGCACCCGGCCGGCATGGCGCTCGGCGTCGAAGACCTCCAGGCCGTCGATCTTTTCCGAGACGCCGGCAAACTTGATCGGCGCGCCGGTGATGGCGCGCACCGACAGGGCGGCGCCGCCGCGCGAGTCGCCGTCGAGCTTGGTCAGGATCACGCCGGTCAGCGGCAGCGCCTCCTTGAAGGCCTTGGCGGTGTTGATGGCATCCTGGCCCTGCATGGCGTCGACCACGAACAGGGTTTCGACCGGATTCAGCGTGGCGTGCAGGTCGCGGATCTCGGCCATCAGCGCTTCGTCGATGGCCAGGCGGCCGGCGGTGTCGACCAGCAGCACGTCGATGTAGTGGCGCTTGGCGTAGTCAAGCGCGGCCAGTGCGATGTCGTGCGGCTTCTGCTCGGGCGTCGACTCGAACCATTCGGCGCCGGCTTGGGCGGAGACGGTCTTGAGCTGCTCGATGGCGGCGGGCCGGTAGACGTCGGCCGAGACCGTCAGCACCTTCTTCTTGCGCTTCTCGATCAGGTGCTTGGCGAGCTTGGCCGTGGTGGTGGTCTTGCCGGCGCCCTGCAGGCCGGCCATCAGGATCACGGCGGGCGGCTGCGTGGCCAGGTTGATGTCGGCCACGGGACGCGAAGCGGACCCTTCCGGGCCCACGTCGCCCATCGTCGCGGCGAGTTCCTTGTGGACGATGCCCACCAGCGCCTGGCCCGGAGAGAGCGAGCCCACCACCTCGGCGCCCAGCGCCTTTTCCTTGACGCGATTGATGAAGTCGCGCACCACCGGCAGTGCCACGTCGGCCTCCAGCAAGGCCATGCGGATTTCGCGCAGCATGTCCTGCACATTGCTTTCGGTGATGCGGGCCTGGCCGCGCATCGTTTTCACGAGCTGGCTCAGTCGGTCGGTCAAGGTGGTGGCCATGGATGGGGGCGCCACGGTGAAAGCGGGCGCTCAAAAGTACACTGTGGCCATGATTTTATCGTTCGTGTCCACTTCGGAGGCCGAGAGCCTGTTGGCCGGCAGCAGTCTGGTCGCCGCACTGGCCTATGGCGCCATGGTGCTGCGGCCCGAATCCGCCCTGGGGCAGCGCACCGCGCTGTGGGTCGTGGCGTTCGTGGCGCAGCTGCTGGCGCTGGCGATCGACATCGCCGGCCTGGGGCTGGACACCGCCGGCGCGCGCTTCGGCTTTGCCCCGGCGCTGTCGATGACGGTCTGGCTGATCTGCGGCGTCTACATGGTGGAGAGCCGCTTCGTGCCGCTGCCCGGCGTGAGCCGCGTGCTGGCGGGCGTTGCGGCGGCGGTGGTGGTGCTGGCCTGGGCTTTTCCCGGCGAGAGTCGGCCGCAGGCGGGTTCGCCCTGGGCGCCGCTGCACTGGGTGCTGGGCCTGGCGTCCTACGGCCTGTTTGGCGTGGCGGTGCTGCATGCGGCGCTGCTGAACCGGGCCGAGCGCCAGATGCGGCTGCAAAGGGGCCAGAACACCCTGGCGATGGGCATGCCGCTGCTGCGCCTGGAACGCCTGACCTTCCAGTTCGTGACCGCCGGCGTGGTGGTGCTCTCGCTGGCGATCGCCCTGGGCTGGTGGTTCACGCCGCACTGGCGCTGGGACCACAAGACGCTGCTGTCCGTGCTGGGCTGGCTGGTCTTGTGCGGGCTGCTGGCGGGCCGCCGGATGTTCGGCTGGCGCGGCCGGCGCGCCACGCGCTGGCTGTACTTCGGCGCGGCGCTGCTGCTGCTGTCTTATGTGGGCACGCGCTTTGTGCTGGAGGTCGTTCTTCAGCGGCCGTATGGTGCTTGAAGGACTGGGCGTTTGAACCCGAACCCGTGAGGACCTTGTGAAGTTCCTGTTGCTGTTGATCCTGATCGGTCTGATCATTTATTTGAGCGGTGCACGCAAGGGCGGCGGTTCGTCGGCATCCGGCTCCGGTCAAAACTCGGGGCAGGGCGCCGGCCAGGACGCCACGCAGGTGATGGTGAGCTGCGCGCAGTGCGGGCTGCACGTGCCGCAGTCCGAGGCGTATCCGGGGCGTGGCGGGCAGTTCTGCTGCGCGGCCCATCGCTCCGCCTATGAGGCGCGCCACAACGGGGCCGCATGAGCGTCGGCCGTTCAGCGCGGGATGCGCAGCGCCTGTCGGATGAAGGGCCGGCCTCCTGGTTCGGTCCGGACGCCGAAGTCGGCGGCTTCGAGACCGCGGACACCGCCGCATCCGCGCCCGCGCTCGAAGCGCCGGACAGCAGCCTGAACGCCGAGTCGGCATTTTTCTTTCGTGGATTTCGTCGCGCCGTGCGGCCCGGCGTGACGGCCTTTGCGCGCCTGTACCGGACCTTCCTGGCGGCGCGCGTGGCGCTGGCCCTGGTCCTGACCCTCGCCTTGCTGCTGGCCTCGCTGCTGGGCCCGCGCAACATGCAATTGCCGGTGTCGATCTGCGTGGCCTATGCGCTGGTCGCGGCGACGACCTGGTGGATGGCGCGCGATCGCTACCGCGTCGAGGCGGAGCAGCTGGCGCGGCTGGACAGCCCGCAGTGGTGGCTCACCATAGGCCTGGACCTGGGCGTCTTCGCGCTGCTCAACGCGATCGACCTGGGCGGCATGGGCTACAGCGCCTTGTTCATCCTGCCCGTGATGATGGCGGGCGTGCTGACGCCCCGGCTGGTGGCGCTGGCCACGGCGGCCATGGCCGCGTTGGTGCTGCTGGGCCTGGCGGGCTGGCAGGTCTGGGTGGGGACTGACAACGGCGTGCACATCACGCAAGCCGGGCTGGTGGGCAGCGGGTTTTTCGTGGTCAGCCTACTGACCAGCGAGATGGCCAGCCGCATCGCCGGCGAGGAACAGGCGGCGCGCGGCAGCATGGAGCTGGCGCGCCAGCAGGCGCAGCTCAACCGGCTGGTGCTGGATGAGATGCAGGATGGCGTGCTGGTGGTCGACCGGCGCGGGCTGGTGCGGGCCGCCAATCCGGCCGCGCGGCAGCTGATGGGCGAGGCGCAGTGGTCGAGCGCGACGCCCTTCCAACTGCGCGGGGTGCAGCCGTGGCGGCAGGTGGTGCAGGCGGTCGACCGGGCCTTTGTCGAAGGCGGCTGGCCCGAGGCCGGCCGCGACGTGCTGATCCAGTTTGCCGGCGGCGTGCAGCGCAGCCTGCGCGTGCGCGTGCGCTTCACGCGTCAGCATGAGTCCAGCGCCGAGCAGGACCTGTGCGTGCTGCTGCTCGAAGACAACCGCCAGGTGCTGGCGCGCACCCGGCAGGAAAAGCTGGCCGCCATGGGCCGGGTCTCGGCCGGCATCGCGCACGAGATCCGCAACCCGCTGGCCGCCATCGACCAGGCCAATGCCCTGCTGTCGGAAGACCTCAGCGACCCGCGCGCCCTGCAGCTGACGCGCATGGTGGCGTCCAATGTGCAGCGGCTCAAGCGCCTGGTCGAGGACGTGATGGACGTGGCGCCGGGCGTGCTGCCCGAGCCCATGCCGCTGGACGCGAGCAGCCTGGTGCAGGACATCTGCCTGGAATGGGCCCGCACCAACCATCTGCCCGAGGGCGCGGGCGGCCCGCTGCGCTGCGAGGTGCCCACGCATTCGGTGATGGTCAGCTTCGAGCCCGAGCACTTGCGTCGCGTGCTGGTCAACCTGCTGGACAACGCCTTGCGCCACGCGCCGCAGGGGCTGGACACGGTGCGGGTCAGGCTGGAGGAGTACACGCTGGCGCTGGCCCAGCTGACCGTGTTCAGCGCCGGTGCGCCGATTCCGGTGGACGTCGAACGTCATTTGTTCGAGCCGTTTTTCTCGACCCGCAGCCGCGGCTCGGGCCTGGGGCTGTTCATCTGCCGTGAACTGTGCGAGCGTTACGGCGGCCGCATCGAATACCACGCCGTTCGCCAGCCTGACAGCTTGGCCAATCACGCAGTGCACGGCCCGGGCCCGGCCCATGCCGGCAACGAATTCCGGGTGCTGCTCAAGCGCGTCACGGCGCCGGCTTCGCCCAACAACGATCTGTTTGGATCCGACCCATGACAAGCACGTCCGGCTTCAGCCTGCTGGTGATCGACGACGAACCCGATCTGCGCACCCTGTACGAACTCACGCTGTTGCGCGAGGGCTATGAGCTCGACACGGCCGGCAGCGTGGCCGAGGCCCTGGAGCGCCTCGAGCAGCGCGAGTACAGCGCCGTGATCACCGACATGCGGCTGCCCGACGGCAGCGGCCTGGACGTGCTGGCCTGGCTGGAGGCACAGCAGCGGCGCGAGAAGGCGCTGGTGATCACCGCCTTCGGCTCGGCCGAGAACGCCGTCGAGGCGCTCAAGGCCGGCGCCTACGACTACCTGACCAAGCCGGTGGACCTGCGCCAGTTCCGCATGGTGGTGGCGTCGGCGCTGGGGCGGGGCGGGGCCGCGGAAGGTTCCGCTGCAGGCGCGGCCGCGGCCTTGCTGGCCGGGGCCAAGGTGCGTTCGGTTGAAGGTCTGAGGGCGCTGCCGGTGGCGGCCGAGGCCAGTCCAGCCGCGAGCGAGGCCACGGTGCCGCTTTCGCCGGCGTCGCCCGAGCAGGTGCGCCGCATGGCCGTGCTGGCACGGCTGGCCGGCGATTCGCCGGTCATGCAGGAGGTGCGCGGCCTGATCGACAAGGTGGCGCGCAGCATGGCGCCCGTGCTGCTGCAGGGCGAATCGGGCACTGGCAAGGAGCTGGTGGCGCGTGCCATCCACCAGGTCAGCGTACGCGCCGAGCAGCCCTTCATCGCGGTCAATTGCGGCGCCATTCCCGAGCAGTTGCTGGAGGCCGAGTTCTTCGGCTATCGCAAGGGCGCCTTCACGGGCGCCAATGAAGACCGTGAGGGCTTTTTCCAGGCGGCGCATGGCGGCACGCTGTTTCTCGACGAAATCGGCGACCTGCCGCTGGCCATGCAGTCCAAGCTGCTGCGCGCCATCCAGGAGCGCTCGGTGCGCCCGGTCGGCGCGGTGGCCGAGGCGCCGGTCAATGTGCGCCTGCTCAGCGCCACGCACAAGGACCTGGGCGCCGAAGTCGGCGCCGGACGTTTCCGGCAAGACTTGTACTACCGGCTCAATGTGATCCAGATCCGCGTGCCGCCGCTGCGCGAGCGCCTGGACGACCTGCCCGCCATTGCCAGCCTGGTGCTGGCGCGTATCGCGCAGGAGGCGCAGGTGAGCCCTGTGCCGCAATTGAGCGGCGAGGCCCTGGCGCTGTTGCGCCGCTACCGTTTCCCGGGCAATGTGCGCGAGCTTGAGAACCTGCTGCACCGGGCGCTGGCCCTGTCCGGCGGCGACCAGATCGAAGCGGCCGACCTGGGACTGCCCGACAGCGAAGTGAGCGAGTTCGGCGAGCTGGATGCGCCCGCTCCGGCGGCGGCGCGCACGCCCGATGCGACCCCGGCCACGGCGCAAGCCGAGCCGCAGGCCGATCTGCCCGCCGACCTGGCGCAGTACCTGGACGAGGTCGAGCGGCGCATCCTGGTGCGCGCGCTGGACTTGCACCGCAACAACCGCACGGCGGCCGGCGCGAGCCTGGGCCTGTCGCTGCGGCAGATGCGCTACCGGATGGCGCGCTTGAGTGTCAGCCCGGCCGAGGACGATGGCGGCGAAGGGGCCTGAATGAACGGGAATCATGCCGGCTGGCTGGATCGGGCGCGCCGCATCGCTTCGCCCAATTTCGGCTCGCGGCCGAGTGCCGAGCGGCCCAGCCTGGTGGTGCTGCATTCGATCAGCCTGCCGCCAGGCGTGTACGGCGGCGACGCCATCGAGCGCCTGTTCACCAATCGGCTGGATCCGCGCGCTCATCCGTACTTCGAAGCCCTGGAGGGCTTGCAGGTCTCGGCGCATTTCCTGGTCCGTCGCGACGGCGAACTGCTGCAGTTCGTCAGCTGCCTTGATCGCGCTTGGCATGCAGGGCGCTCCAGCTTTCAGGGGCGCGACAACTGCAATGACTACTCCATCGGCATCGAACTCGAAGGCCTGGAGGGCGAGCGCTTCGAGCCGGCCCAGTACGAGGCGTTGGCCGGACTGCTGCTGGCCCTGCGCGAGATCTACCCCATTGCCGCCGTGGTCGGGCACGAGCACGTCGCGCCGGGACGCAAGGTCGATCCCGGGCCGGGTTTTGCCTGGGGCGAGCTGCTGGCGCGGCTGGCATGGCCGGGCACGATGTTCCCGTTTCTCTCCAGCGCAACAGACGCCAGGGACGCTCGGGACATTCCCTGATTGAAGTTTGCCAGCCGCGATTTGCAGCCCGCGGATGGCGCTCCAGCCCCCGCCGTTTGACGAGATTTGATGCGGGTTGGCGCAAGGCCTGGCACCTTTGCTCTCGTGTTCATCGGCATCGAAACCCCGGGTGCGCCTGTTCATCGGGTGCGGCGCGGGTTTCGGGTGTTTTCAAGGGCGTGGGAAGCCCCTGTCCTTCATGCTGCTTATACGCTATCTGTAGTGCTTGAAGACGGGTTCGCCCCCAGATATAGTGTTCCTCATGTTATCCTTCTGACTGAGTTGGGAACCTTGCAGCACGCCGATATGTACCGCTTTGATGGCTCCCATTCGTCCGTGAATCCGGTCCGGGTTTGTCCTCGGGCCCAGCCTTTGCAAGACCTGACCCGCGCGCATGGGCAAACCCCAGCGCAAACCCCAACCCAACACTGATTGATGCGCATGGCCGGCATGTCCAGCCGTGTTTGCGATCGTTTGACCAGACCCTTCTGATCCACCCGACCCCACAAGGAAGATCCATGCAATCCCTTGCCACCGCAACGCCCCAAGAAGGCGCCACCGTACGCGAAGCCGCGGCCAGCACCGGCGCCAAGGCCTCGGCCTACCAGGCCTACCAGATCATCCGGCGCAACGGCGCCGTGGTGTCGTTCGAGCCCAGCAAGATCGCCATCGCCCTGATGAAGGCCTTCCTGGCCGTGCACGGCACCACCGGCGCGGCTTCGGCCAGCGTGCGCGAGGCCGTGGACGCCCTGACCGAGGCGGTCGTGCGCGCGCTGGTGCGTTCGCGTCCCAGCGGCGGCACCTTCCATATTGAAGACGTGCAGGACCAGGTCGAGCTGGGCCTGATGCGCGGCGGCCACCATGAAGTGGCGCGCGCCTATGTGCTGTACCGCGAGCGCCGCGCGCAGGAGCGCCTGCAAAAGGGCGAGACCGCCGTGGCCGCGCAGGAGCCGGCGCTGAGCGTGATCGATGGCGGACAGCGCGTGCCGCTGGACCTGGCCAAGCTGCAGCGCCTGATCGTGTCGAGCTGCGAGGGCCTGGGCGCCGACGTCAAGCCCGAGCCCATCCTGGCCGAGACCAAGCGCAACCTGTACGACGGCGTGCCGATCGACGAGGTTTACAAGGCCGCCATCCTGGCTTCGCGCACGCTGATCGAGAAAGACCCCGGCTACACGCGCGCCACCGCGCGCCTGCTGATGCACACGATCCGCCGCGAAATTCTCGGCGAGGAGGTGATGCAGGAACAGATGGCCGAGCGCTACGCTGAGTACTTCCCCAAGTTCATCAAGAAGGGCGTGCAGGCCGAGCTGCTGGACGAGAAGATGGCCCAGTACGACCTGGCCAAGCTGGGCGCCGCGCTGAAGGCCGAGCGCGACCTGCAGTTCGACTATCTGGGCCTGCAGACCCTGTTCGATCGCTACTTCCTGCACACCGAAGGCAAGCGGATCGAAATGCCGCAGGCCTTCTTCATGCGCGTGGCGATGGGCCTGGCGCTGAACGAGATCGACCGCGAGGCGCGCGCCATCGAGTTCTATGAAGTGCTGTCGAGCTTCGATTTCATGAGCTCCACGCCCACGCTGTTCAACTCCGGCACGCGCCGCTCGCAGCTGTCCAGCTGCTACCTGACCACCGTGGCCGACGACCTCGACGGCATCTACGAGGCGCTGAAGGAGAACGCGCTGCTGTCGAAGTTCGCCGGCGGCCTGGGCAACGACTGGACGCCGGTGCGCGCCCTGGGCTCGCACATCAAGGGCACGAACGGCAAGAGCCAGGGCGTGGTGCCGTTCCTGAAGGTCGTCAACGACACCGCCGTGGCGGTCAACCAGGGCGGCAAGCGCAAGGGCGCTGTCTGCGCCTACCTGGAAAGCTGGCACCTGGACATCGAGGAGTTCCTGGAGCTGCGCAAGAACACCGGCGACGACCGCCGCCGCACGCACGACATGAACACCGCGAACTGGATTCCCGACCTGTTCATGCGCCGCGTCATCGAAGGCGGCGACTGGACCTTGTTCTCGCCCTCGAGCTGCCCGGACCTGCACGACCTGTTCGGCGCGGCGTTCGAGACCGCCTACGTGGCGTATGAAGCCAAGGCCGACCGCGGCGAGATCAAGCCCTTCAAGCGCATGCCCGCCAAGGACCTGTGGCGCAAGATGCTGTCGATGCTGTTCGAAACCGGCCACCCCTGGATCACCTTCAAGGACGCCTGCAACGTGCGCTCGCCGCAGCAGCACGTCGGCGTGGTGCACTCGTCCAATCTGTGCACCGAGATCACGCTGAACACCAACGACAGCGAGATCGCCGTCTGCAACCTGGGCTCGGTCAACTTGGTGCAGCACCTGAAGGAAGTCGACGGCGGCAAGGCCATCGACCACGACAAGCTCAAGAAGACCGTGGCCACGGCCATGCGCATGCTCGACAACGTCATCGACATCAACTACTACGCCGTCAAGAAGGCCCGCGACTCGAACCTGCGCCACCGTCCGGTGGGTCTGGGCATCATGGGCTTCCAGGACGCGCTGTATGCGATGCGCACGCCGTATGCGTCGGATGCGGCCGTCGAGTTCGCCGACCGTTCGATGGAAGCCGTCTGCTACTACGCCTACGAGGCCTCCAGCCGCCTGGCCGAAGAGCGCGGCCGCTACTCGTCCTACAAGGGCTCGCTGTGGGACCGCGGCATCCTGCCGATCGACTCGATCGACCTGCTGGCCAAGGAGCGCGGCGGCTACGTGGAAGTCGACCGCAGCAGCACGCTGGACTGGGATGCGCTGCGCAGCCGCATCGCGCTGCACGGCATGCGCAACAGCAATTGCGTGGCGATCGCACCGACCGCGACCATCTCCAACATCATCGGCGTGGACGCCTCGATCGAGCCTTGCTTCGGCAACCTCTCGGTCAAGTCCAACCTGTCCGGCGAGTTCACGGTGATCAACGAAGCCCTGGTGCGCGACCTCAAGCGCCTGGGCCTGTGGGACGACGTGATGGTGATGGACCTGAAGCACTTCGACGGCTCGTTGCGCCGCATCGACCGCGTGCCTGACGAGCTCAAGGCGCTCTACGCCACGGCCTTCGAGGTCGAGCCGGTGTGGCTGGTGGAAGCCGCCGCACGTCGCCAGAAATGGATCGACCAGGCCCAGTCGCTGAACATCTACATGGCCGGCGCATCGGGCAAGAAGCTCGATGAAACCTACAAGCTCGCCTGGCAGCGCGGTCTCAAGACCACCTACTACCTGCGCACCGTGGGCGCCACGCATGCCGAGAAGAGCACGGTCAACAAGTCCGGCCAGCTCAACGCGGTGTCCAGCGGCGCTTCCGGCATGCTGGCGGCGCCGGCCACGTCCGCAGCGGTGCCGGCTTCGGTGTCCGCAGCGCCCGCTGTTGAGCCTGAACTCGACGCGACGCCCGCCACCGACATCAAGTTTTGTTCAATCGACAACCCTGATTGCGAAGCTTGCCAATGATTGAAGATCGATCTCGGGTTGCGGCATTCGCTGTGGCCTCGAATCGAGAGATCCCCGTGTTCATCGGCCTTGCCGGCGATCGACGGTTTTGAGGCAGGGCCGCGCGAGCTGTTCTCACGGGCCCTTCTCGATGTAACACAGCAACAACGACGTCGTCTTGATGTCAAGAAGTTCTTTGTGTTTGAACACAACACTCTGATAATCCGCCCTGATAGGAAAGCACCATGTTGGTTTGGGAAGAAGACCGTCAACCTGCCAGTTCTGTGAACCCTGCTGCAAAGCCGGCAGCATCTGTCGCCCCCGTGTCGACCGAGCGTGATAGCGCCGCGACGGAGCGTCGCGTCAACGCCGCTGACAAGCGCATCATCAACGGCCAGACCGACGTCAACCAGCTTGTGCCCTTCAAGTACAAGTGGGCCTGGGAAAAATACCTGGCCACCTGCGCGAACCACTGGATGCCGCAAGAGGTCAACATGTCGCGCGACATCGCGCTGTGGAAAGACCCGGCCGGCCTGAGCGAGGACGAGCGCCGCATCATCAAGCGCAACCTCGGCTTCTTCGTCACCGCCGATTCGCTGGCGGCCAACAACATCGTGCTGGGCACCTACCGCCACATCACCGCGCCCGAGTGCCGGCAGTTCCTGCTGCGCCAGGCCTTTGAAGAGGCCATCCACACGCACGCCTACCAGTACATCGTCGAGTCGCTGGGACTGGACGAGAGCGAGATATTCAATGCCTACCACGAGGTGCAGTCGATCCGCGACAAGGACGAGTTCCTGATCCCGTTCATCGACGCGATCATGGACCCGCATTTCCACACCGGCACGCCGCAGACCGACCAGACCCTGCTGAAGAGCCTGATCGTGTTCGCCTGCCTGATGGAAGGCCTGTTCTTCTACGTCGGCTTCACGCAGATCCTGGCCATGGGCCGCCAGAACAAGATGACCGGTGCCGCCGAGCAGTACCAGTACATCCTGCGCGACGAGTCCATGCACTGCAATTTCGGCATCGACCTGATCAACCAGATCAAGCTCGAGAACCCGCACCTGTGGACCGCGGAGTTCAAGGCCGAGATCAAGGCTCTGTTCGCCCGGGCGGTCGAGCTCGAATACCGCTATGCCGAGGACACCATGCCGCGCGGCGTGCTGGGCCTGAACGCATCGATGTTCAAGGGCTATCTGCGCTACATCGCCAACCGCCGCGCCACCCAGATCGGCCTGGAGGAACTCTTCCCGAACGAAGAGAACCCCTTCCCCTGGATGAGCGAAATGATCGACCTGAAAAAGGAACGCAACTTCTTCGAAACCCGCGTCATCGAATACCAATCCGGTGGCGCTTTGTCCTGGGATTGAATGGCCGGACCCTGACCCGATGGGCCAGGCAGTGCCATGACAGGACCTGTTGATAGGTGATTGATGAGTTCAAGCTTTGCAGCATTCCAAGAGAAAGACGCCGCCAGTGCGTCGGGATGCCGCGCCCCCATTCATCGCACGCTGGCGCTCCTCCTGGGCGACTTGGCGGCGATGAATAACTGCGCTGTGGCGGACCGGTCCGCTGCGGGCAGTGCTCTTATCGACTTGATCAAGGAGAACTGAAATGGCAACTGCGAAGAAAGCTCCGGCGAAGAAGGCCGCTGCACCTGCGAAGAAGGCTGCTCCGGCAAAGAAGGCTGCAGCTCCTGCTGCCGCCAAGCCCGCAGCGCCCGCTGCCAAGACCGCGCTGAGCCCTCAGGCTGCATGGCCTTTCCCGACAGGCAACAAGCCCTGATCGAAAACAGCATTGCGCTGCGAAACCCGGCTTCGGCCGGGTTTTTTTATGGCGCCGGCTTCGGCTGAATTTTTATGGCGCCGGCTTCGGCTGGGTTTTTATGGCGCCGGATTGGGCCCGGCGCGCATCACGGATGGAAGAGTTCCACCGTGTAGCCGCTGACCTTGGCGGTACCGGTGCTGAACACGACTTGCAGGGTCTGCTCGGAACGCGCGGGCAGGACCTTGCTCTTGAGCTCGAAGTCTGCGGGTGTGAGGTCGCGCCGGGCGACCTGGTTGCCGCTCAGGTCGGTCAGGCTCAGGTCGATCCAGGGCACGGCCAGCGGCCAGTCGCTCTTGTTGTGCAGGTTCAGGCTCAGCTTGTAGCTGTTGCCCAGGCCCGCCTGCGTCAGGGTGCTGCTTTCGACGCTCAGTCCGTCGAGCCGTTTCCAGGGTTCGAGTTCGCAGCCCAATTGCGTGCAAAGTCCTGAAAGAAATGCTTGCGCCTGCGGAGACTGGGCCGCCAGCGCATCCTTGAAATGCCAGGTCAATTGCGCAGCCGCACAGGCCGTCAGCAGCACGCTGGCAACGCTCAGGCCGAGCTTGACCTTCGGTTGCTGCCAGCGCGCCTTGCTGTCCGCCCGCTTGACGAAGCTCGGCGTGGCGCTCGCTTGCGCGGGTGCAGCTGTGCTGGTTGTGCGCGGCTTGGCGCGTTGCCGCATGCGCTGCATGAGGCCTTGTGCGCCTTGTTCCAGGCTGGCGCGCAGACGACCGGGCGCCGACGGCGCTGGCGCCTTGCCCAGCTCTGCCGCTGAACGTGACAGGCTGGGCGATAGCACCACATCGGGCCGGTTGATGCCGTCCAGGGTCAGGATGTCGGGCAGCGGCGCGGGATCAGGTTCGGCCTTCAATCCGCGCGGCTCAGGCAGATGCGAGCGCGGATCTTCCGGCAAAGGCGGCGGCGACCAGACCGGGTCTCGGCGATGCTCGGACTCGAATTCCGAGATGGGCGCCTCGGGCTCGCTGCGCTTGGGCTCAGGATAGGCGGGGGCGGCGGCCAGCCTCGTTGGCGCAGGCTCGGGTGCAGAGGCATGCGCCTCTGGAGGCGCCGCATGCCGGCGTTCAGGGTCGGACCAGCCCTGGTGTTCCGTTTCGTCAAAGCGCGTGTGCGGCGAGGTCTTCCGTTCGGGCTCGCCAAGGTCTGTGCGCGGACCATGCGATGGAGCCTGCGTTGCGACCGGAGGCCAGGGCGGCGGTGCTTCGCGCTCCAGGTCAAACAGCTGCTCGCTGGCGTTGAAGACCTCGGAGCAGCGGCCGCATCGCACCCAACCGTCTGACACCCGGAGTTGGTCTTGCACCACTCTGAAAATGGTGCCGCAAGCGGTACAACGGGTCGCAAAACTCATGGCCGAGATGATGCCACGGAACGAAGCGGTTTTTGACCGCCAGAAGGGCGCGTTCAGGCGCGCTGCGCGGTCATCAGAATCCAGCCGTCCTCACGGTCGCTGACCTCGAGTTGGACCCAGGGTGCATAGGCCTGGATGAGCTCCTCGGCCTGCCGCTCCAGGATGCCGGCCAGCACCAGATGGCCGCCAGGTGCCAGGTGTGAACACAGCAGCGGCGCCAGCAGCTTCAGCGGCGTGGCCAGGATGTTGGCCAGCACGACCGGATATTCGCCATGGGCCGCATCGGGCATTGCCGCGTTCAGCGTCACTTGATTGGCCTCGGCATTGGACTGGCTGGAGACGATGGCGGCGGGATCGATGTCGACCGCGTCGATGCCCTTGGCCCCGTGCAGGGCCGCGCCGATGGCCAGGATGCCCGAGCCGCAGCCGTAGTCGAGCACGCGCAGCCACTGCGCCGCCTCCGCGGCATGCCGGGCGATCCAGCGCAGGCACATGCGCGTGGTCGGGTGCGTGCCAGTACCGAAGGCCAGGCCCGGGTCCAGCCGCATCACGGTACGCGCCTGGGCCGGCGCTTCGTGCCAGGACGGCACGATCCAGAACTCGGGCGTGATGTCGACCGGCGCGAACTGCGATTGCGTCAAGCGCACCCAGTCCTGCTCGTCGACGGCCTGGATGGTCTGCACGTGCACGTCCTGGGCCCAGTCCTGGCTCAGCAGAAGGGTCACGCACTCGGTCGCCTGCGCCTCGTTCTCGAACAGGGCCTTGACGACCGAACGTTGCCATCCGGTCTTGGGTGCCGGCATGCCCGGCTCGCCGAACAGGGCCTGCTCGGAGTCCGTGTCCGCATCGGCGTCTTCCACCGACACGGCCAGCGCGTCCAGCTCCATCAAGGCGTCGCTGACGGTCTCGACGCCGTCCTCGCTGCAAATCAGCACTAATTCATGAAGCATGTGAGCCCCTCGCCCGCAAAATACTCGGTCGGTCCCCCGAGGGGACGCCGATGCTTGCCGGATTGACCGGCAAGCACATCGCCATGCGGGTCGGCTTGGGAGCGGCCCTGTCCATGAGCTTCATCGTTTATGTTCCTGCATCCAGCCTTCGAGGTAATGGATGGACGTGCCGCCTTCAATGAACTTGGCGTCGGCCATCAACTCGCGGTGCAGTGGGATGTTGGTCTGGATGCCTTCGACCACCATTTCCGACAGCGCGATGCGCATGCGTGCCAGGGCCTGTTCGCGCGTGTCGCCGTGCACGATGATCTTGCCGATCATCGAGTCGTAATGCGGGGGCACGAAATAGTTGGTGTAGGCATGCGAGTCGACGCGCACGCCCGGGCCGCCCGGCGCATGCCACATCGTGATGCGGCCCGGCGAAGGCGTGAACTTGACCGGGTCTTCCGCGTTGATGCGGCACTCGATCGCGTGTCCGCGCATGGTGATGTTGCGCTGCGTGAAGGGCAGCTTCTCGCCGGCGGCCACGCGGATCTGCATCTGCACGATGTCGACGCCCGTGACCAGCTCGGTGACCGGATGCTCGACCTGCACGCGCGTGTTCATCTCGATGAAATAGAACTCGCCGTTTTCGTAGAGGAACTCGAAGGTGCCGGCGCCACGGTAGCCCATCTTCTTGCAGGCCATGGCGCAGCGGTCGCCGATCTTCTCGATGATGCGGCGGGGAATGCCGGGTGCCGGCGCTTCCTCGATGATCTTCTGGTGGCGGCGCTGCATGGAGCAGTCGCGTTCGCCCAGCCAGACGGCATTGCGGTGGCCGTCGGCCAGCACCTGGATCTCCACATGGCGCGGGTTCTCCAGGAACTTCTCCATGTAGACCTGCGGGTTGCCGAACGCCGCGCCGGCTTCGGCCTTGGTGGTCTGCACGGCATTGACCAGGGCCGCCTCGGTGTGGACCACGCGCATGCCGCGTCCGCCGCCGCCGCCCGCCGCCTTGATGATGACGGGGTAGCCGACGGTGCGGGCGATGCGGATGATTTCCTTCGGGTCGTCGGGCAGGGCGCCTTCCGAGCCGGGCACGCAGGGCACGCCGGAGCGGATCATGGCCTGCTTGGCCGAGACCTTGTCGCCCATCATGCGGATGTTGTCGGGCGTCGGGCCGATGAAGGTGAAGCCGCTGCGCTCGACGCGCTCGGCAAAGTCGGCGTTCTCCGACAGGAAGCCGTAGCCGGGATGGATGGCCTCGGCGTCGGTGACCTCGGCCGTGGCGATGATGGCCGGCATGCTGAGGTAGCTTTGCGAGGACGGCGCCGGGCCGATGCAGACGGCTTCGTCAGCCAGCTTGACGTACTTGGCGTCGCGGTCGGCCTCGGAATAGACGACCACCGACTTCACGCCCAGCTCGCGGCACGCGCGCTGGATGCGGAGGGCGATCTCCCCCCGATTCGCGATAAGAATTTTTTTAAACATATCTTTGCTCACTACGCTTGAGCGCAAGGAGGCACCAGACCCCATCCCGCGGCCGCTGTGGAGCCGGCTTTGCCGGGCCACCAGCGGCGCCAATGCCAGAGGCCCTGGCCGTCGCCAGGCACAAACAGTCCGCAGGGACTGTTTGTGTCCGGGCTCCGCCCCCTTGAGGGCGTCGGCGAAGGTGGCATGGGGTGGGCCGATTCATTATTCGATGATGAACAAGGGCTGGCCGAACTCCACCGGCTGGCCGTTCTCGACCAGGATCTTGGTGATGGTGCCGGCCTTGTCGCTGTCGATTTCGTTCATGATCTTCATCGCTTCGATGATGCAGATCGCTTCGCCTTCCTTGACCTGTTGGCCCACTTCGACGAAGGCCTTGGCGTTCGGGCCCGAGGCGCGGTAGAAGGTGCCGACCATGGGCGACTTCACGACATGGCCGGTTTCCGCTGCGGGGGCTGCGGCGGCAGGCGCTGCGGCTGCCATGGGGGCTGCGGCCATGGGCATGGCCTGGGCCATGGGCACCATCACCGTGCCGTCGGACTTGACGATGCGCACCTTGCCATCGGCTTCGGTGATTTCAAGTTCAGAAATGTTCGACTCGGACACCAGGTCGATCAGGGTCTTGAGCTTGCGCAGATCCATAAAGTTTCTCCAACGGAAAAGTTTGTTTTGCTTCTAAAGCTTCTCTGGGACTGAGGTCGCGCACAGGCCGGGCCTGTGCCGGCGCCATCAGGTCGCCGCACCCATGCGGCCCAGTACGTACTGCAGCGCCAGGGCATAGCCCTGGGCGCCGAGCCCGCAGATCACGCCATCGGCCAATTCGGAAAAATAGCTGTGGTGACGAAATGCTTCGCGCTTGTGTACATTTGACAGGTGCACCTCAACAAAAGGCAGCGCCACGCCCGCCAGTGCGTCGCGCATGGCCACGCTGGTGTGTGTGTAGGCTGCCGGATTGATGATGATGTAGCCGCATCCTTCCTGTGCTGCCGCCTGCATGCGGTCCACCAGGGCACCTTCGTGGTTGCTCTGGAAGGTTTTCAGCGTGACGCCAGCTTTTGCAGCCATCTCTATGAGATCTGCATCGATCTGCGCCAATGTTCGCGAACCGTAGACCTCAGGTTCTCGTGTGCCGAGAAGGTTCAGGTTGGGTCCGTGAATCACAAGAATCTGCATTGACCAATGTGTCATGCCGCAATGGGAAAGACACGAGAAGCGGAAAAGCCTGGACTTTACGCTTTTTAGGACCAGATACGACAAATCGGAGAAAAATAATCTGCTTGACCCGGCAAGCGCTTTTGCGCTTGCGTCCAAGGTCTTTGCTGCCCCTCCGCGGCCTCTTGCAGGGGGCCGTCAGGCGGCGGGCAGCGTCTGCAGCTCCGCGCTGCTTGTCGGTCCGAGCTTGCGCCAGACCACCTCGCCGGCGGCATTGAAGGCCACGCTGAAGGGCAGGCCGCCCTGGTCGTTGCCGAGCTGGCGGCTCAGTCCGGACCCGGTGAGGCCGCCCAGCACATGTGGAAAATGCGTCGGTGTTTTTTGCAGGAAGGCACGCACGGGCTCGGCGCTGTCGATGGCGATGCCCAGCACGGCCCAGCCCCGGCTTTGATGGAATTGGTCGATTTCGGGCAATTCCTTGACGCAGGGGCCGCACCAGGGGGCCCAGAAATTGACCAGCAGCGGTTTGCCGCGCAAGGTGGCGGTGGCCAGTTGCGGGCCGCCGTCCAGGGTGTCGAAGCGGGCGGCCCAGAACTGGGCGGCGGCACTGGAGAGCGCTGCCGGCTCCTGGCGACGCTGCAGGGCGGTCCACAAGCCCAGGCCTGCGGCCGCGGCGGCCGCGCCACCCGTCAGTATTTGGCGGCGGTTCATGGCGTGGCCTTCGCATCGGTCATGAGCCGCTGCAGTGCGGCCAGGTCGCCGCGCTCGGTCCGGCCGCGGGCGTCGGGCTTGAGCGCACCGCGCTGGTCGTCGTAGTCAAGAATGGTCAGGCACACGGTGATGCTTTCGTTCAGGGCTTTGCAGGGCGCGGCGAAGGCCAGGCAGTCCACCGGGCCGCGCGGGCCCATGGCTTCGCCGACTTCGTAGTCGATATTCATGTTGATCAGCGCGATTTCGGCCGACTTGCTGTCGTCGCAGAACAGCTGCAGGTGGATGTTGGACAGGCGCGTGGCCGTGCCGCGCCAGACGGCGCCGCACAGGTGCGGCCGGAATTCGGCCAGCCTGCTCATCCAGAGCGCCGCCAGCTCGCGCAGCGCCTGCAACTCGGCGGGCTGGGTGTCGGCGCAGAACAGGGCCAGGTAGCCGCGCACCTCGGCCTCGAGTTCCTCGTTGCTGGGCAGGGGCACCTGGCGCGGCAGGCCGAGCTGGCGCTGGGCACGTTTCTTGGCGGGCCCGTACTCCAGGCCTTCCTCCACCACCATGCGGGCGGCGGCGGCGGCGATCTCGGAGCTCAGGGGGTTGGCGGTGGACATGGCGAGTCAGGGCAGGATCGCGTCAGGGCAGCTCAACGCCGGCCATGCGCGCCTGTATGGTGGCGGCCCGGCTCAGCACGTAGGGTGAGGCGGGATTCTTCTCGAAGCGCTTGGGAGCCGGCAGCATCACCGCCAGCCGGGCGCCCTGGCTGGCATTCAGCTGGGCTGCATTTTCATGAAAATAGTGCCGCGCGGCGGCCTGCGCGCCAAAAACCCCTTCGCCCCATTCCACGTTGTTGAGGTAGATCTCCAGGATGCGGTCCTTGTCGAGAAAGGCCTCGAGCATGAAGGTCAGCATGAATTCCTGGCCCTTGCGCAGCAGCTGGCGCTCGCCGCTGAGGAACAGGTTCTTGGCCAGCTGCTGGCTGATGGTGGAGCCGCCCACCACCTTGGCGGGCTTGGCGGCGGCCTTGCTCGCACTCCTGCTGGATGCCTTGGCGGCGGAGGCGCGCTGGGCCTTGGCCTGCTCGCGCTGGTTGCGCTCCCAGGCTTTTTCCATCGCGTCCCAGTCGACGCCGCCATGCTCGGTGAACCCGGCGTCCTCGCTGGCGATCACGGCGCGCTGCAGCGCGCCGGCGATCTGTTCGCCATCGACCCACTGCTGGCTCCAGTCGACATGGTGCTTCTCAACCCCGAGGCGCCAGATTTCGGAGCGCTGGAAGCTGGTCGACTCGGGCGCTACCCAGCGCATCAGCGCGATGCGTCCCGCAAAGTAGATCTGCAGCGACAGGGCGCTCAGCAAGGCCAAGGCCAGCGACCGGACGAGAAAATTTTTCATGCCGGTGTCAGGCGCTCGCGCAAGGCCTGCAGCACCGCTGCGGTGTCGGGCCGCACGCCGCGCCAGAGGAAAAAGGCTTCCGCGGCCTGCTCGACCAGCATGCCCAGGCCGTCGCGCGTCTGCGCGCCCTGGGACCGGGCCCAGTCCAGGAAGGTCTGGGCGGCGCCGCCGTACATCATGTCCAGCGCCAGCGCGCCAGGCTTGAGCACCCGGCCCTGCACGGGCACGCCGGCGCCGCTCAGGCTGGCGCTGGTGCCGTTGATCAGCATGTCAAAACCTTGGCCCGCTTTGGACTCGACTTCGGCCAGCGCGCATGCCTGCAGCGTCACCTGGTGCTGCGTGGCCCAGGCTGCGTGCGAGGCCTGCAGGGCCAGGGCCTTGTCCGCCGTGCGGTTGGCCAGCACGATGCGTGCGGGGCGGGCAGCGACCAGGCTGCCGAGCACGCCGGCCGACGCCCCTCCCGCGCCCAGCAGCAGCACGTCGAGTCCTGCCAGCGGCCGCGCCGCGTTGTGCTCGATGTCGCGCACCAGGCCCAGGCCATCGGTGTTGTCGCCCCACCAGCCTTCGGCGTCGAAGCGCAGGGTGTTGACGGCGCCGGCCAGCTCGGCACGCTCGCTGCGGCGCGCGGCAAGTGCATAGGCCTCGAACTTGAAGGGCACGGTGACGTTGCAGCCGTGCCCGCCTTGCGCCGCGAAGGCCTCGATGCTGGCTTTGAAACCGTCCAGCGGGCACAGCAGGCGCTCGTACGCCAGGTCCTGGCCGCATTGCTCGGCAAAGCGGGCGTGGATGAAGGGCGATTGGCTGTGCGCGACCGGGTTGCCGGCCACGGCGTACAGGTCCTTGCTTGGGCTGGCGGATGTCATGGCTGGGGGCGGCCGGGGCTGTTGCTGACGGTGGTCTCCAGGCCGTCTTCGCGCGTGTAGCGGAAGCGGGACGTGATGACCAGCACCTCGGCGTTGCGCCGCATGGCGGCCGTGAAGCCGCCAAAGGGGGCGCAGGCCTGCACCAGCGCCACGGAGCGGCGGTCCAGGACGTCATTGCCCGAGCCTTGCACGATATCGATCTGCACGACCCGGCCGGTCTGGTCGACGCTGATGTTCAGGGTCAGCTCGCCATAGAGCTTGCGGCCCTGGTACGTAGGGAAATCGCGCGTGCCGCGCTCTTCGATGCGGCGGCGCATGCGGTCGTAGTACTGCGCGTAGACGACCTCGCGCGTGGCCGGGCTCACGTAATGGCGGCGCGGGCGGGCGTTTTCCTCGTTGATGCGCTTTTCGATCTGCGCCAGCAGCTGGATCAGCTGGCGGCGGCGTTCGGCCTGCTGGCGCGCCTGCTCCGACTTGGCCTCCTTGCGCGGATCGGGCGCAGGCAGGATGGCCAGTTCGTGCCGGACCTGCGCCAGCAGCTGCCGCTGCGTGTTCTGCAGCTCGGTGAGCTGGGCGTGCTGCTCTTCGGTGGCCTCGCCGATTTCGGCGGTGGCGGAGGGCGGCAGCGGCGAGGCGGCTCGGCCGGCGACAGCCTCGCCGCCGCCGGCCAGGCTGGCCTGCGCCAGCGCCTGCGCATTGACGGGCGGCTCCTTGCCGCGTGCATTGACCAGCACGACTTCAAGCGGCGAGTCCTGCAGGATGCGGTCGAAACGCTCGGGGTCGACGATGCGCAGCGCCAGCAGGGCGGCATGCAGTCCGATCGATATCAGCAGCGTGTAATGCAGGGTCGAAAGCTTGCGCACGGCGAAGGTGTTGAAGCGGTCAGGGGCTGGTGGTTGGGGTTGGGGCCTCTGGGTTCGCGACTGTATCCGAATCGTTCAGGTCGATGGCCAGGGTCAGCGGACCGCTGACGGTGCTGCCCTCGTCGTCTTCGCCTTCATCGGCGGAGGCCTCGGCGACGGGCACGTCGGCATCGAGGCGCTCGATCAGGCTGGCGTGCACGTCCAGCGTCATCTCGTCGCAGCCGGTGATGCGCACCCGCACGTGGGTGCCGCGCGGCAGGCTGTCGCAGCCCAGGGCCTTGAAGACCAGCGGCAGCTCGTCGGCGCGCACCAGGCCTTCCTTCATCACCGAGGCGGTCAGCTCGGTGATGCCTTGCTGGGCCAGGTAGCGCAGCGTCCAGTAGCGCTCGATGGCCGATTGGAAGCCGTTGTAGGCGCTGTAGGCGGCGTCGAAGCCCGAGATGATGGAGAACAGCTGCGCGTCCTTGGGCTTGAAGGGCGCGGCCAGCGCGGCGGTGCGGCCATGCCGGGCGCAGGCGATGATCTGCCACTGGTTGACCATGTCTACGTAGCGGCGCAGCGGCGAGGTGGCCCAGGTGTATTGCGCCACGCCCATGCCGGCATGCGGCAGCGCCTTGGTGCCCATGCGCACCTTGATGCCGGGCGCCAGGCTGGCCTGGCTGCGATAGATGCCGGGCAGGCCGAGCTCGTTGAGCCAGCCGCCCCAGGTGGAGTTGGCCAGGATCATGGCCTCGGCGACGATCAGGTCCAGCGCCGTGCCGCGCTGGCGCGTGACTATGCTGACCGGCTCGCTGCCGCTGGGTTCGCCGCTGTTGTCGAGGCGGAAGTTGTAGTCGGGCCGGTTGAAGGTCTCTGGCTTGCCGCGCACCACCTCGCGCTGCGCCTTGAGGTGCCGGGCCAGGCGGAAGGCGAAGGCCAGCTCGGGGGCGAAGGCGTAGCCGGACGGCGCCTCGCCACTCAGGCTGGCCTCGGTGATGATGCCGTCGAGCTTGTCATGGCGCAGGTTGGCGGCGATGGGCACGCGCTCCAAGCGAGTTTCGCTGCCCTTGATCTCCAGCGTGGCCTCGTCCATCGTCACGTACAGCGAGACGGCGGGGCAGTCGCGGCCCTCAATCAGCGTGTAGGCTTGCACGACCTCGTCGGGCAGCATGGTGATCTTCCAGCCCGGCATGTAGACGGTCGAGAGGCGCTCGCGCGCCACCTTGTCGACGGGCGAATCGGGCGCGATGGCCAAGCCCGGCGCCGCGATGTGCACGCCGAAGACCACCGTGCCGCTGCCCAGGCCCTGCACCGAGAGCGCGTCGTCGATCTCGGTGGTGGCGGAATCGTCGATGGAGAAGGCCTGCACGGCGGCCAGCGGCAGCTCGTCCTTGATGGCGGGCGCCTGCAGGGCCGGGAAGCCGACGCCCTTGGGGAAGTTCTCGAACAGGAAGCGCTTCCAGTGGAACTGGTAGGCGCTGCTGATGGCGCCCGCGTCCTTGAGCAGGTCCAGCGGCGCCTTGTGCGCGCGCTTGGTGGCCTCGACCACGGCCTTGTACTCGGGACCGTTTTTGTCCGGCTTGAACAGGACCTTGTAGATCTGGTCCTGGATCGGCGCCGGGCAGCGGCCCGCCGCGAGTTCGTCGGCCCAGGCCTCGATCTGCAGGGCCTGCTGGCGCTTGCGCTCGATGCCCAGCAGCGCGGCCTTGACGATGTCTTCCGGGGCCTTCTTGAACTGGCCCTTGCCGGCGCGGCGGAAGTAATGCGGCGCCTCGAACAGGCGGAACAGCGCCGCCGCCTGGTGGGTCACGCCGCACTGGGCATCGAAGTAGTCGCGCGCCAATTCGGCAAAGCCGAACTCCTGCTCGGGCGCGAATTCCCAGGCCAGGTCCAGGTCGATCTCTTGGGCCAGGCGCAGGCCTTCGGCCATCAGTTCGGCCGGCGAGGGCTTGTCGAACTTGAGCAGCACGTTGGCGGATTTCACTTTGACGCGCTTGCCGGAATCCAGTTCGATCTGCATCGAGGATTCGGCTTCGGACATCACGCGGCCGGCAAGAAATTTTCCGGCGTCATCAAACAGGGCAAACATAGCGGTCGATTGTCGCTGAGAACCCGTTCGCGAAATCCCGCGATGCAGATCCTGCCGCCGATTCTCACAGCCGCAGAAAGTCCGTCAATTCGTCCAGATAGGCAGGGAAGTCGCTGAGCCCATGGTCGCTGCCTTCGAGCAGCTTGATCGTGCCTTGCGCATAGCGGGCGTGCATCTCGCGCCAGTCCAGCACCTCGTCGCCCTTGGCGATCACGGCCAGCAGCCGCTCGGGACGTTGCAGGGCGCCAGGGTGCAGGGTGCGCAACTCGTCGACGAACTCTGCGCGGAAGAAAAAATGCTCCTGCGGATCCTGCCAGCAGCTGTGCTCGCCGATGTGCGCGGCGAGGTCGCGCGCGGGTTCCACCGCGGGGTTGAGCAGCACGGCCGGGCATCCCGTGCGCTGCGCCACCAGGGTGGCGTAGAAGCCGCCCAGCGAGCTGCCCATCGCGGCCATGCCGGTTCTCGGCCAGGCCTGGACCAGGTCCATCACCAGCGCCATGGCCTCGCGCGGCGACGGCGGCAGCTGCGGGCAGGCGAACACCAGGTCGGGCCGGTGGCGGGCCACCCAGTCGGCCATGATCCGGGCCTTGGCCGAGCGCGGCGAGGACCGGAATCCGTGCAGGTAGAGCAGATGCGTGCAGCGCGAGCTGGACGTCGGGGTGGGCGGTGCAAACGCAGGCATGGCGCAGGAGTCTAGCGGACCCGGTCGGGCGTGCCTTGAGCGTGCGTTTGTAGAGGGACGCACCTAAGTCGCTTGGGGGCTCAGCGTTGTGCCGAATTGACGGCACCCGGGTGCGGCCGGACAGTTGTCTGTTTTGTGTACCCTTACGGTCTTGCTGATGCCGAGGAAAGCGTTTCAATGTCTTTTGTAAAAAACGGGTCGGGACGCGCGGGCGTTCCAGCCAAGACCCTCTTGCTCGCCGCGCTCGGCATGGCGGGTTGCGCCACACATCAGACCCAGGTGCCATCGGCGGCAAACCCTCTCGGCGGCGCGGTCCCCATGGTCTTCAAGCCCGGTCAGGGCCCCGGCCAGGCAGGTGCTGCGACGCCCTTGCTGATTCCGGCGTCTCTCGCAGCGGCTGCGGCGGCTGCGGCCGACCCCGGCGCGCCGCGGCCGTTTGCCGATGTCGTCAAGGGCGCCAAGGTGCTGGAAGGCCTGTTTCCGATCTGGCGCAAGGACGACAAGGTCTGGCTCGAGGTGCCCCGGGCGGCCTTCGACAAGCCTTTCCTGTTCACCGTCAACGTGGCGGCGTCGGTGGGCGAGCGCGGACTCTACGCCAGCCAGATGGGCATGAGCCAGTTGGTGGAATGGCGCCAGATCGGGCACCAGATCCAGCTGATGGCACTGAACACCGCCTACCGCGGCGAGGGCGACGGCAGGCTGGCCGTCGAGCAAGGCTTCTCGCCCAGCCTGCTGGCCGCAGGCGCGGTGGCCAGCGCCGAGCATCCCGAGCGCCATTCGGTGCTGATCGACGCCAGCATGTTCCTGACCGACATCCCGGGCATGACCACGCAGCTGGAGCGCGTCTACGCTCTTCAGTATGGAGTGGACCGCAGCAATTCGTATTTCGAGGCCGGTCGCAGCGAGGCCCGGCTCAGCACGCTGACGGCGCGTATGCACTACTACACGCCGCGCATTCCCGCCCCGCCGCCTCAGCCTGCCAGCCTGGTGCCCCTGCCGACGCCGCCGCAGGCGGTGCCGGATCCGCGCAGCCTGTTCATGAGCTTCGTCTACAACTTTCAGGCTCTGCCGGCGCAAGCCATGGCGCCGCGCCCGGCGGATCCGCGCCTGGGGTTCTTCACCGAGTCGTTCTCCGACCTGGGCGCGACCGACAAGGTCAATCCCCGTGTGCACTACATCAAGCGCTGGCGCCTGGACAAGAAAGATCCGGACGCCGAGCTGTCCGAGCCCGTGCAGCCCATCGTCTACTGGCTGGACAAGAACATTCCCCGCGCCTATCGCGCCTCGGTGGAGGCGGGCGTGCTGGAGTGGAACAAGGCCTTCGAGCGCATCGGCTTCAAGAATGCCATCCAGGTGCGCCAGCAGCCGGATGACGCCAATTGGGACAGCATGGATTCGGCCCACGCCTCGATCCGCTGGTACGTGGGGGCCGATGCGGGCATGGCCATGGGCCCCAGCCAGGCCGATCCGCGCAGCGGCGAAATCCTGGATGCCGACATTTCCTTGAGCGATGTGTTCGCCCGCCAGGCTCGCGCCTTCGTGGTCGAGGACTTGGCGCCGCCGCGTGCGTCGCTGCAGAAATCCGGCGCCGACACGCATTGCGAGTACGGCCGCGAGGCCGCGTCTGAAATGGACTTCGCCCTCGACGTGCTGGCGGCGCGCGGCGAGCTGGATCCCGACAGTCCGCAGGCCGAGGCGTTCGTGCAGGCCGTCATCAAGGACACCGTCATGCACGAGGTCGGCCACACGCTGGGCCTCAAGCACAACTTCAAAGCCTCCACCACGGTGAGCCTCGGGCAGTTGCAGGACAAGGCCTGGACCGAGGCGCACGGCATCTCCGGCTCGGTGATGGACTACAACGCCATCAACGTCGCGCTCCAGGGCGAGCAGCAAGGCAGCTTCATCAACACCACGCTCGGGCCCTATGACTACTGGGCCATCGAATATGCCTACAAGCCCTTGCCGGCCGGGCAGGAAGCCGAGGCCCTGCGCCGGATCGCCGAGCGCAGCAGCGAACCTGGGCTGGCCTATGGCGACGATGCCGACGCAGGCGCCGGCGCGGCCGGCGGCCTGGATCCGCTGGTCAACCGCTTTGACCTGGGCGACGACCCGCTGGCCTATTTCGAGCGCCGGCTCAAGCTCTCGCAGGAGCTGTGGACGCATCTCCAGACGCGCGCGCCCAGGCCCGGCGACGATCCCGTGCGGCAGCGGCGCGCCTTCGTGGCGGGCTTCAGCCAGCTGGAGCGCTCGGCCGAGCTGGTCGGCAAGTACGTGGGCGGCATGTATGCCCTGCGCGACCTGCCCGGCACCGCCGGGCGCGCGGCCTTCCGCCCGGTGGAATCGGCCCGGCAGCGCAAGGCCTTGAAGTTCCTGGCCAGCGGCCTGTTCAGCGCCGACAGCTTCCGTTTCGATCCGCAATTCCTGGCCAGCCTGCAGGTCGACTACAACGAAGCCAGTCGCGCCGGTCCGCTGGACATGGCCGAGGTCGTGGCCGCCGTGCAGACGCCCGCGCTGGAGCGCCTGATGTCGGCCAAGACGGCGCTCAGCCTGATGCAGTTGCCCAACTACGTGCCGCAAAACGAGCGCAAGGGCCTGATCACGCTCAACGAGGTCTATGCCACGGTGCAGGACGCCATCTGGGCCGAGTTGCGCAGCGGCCGGGAGATCGACAGCCTGCGCCGCAACCTGCAGCGCGAATACCTGCGCCACCTGCAGGCCGTGCTGACCAAGAGCAGCGCGCCCACCGTGCTTGCCGACGCCTACGCCTTGCTGCGCATGCACGCCGTGTCGCTGGAGCGCGAACTCAAGCAGGCCGCGGGGCGCAAGAATCTGTCGATCGAGACCCGTGCGCATCTGGCGGAATGCCTGGACATGCTGTCCAGCGCGCTGCATGCGGGGATGCAGAGGAGTTGACTTTCCGAAAACGAATCGCAAATCCCCCTTGTGGGGGAGCTTGGCGCGCTACCCTCCGTTCTGCAGGGAACACGGGCATCACCCCGATGCGAAGCGCCTTGCCGCCCGGTGCGTAGAATCAGTCACTTTCCTTGCATGACGCCGTGATGACACCTGCGCGGCGTCCACTTCGTTCATGTCTCTTGCTGCAAATGATTCCCCGGTCGTGATCGTCGGGGCCGGATTGGCCGGATTGACCGTCGCGCTGCATCTGGCGGACCGCCTTCCCGTGATCGTGATCGCCAAGCGCGAATTGAACGAGGCCGCCACGGCCTGGGCTCAGGGCGGGATCGTCGGCGTGCTGGGCAAGGACGACAGCATCGACAGCCATGTGCGCGACACCCAGGACGCCGGCGCGGGGCTGGTCGACGAGGCGGCGGCGCGCTTCATTGCCGAGCGCAGCGCCGACGCGGTGGCCTGGCTGGTCGAGCAAGGCGTACCCTTCACGATGGACGAGGACGGCCCGCTGGGCCTGCACCTGACCCGCGAAGGCGGCCATGCGGTGCGGCGCATCGCGCATGCGGCCGACGCCACGGGCAAGGCCATCCATGATCAGTTGCTGGAGGCCGCGCGCGCCCATCCCAACATCGAGCTGCGCGAGCGCTGGATGGCGGTGGACCTGATTTCATCGCGCCACGTGCAGCGCGACGAGTCGCCGCGCTGCTATGGCGTGTACGTGCTCGACATCGACAACAGCCGTGTCGAGGCGCTGCAGGCGCGCGCGGTGGTGATGTCCACTGGCGGCGCGGGCAAGGTCTATCGCTACACGACCAACCCCGACACTTCCACCGGCGACGGCATCGCCATGGCCTGGCGCGCCGGCTGCCGGGTGGCGAACATGGAATTCATGCAGTTCCACCCCACCTGCCTGTACCACCCGCAGGAGCGCAGCTTCCTGATCACCGAAGCGCTGCGCGGCGAGGGTGGCTATCTCAAGCTGCCCGACGGCACGCGCTTCATGGCCGCGCACGACGAGCGCCTGGAACTGGCGCCGCGCGACGTCGTGGCCCGCGCGATCGACTTCGAGATGAAGAAGCATGGCCTGGACCACGTGTGGCTGGACGCCACCCATCTGGGCGAGGCCTTCCTGAAAGAACATTTCCCCACCATCCACGCGCGCTGCCTGGCGCTGGGCATCGACATTGCGCGGCAGATGATCCCGGTCGTGCCGGCCGTGCACTTCACCTGCGGCGGCGTGGTCACCGACCTGCTGGGCCGCACCGACATGCCGGGGCTCTATGCCGTGGGCGAGACAGCCTACACCGGCCTGCATGGCGCCAACCGGCTGGCCAGCAACTCCCTGCTGGAATGCGTGGTGCTGGGCAAGACCTGCGCAGACGACATCTACAGCAACACGCCCAAGACCACGGTGCAGGTGCCGGCCTGGGACGAGAGCCTGGTGGAAGACGCCGACGAGCAGGTCGTGATCGCCCACAACTGGGACGAGTTGCGGCTCCTGATGTGGAATTACGTCGGCATCGTGCGGACGACCAAGCGCCTGGAGCGCGCGCAGCATCGCATCAAGCTGCTGCGCCAGGAAACCGAAGAGTATTACGTCAACTTCCGCGTCAACCGCGACCTGCTGGAGCTGCGCAACCTGCTCGACTGCGCCGACCTGATCGTGCGCTCGGCCTTGCAGCGGCATGAGAGCCGCGGCCTGCATTTCAGCCGCGACTACCCATACACCTTGCCCGTCAGCTTCCCGACCGTGATGGTGGCTAAGCGCGGCCTCAGGAAAAAGTAACTGCGATTCAGCGCGCCTTGGCGCGCAGCGCCGTGCGGGCCTGCACGAAACTGAAGGCATAGCTGACCGATTCGGCAATGGCCGCGTCGATTTCCATGCGCTCGTTCTCGGTCAGGTAGAACGAATAGTCGACCGCGTGGCGGATGTAGCGCGGGGGCAGGCGGTTCAGGGCCACGCAGGCCACGTCGCACATCAGCTCGTTGCTGGCCTCGATGGCGGGAAAGTTCGGCGCCGTCGCCACCACCGCATTGAAGACCTCGCGTTCGTGGTGGTTGTAGAGCGAGCTGAAGTCGACGTTCATTTGAGTTTCTCCACTGCGTCAATCGAGAAGGCGTAGCGAATTATGGCTGTCGGCGCCGGGTTTCCGGGCATGGGTTTCCCGCTGGTTCCCGTTATTTGGCGATGCCCAGGAACACGGCGAGGCAGCGCTCGACCTCTTGCAAGACCTGTGCGTCGATGCGCCCTAGGGCCGGTCCGATCTTGTCGCGTCGAACGGTCATCGCCTTGTCGACCATCACCTGCGACGGCCTTTGCAAACCGTTCTCGGCGCTCGGTTGTACGGTGACGCGCAGCAAGGGCGCGTCGACCAGCGTGCCGGTGACAGGCAGCACCGTGACGCTGGCGTGTTCACTGAATGGATTGGCCTGAATGATCAAGGCCGGCCGCGGCTTGCCGAAGTCGCCTTGCATGGCGACGGTCACCAAGGTGCCCCGCATCAGTCCGTCCAACCGTCCACGTCAGACAGGGCTTCATCCATGAATGCTTGCAGCTCGGCGTCCGCCTGATCGGCCTGGGCGGCCAGACGGCATTGACGCCGGCATTCGGCTTCAAACCCTGGCCGGCGCGTGTCCGGCACCCAGATCTGCACCGGGCGCAGCCCTGCCATGCGCAGTGCCTCGCGGTGCTTTTGAACGCGTGCATTGACGTGTGCCATAAAGGGACTTATTTGTTACATGCAACAAGTTTAGCTCATTTGTTGCATGTAACGTTGGCCGGCGCGTTCAAGCCGCTCCGATGCCAGACACCAGTCCTGACGCCTTGGCCTTTTGCGCCGCCGTGAAGTCCAGCATGCGGGTGATGCACGACAGCGCCTTGGCGCGCGTGGGCTCGTCCACAAAGATCTCGCCCTGGCCTTGCTCCAGGCAGTCGACCAGGCCTTGCAGGCTGTTCATGGCCATCCAGGGGCAATGGGCGCAGCTCTTGCAAGTAGCGCTGTTGCCGGCGGTGGGCGCCTCGATCAGGGTCTTGTGCGGCGCCAGTTGGCGCATGCGGTGCAGGATGCCGTTGTCGGTGGCAACGATGTACTCCCGCGCGCTGCCTTCCACCACCGCCTTGATCATGGCGGACGTCGAACCCACCACGTCCGCCAGCGCCACCACGCTGGCCGGCGATTCGGGGTGCACCAGGATCTGCGCGTTCGGGTGCTGTTCGTGCAGCAGCTTCAGCTCCAGGCCCTTGAACTCGTCGTGCACGATGCAGGCGCCGTTCCACATCAGCATGTCGGCGCCGGTCTGCTCCTGGATATAGCGGCCCAGGTGGCGGTCGGGAGCCCAGAGGATTTTTTCGCCGCGTTTTTTCAGTTCGCTGACGATGTCGAGCGCGCAGGAGCTGGTGACCATCCAATCGGCGCGGGCTTTCACGGCGGCGCTGGTGTTGGCGTAGACGACCACCGTGCGATCGGGGTGGGCGTCGCAAAAAGCATTGAATTCATCTGCCGGGCAGCCCAGGTCGAGCGAGCAGGTGGCGTCCAGGTCGGGCATCAGCACGCGCTTCTCGGGACTCAGGATCTTGGCGCTTTCACCCATGAAGCGCACCCCGGCGACGATCAGGGTCTGCGCCGCGTTGTCGCGCCCGAAACGCGCCATTTCGAGCGAATCGGCCACGCAGCCGCCGGTTTCCAACGCCAGGTCCTGCAGGTCGCCGTCGACGTAGTAGTGCGCCACCAGGAGGGCGCCGCGCGCCTTCAGCAATTCGGCGGCGCGGGCCTTCAGCACTTCGCGCTGCGCAAGGCTGGGCGGCGGACTCACCTTGGCCCAGGCATGGGCGGTGCAACTCTGCCCCTGGGCATCTTGACGGGTGTAATCGAACTGGACTTGGCTCATGGATCGATTTTAGAGGATGGCCTTTTTTCCTTGCTGGCCGCGGACTTCTGCCAAGATGACGGCCATGAACACCGCAAGCTTCTCCCTTCCCGAAGCCGGCCGCGCGCGGCAGGACTTCAGCACCATCGGATTGATCGGCCTGGCGCATGGCACCTCGCATTTCTTCCACATGCTGCTGCCGCCGCTGTTCCCTGTCTTCATTCGCGAATTCGGGCTCAGCTACTCGGAGCTGGGCCTGCTGGTCAGCACCTTCTACCTGATCTCAGGCATCGGGCAGGCCCTGGCCGGCTTCCTGGTCGACCGGACCGGCGCGCGGCCGGTGCTGTTCGTGGCCCTGTCCTGTTTTGTCGCGGCCTCGGCGGCGGCTGGGGCGGCGCATGGTTTTGCCGGCCTGATGCTGGCGGCGGCGCTGGCGGGCCTGGGCAATGCCTCGTTCCATCCGGTGGACTTCACCATCCTCAACAAGCGCGTGTCGGTGCCGCGGCTCGGGCATGCGTTCTCGGTGCATGGCATCACCGGTAACCTGGGCTGGGGCATCGCGCCGGTGTTCTCCATCAGCATTGCGCAGTGGACCGGCAACTGGCGCCTGGCTTACCTGGGCACGGGCCTGGTGGCGCTGGCCGTGATGGCACTGCTGGCCAGCCAGCGCGAGGCCATCGACGACAGCAGGGGCAGCTGGGGCCACGCGCCCCGGCCGGTGACAGGCGCTGCGCCCAAGGATGAACACCCGATGGCCTTCCTGCGCCTGCCTTCGGTCTGGCTGTGCTTCTCGTTCTTCTTTTTCACGACCACGGCCCTGGCGGCCATCCAGAGCTTTGCCGCGCCGTCCATTGCACATCTCTACGGCTTGCCGATCGAGGCCACGGCCTTCGTCGTCACCGGCTACATGCTGGCCGGCGCGCTCGGGATGCTGATCGGCGGGTTCTGGGTGGCGCGCTCCGCAAGGCTGGAGCGCAACATCGTGCTGGCCATGACGGGCTCGGCCTTGCTGCTGCTGCTTACTGCCTTGGGCGTGCTGCCGCCACTGGCGGCTGCCGGCTGCGCGGCGCTGGCAGGCCTGGGCACCGGCCTGGCCGGGCCCTCGCGCGACATGCTGATCAAGCGCTCGGCGCCGCCCGGCGCCACGGGCCGCGTATATGGCACCGTGTATTCCGGGCTGGACGCGGGCTTCGCCGTGTCGGCGCCGCTGTTCGGCGCCCTGGTGGACCATGGACATTTCAGCGGCGTCTTCTTCGGCGCCGCCACGGCCTTGATGGTCGGCGTGCTGGCAGCGCAATGGGTGGGCCGGGGCATGGCGGCGCGCGCTGCGGCTACAGTACGGGCATGAGACAAACCACCCCCTTGCAAGGCCACAAGCCTGACTTTACTTCCCCAGCTGCAACCTCTGGAACCCGCCTGGCCGGCCACGCACTGGTGGAGGCCCTGGTGGCGCAGGGCGTTCAAACCGTGTTCGGCGTGCCGGGCGAAAGCTATCTGGCGGTGCTGGACGGCTTCCATGAATTCCGCGAGCAGATCCGCTTCATCGCCTGCCGGCAGGAGGGCGGCGCCGCCTTCATGGCCGAGGCGCAGGGCAAGCTGAGCGGCCAGCCCGGCATCTGCTTCGTGACGCGCGGCCCTGGCGCCACCAATGCCAGCATCGGCCTGCACACGGCCTTCCAGGATTCGACGCCGATGATTCTCTTCATCGGCCAGGTGGCCAGCGACCAGCGCGACCGCGAGGCTTTCCAGGAGGTCGACTACCGCCACATGTTCGGACCCGGCACGCTGGGCATGGCCAAATGGGTCGGCGAAGTGCATGACGCCGACCGCTTGCCCGAGTACGTGGCGCATGCCTTCCATACCGCCATGCAGGGCCGTCCCGGCCCCGTGGTGCTGGTGCTGCCGGAAGACATGCTGACCAAGATGACCGCCGCACCCGTGCTGCCGCGCATCCAGCCGGCCCAGGCCTGGCCGGCGCCCCATGCGCTGGCGGAACTGCGCGAGCGCCTCGTCGCGGCGAAGCGCCCCATCGTGATCGCCGGCGGCGGCGGCTGGACGCCCGAGAGCTGCACGGCCTTGCAAGGCTTTGCCGAAGCCTGGCAACTGCCGGTGGCCTGCGCGTTCCGCTTCCAGGACCTGTTCGACAACCGCCATCCCCAGTACGCGGGCGACGTGGGCATCGGCATCAATCCCGAGCTGGCGGCGCGCGTCGAGGCGGCCGACCTGGTGATCGCCGTCGGGCCGCGCCTGGGCGAAATGACCACGGGCGGCTACACCTTGCTGAAGGCGCCGCGTCCGGCGCAGACGCTGGTGCACATCCATGCCGGCGCCGAGGAGCTCGGTCGCGTCTACGCCGCCGACCTGATGATCAACGCCAGCATGTCTTGCGCCGCGCAGGCCCTGGCCGGCTTGAGCGCGCCTGCGCAGGTCGCCTGGGGCGACTGGACCGCTGGCGCGCAGGCCGACTACCAGGCCAACCGCGTGCCGCAGCCGGTCAGCCCGCTGGACATGGCCGAGGTGGTGCGTCTGCTCGCCGAGCTGTGCCCCGAAGGCACAGTGTTCACGAATGGCGCGGGCAACTACAGCGGCTGGCTGCATCGCTTCCACGCCTATTCTGGCTTGCAGCATTTCGGCCGCACGCAGTTGGCGCCGACCAGTGGCGCGATGGGCTATGGCCTGCCGGCGGCAGTGGCCGCGAGCCTGCTGTACCCCGAGCGCTGCGTGGTCAACATCGCCGGCGACGGTGACTTCCTGATGAACGGCCAGGAGCTGGCCACGGCCACCGGCTACGGCGCCAAGCGCCTGATCTGCGTGGTGGTCGACAACGGCACCTACGGCACCATCCGCATGCACCAGGAGCGCGAGTATCCGGGCCGGGTCTCGGGCAGCGACCTGTTCAACCCCGATTTCGCCGCGCTGGCGCAAGCCTATGGCTGGGCTCCCAGCCGGGTCGAGCGCACCGAGGACTTCGCGCCGGCCCTGCGCGCGGCGCTGGCGGCCGGCAAGCCGGCATTGATCCATCTGCGCCTGTCCAGCGACGTGTCGACCAGCCGCAGCACGCTGACGGCGATGCGCGACGCGGCCTTCAAGCGCCTGGGGACCCGTTAAGCATGGCTACCGAAAACATCAGCTTCGAGCTGCGCGGCGAGTTCATTCCGCTGGACAGCCTGCTCAAGGCCATCGGCCTGGCCGAGAGCGGCGGGCGTGCCCGCATGTTGGTCAGCGAGGGCCAGGTACAGGTCGACGGACAGACTGAAACGCGCAAGACCGCCAAGATCCGCGCAGGGCAGGTGGTGACGCTGGCCGGCGCGCGCGTCGAGGTGCTGGCCGACCCCAATCTCTGACATCTTTATGGAAGTGCGCCATGAGCTTTTCGACCTGCGACCTCTGCGACGCCCACAAGAGTGACGACTCAGGCGCCTTCCGCGTCATGCCCGGCGGTTTGTTCCGCAGCTACGGCGGGCGCGCGCGCTTCGCGGGCACGGTCGCCACGGTGCGCTGCCTGGAGGACAACAGCCTGGTCAAGGCCGCGGTGGAGAGTCCCGGCCTGGACCGCGTGCTGGTGGTCGACGGCGGCGCATCGATGAAGCGCGCCCTGCTGGGCGGCAATCTGGCCGCTTCGGCGGCGCGCCAGGGCTGGGCCGGATTGCTGATCCATGGCTGCGTGCGCGACCTGGCCGAGCTGCGCGAGGCCGACGTCGGCATCCTGGCGCTGGGCCATGTGCCGCTGCCCACCGACCGCAAGGGGCAGGGCGTGGCCGACGTCGTCCTGCAGATCGGCGGCGTCTGGGTGCGGCCGGGCGACTTCCTGTATGCGGATGAAGACGGCGTCGTGCTGATGCCTGCCGAAGGGGCCTGAAGCCAGGCCTCGCCTTGAAGCAGGGGCCCCGGCAGTCCCTGATCTGCCTTCACTGATGCGCCTGCATATTGATGAAAATCAATATGCCTGCTGCGCTGCAGCATCTATGCTGTTCCCTGTCGATGGTTCGTCGCGTTGCCGTCCAGTCTGGATCGCGATGACGCCGTGGTCGATGCGGTCCAACATGGAAAGGCGGCTTGCAAGTGAATCATGCCCAAGCAAATTCTCCGGGCGCCCAGCGCGGCGGGCGCGCGGTGAACGGCAAGGCGGGCGGGTCCGTCGCGGCCAAGGGTTCGCCCCTGGAGCCGCTGCACTTGACGCCGGTGACCTCGCTGCCGCAGCGCGCCGCCAAGCCGCCCAAGGTCGGGCCCGACCTGGACCGGTGGATGCATGCGCAGCTGTCGCGCTTCAGCGGCGGCATTTCGATCCCGGCCCTGCGCATGGCCTTCGAGGACTGGGCCGTGCACCTGTCCCACAATCCGGCCGAGCAGATGGCGCTGGCGCGGGACGCGCTGGGCGCCTGGCAAAGGTGGCTGGCCTTTCTGGCCGAAAGCGCCGCGCCGGGCGGCAAGTCCTGCATCGAACCCATGGTGCACGACAAGCGCTTCGCCGCCGAGGCCTGGCAGCACTGGCCCTTCAATGTGATGAGCCAGTCCTTCCTGGTGACCGAGCAGTGGTGGGACCACGCCACGCGCGGCGTCCGGGGGGTGTCCAGGCACCATGAGGAGGTGGTGAATTTCAGCGTCCGGCAGATGCTGGACCTGTTCTCGCCGGCCAATTTCGTGCTCAGCAACCCGGAGATCCTGAACCGCACGCTTGCCAGCGGCGGCGTCAACCTGGCCCAGGGTTTTGGCAACTGGCTGGACGACCTGCAGCGCCAGCTCTCCAGGAAGCCGCCGGCGGGCGCGGAAAGCTTCCAACCCGGCGTCAACGTCGCGGTGACGCCCGGCCAGGTGATCTACCGCAACCATCTGATCGAGCTGATCCAGTACGCCCCGGCCACACCCAGGGCCAAGGTCCATCCCGAGCCGGTGCTGGTCGTGCCCTCGTGGATCATGAAGTACTACATCCTGGATTTGTCGCCGCACAACTCGCTGATCATGTACCTGGTCGAGCAGGGCTACACCGTGTTCGCGATCTCGTGGCGCAATCCCGAGGCCGGGGACCGCAACCTGGGCATGGACGACTACCTGCAACTGGGCGTGATGGACGCGCTCGACGCCGTCCAGCGCATCGTGCCGGGCCAGCGCATCCATGCGGCCGGGTATTGCCTGGGCGGCACGCTGCTGGCGATCGCCGCTGCGGCGATGGCGCGCGACGGCGGCAAGCGGCTGGCCACCCTGTCCCTGTTTGCCGGACAGACCGACTTCACCGAGCCGGGCGAGCTGGACCTGTTCATCGACGAAAGCCAGGTCACGCTGCTGGAAGATGTGATGTGGGACAAGGGCTACCTCGACAACCAGCAGATGTCGGGCAGCTTCCAACTGCTCAACTCGAACGACCTGGTCTGGTCGCGCGTGCTGAAGGACTACCTGCTCGGCGAGCGCAGCCCCCTGAGCGACCTGATGGCCTGGAACGCCGACGGCACGCGTCTGCCCTACCGCATGCACTCCGAGTACCTGCGCCAGCTGTTCCTGGGCAACGACCTGGCGTTCGGCCGCTACAAGGTGGGCGGGCAGGCGATTGCGTTGTCCGACATCCAGTGCCCGATCTATTGCGTCGGCACGCAGCGCGACCACGTGGCGCCTTGGCGCTCGGTCTACAAGCTGCATCTGCTGACCCATACCGAGCTGTGCTTCACCCTGACCTCGGGCGGGCACAACGTCGGCATCGTCAACCCGCCCGGCGTGCCGGGGCGCAGCTATCAAAGCCTGACCCGCGGAGCGGACAAATCCAGCCGCCCCTATCTCGACGCGGAGAGCTGGCTGCAGGCCGCGCCGCAATTCGAAGGCTCGTGGTGGACGCATTGGGCCGCCTGGCTGCGCGAGCGCTCGGGGCCGCCGGTGACGGCACCCGGCATGGGCGCGCCGCAAGCGGGCCTAGCGCCGCTTTGCGAAGCGCCGGGGCATTACGTGATGCAGAAATGAGGACTTCGACCATGATGGAAGCGACCCGTTCGCAGGAGATGATCGAGAACCACACCTTCGACGAAATCAAGGTGGGCGACTGCGCGCAGCTGCAGCGCACCCTGCGCCGCGAGGACATCCAGCTGTTCGCAGCCATGTCGGGCGACGTGAACCCGGCCCACGTGGACCCCGAATACGCCAACAGCACGCAGTTCCACGGCATCATCGCGCACGGCATGTGGGGCGGCGCGCTGATCTCCACGGTGCTGGGCACGCAATACCCGGGTCCGGGCACCATCTACCTGAGCCAGAGCCTGCGTTTCGAGCGGCCCGTGCATGTCGGCGACACGCTGACGGTCAAGGTCACGGTGCTGGAGAAGCAGGAACAGGGCCGCCGGGTCAGCCTGGACTGCGTCTGCACCGACCAGCACGGCGAGGAGGTGATCTCGGGCACCGCCTTCGTGATGGCGCCCAGCGAAAAAGTGCAGCGTCCGCGGGTCGGGCCGCTGGAGGTCCGGGTGTCTGATCGCAATCTGCGTTATCAGCAGCTGCTGGATCTCACCAAAGGCTTGCCGCCCTTGCGCGTCGCAGTCGTGCACCCGTGCAGCGAGGACGCCCTGCGCGGTGCCCTAGAGGCCGCCGTCATGGGCCTGATCACGCCGGTGCTGGTGGGGCCGCAGGCCAGGCTCCATGCGCTGGCCGGCAGCCTCGGACTCGATCTGGGCGCCCATGTGCTCGTCGATGCGCCGCACAGCCACGCCGCGGCGGCCTGCGCCGTGGCCATGGCCAGCCGTGGCGAGGTGCAGGCCTTGATGAAGGGAAGCCTGCACACCGACGAGCTGATGCTGGAAGTGCTCAGGTCGGAGTCGGGTCTGCGCACGGCGCGGCGCGTCAGCCATGTGTTCGTGCTCGACGTGCCGAGCTACCCCAAGCCGCTGATGATCAGCGACGCGGCCATCAACGTGGAGCCGGATCTGGAGGCCAAGCGCGACATCGTGCAGAACGCCATTGACCTGGCGCATGCGCTGGGCCTGAAGGAGCCCCGGGTGGCGATCCTGGCGGCGGTCGAAACGGTCAACGCCAAGATGCGCTCGACCCTGGACGCGGCGGCCCTGTGCAAGATGGCCGACCGCGGCCAGATCCAGGGCGGCATCGTCGACGGCCCCTTGGCGTTCGACAACGCCATCTCCGCGCAGGCGGCGCATGAGAAAGGCATCGTGTCGCGGGTGGCCGGCGTGGCCGACATCCTGATCGCGCCCGATCTCGAAGCCGGCAACATGATCTCCAAGCAGCTGCAGTACCTGGCCGATGCCCAGGCCGCCGGCATCGTGCTGGGCGCCAAGGTGCCGGTGATCCTGACCAGCCGCGCCGACGGGGCGGCCGCGCGCGTGGCGTCGTGCGCGCTCGCCTTGCTGCTCGTGAAGGCCAAGGCGGCGCAGGACCAAACGGTCCAGGAGGCTTGAATGGCCTGCATTCTGGTGTTGAACTCGGGCTCGTCGAGCATCAAATTTGCGAGCTATGTGGTCCGTGAGGCGACACCTCGACTGACGCCCACCCTGCAAGGCCATGTGGCCCAGCATGCCGACGGCGTGGAGCTGCTGGTGCGCAGCCGCGAGCAGGGCGTGTTGGCGCAGCTGGTCGAGCCGGCCGCGACGCCGGTGTTCGAATGCGAGCATGCCCTGGAGCGCCTGATTGCCTGGCTGGAGGCGCATGAGGCCGAGTGCGGCGGACAGCTGCTGGCGGTTGGGCACCGCGTGGTGCATGGCGGGCAGCGGTTCAACGCGCCGGTGCGTGTCAGCAGCGCGGTGCTGGCCGAGCTGGCGCATTTGAATTCGCTGGCGCCGCTGCACCAGCCGCGCAATCTCAAGGCCATCGAGATCCTGCGTTCGCACCGGCCCGCCCTGCTGCAGGTGGCCTGTTTCGACACGGCTTTCCACAGCAGCCAGCCGGAGATCGCGCGCGCGTTGGCCCTGCCGCGCCACCTGACCGAGCAGGGCGTCAGGCGCTATGGCTTCCATGGCCTGTCCTACGAGTACATCGCCAGTCAATTGCCCAAGGTGCTGGGCGAGCGCGCGGGAGGGCGGGTGGTGGTGGCGCACCTGGGCAGCGGCGCCAGCATGTGCGCCTTGCTGGGCGGCAGGAGCATGGCCTCGACCATGGGCTTCTCCGCGCTGGACGGCCTGGTGATGGGCAGCCGCTGCGGCAACCTGGACCCCGGCGTGCTGCTGTACCTGTTGCAGGAGCAGGGTCTGAACGCGCAGCAACTCAGCGACATGCTCTACAGCCAATCTGGGCTGCTGGGCGTCTCGGGCCTGAGCGCGGACATGCAGGCGCTGCTGGAGAGCCCCGATCCTCATGCGTCTCAGGCCATTGAACTGTTCGTCTATCGTGCCGTCACCGCCGTAGGCAGCCTGGCCGCGGCCCTGGGCGGGCTCGATACCCTGGTCTTCTCGGCCGGCATCGGCGAGCATGCGGCGCCCGTGCGCGCGGCCATTGCGCAGGGCTGCGGCTGGCTGGGCGCCGAGCTCGATGAGGCCGCTAACCGGGTCCATGCTCCGCGCATCAGCACGCCCGCCAGCCGGGTGCAGCTGCTGGTGCTGCCGACCGACGAAGAGGCCGTGATCGCCGGCCACACCCTCGACCTGCTCTGACGAGGCTTCGCAAAGCTTTACAGACGGCGGGCCGCTCGCTTGGTCCGGAATTGCTCTAAATCAGGTGAGTCTGGAGCCCGCTGGCTATCGTCATTCCAATCAGGACGGCGCATTGACCCACCCATGACGCGCGCAGCCATCGTTGCCGGCAAGCTGACCAAGTATTTCGGCGAAGGCGAGGCCCGGATGAAGGCCGTCAATGCCGCGGACTTCGTCGCCCATTACGGCGAGATGGTGTTCACCGACGGCCTGCCGTTCTACGCCGCCATCATCACCAACTGGAACCTGGGCCTGGCCTTCGGCATGGTGGTGGTGATCGCCGTCATTTCGAGCGATATGGCGGTGCGCCGCGTGCGCAAGATCGAGCCCTTCGACATCTTCCGGGGCTGGCAGCCTCAGCCCTGCTCCGGCGGGATGCGGCGCAGGCCCTCGGCGTCCAGCCGCAGCACGTCGGCGCGCGGCGTCGCGGTGTCGAAGTCCCAGTCGGACAGCACCCAGCGCGTCAGCGCGGGCTGCCCGCCCTCGGCGGCCTTCAGTTCGTGCACGGCCGGGTGGTGCGTGTGCCCGTGCAGCAGCAGCTCGCAGCCGCTGTCCTGCAGCAGCCGGATGCAGGCGGGCGCGTCCAGGTCGACCCAGTTGCTTTCCGAATAGTCCTGCTGGTTCTGCCGGCTCGCGCCGCGCAGGTTCCTGGCCAGCTCGCGCCGCCATGCCAGCGGCTGGGCCAGCACCTGCTGCCGCCAGGCCGGGGAATGCACCTGCTGGCGGAACTGCTGGTAGGGCAGGTCGGCCAGGCACAGCGCGTCGCCGTGGCTGAGCAGGATGCGCCGGCCGAAAGCCTGCAGTACGCAGGGGTCCTGCAGGCGCTGCAGGCCGGCGTCGGCCGCCATGTCCGGCCCCAGCAGGAAGTCGCGGTTGCCGGCCATGAAGAACAGCGGCAGGCGCTGGCTGGCTTCGCGCAGCATGGCGCAGCACTGGGCCTCGAAGCCCTCGACGCGCGCGTCGTCGCCGATCCAGGCGTCGAAGATGTCGCCCAGCAGAAAGACGGCGTCGGCGCGCGTGTGCCGCAGATGGGCCTGCAGCGCCTGCAGCGTGGCCGGCGTGTTGGCGGCCAGGTGCAGGTCGGAGAGGAAGTCCGCCGAGCGCCAGCCCGCGGGCGCGTTCACGCGCCCGGCCAGGCCTTGTGCGCCCTGTGCGAGCTCAGCCGATTTCAACGGCGCGCTCGATCACGACGTCTTCGCGAGGCACGTCGTCATGGAAGCCGCTGCGGCCGGTCTTGACCTTCTCGATCGCGTCGACCACTTCGGTGCCGGCCACCACCTTGCCGAACACGGCATAGCCCCAGCCCGAGGGCGATTCGGACTTGAAGTTCAGGAAGTCGTTGTTGGTGGTGTTGATGAAGAACTGCGCCGAGGCCGAGTGCGGCGCATTGGTGCGCGCCATCGCCAGCGTGTAGTGCTCATTCTTGAGGCCGTTGTTGGCTTCGTTCTGGATCGTGGCGTCGGTGGGCTTTTGCTTCAGGCCGGGCTCGAAGCCGCCGCCCTGGATCATGAAGCCCTTGATGACGCGGTGGAACACCGTGCCGTCGTAATGGCCCTTGCGGACATAGGACAGGAAGTTCTCAACGGTGACAGGCGCTTTTTCGGCGTCCAGCTCGATGCGGATGACGCCGTGGTTGGTGGTCAGTTCAACGGTCTTGCTCATGATTGGGGCTCCAGGATGGCCTTGGTGATGATGATGGGTTTGCTGGGAATGTTCTGGAACATGCCGTGGTTCTCGACTGCGGCTGCGCGGATCTTGTCGACCACGTCCATGCCCTCGATCACGCGGCCGAACACGGCATAGCCCTGGCCGTCGCGCGAGTTCTCGGCATTGAGGAAGTCATTGTCGACGGTGTTGATGAAGAACTGCGAAGTGGCCGAGTCGGGCACGTTGGTTCTGGCCATGGCGACGCTGCCGCGCACGTTCTTCAGGCCGTTGTGGCTTTCCAGCGGGATCGGCGCGCGGGTGGGTTTTTGCTGCAGCTTTTCAGTGAATCCGCCGCCCTGGATCATGAAGTTCTCGATCACGCGGTGAAAAATGGTGCCGTTGTAGAAGCCGGCCTTGACGTACTGCACGAAATTGGCCACCGACTTCGGTGCGGCCGTGGCGTCGAGCTCGATGCGGATGACGCCTTCGGTGGTGACCAGTTGCACGGTCTGGGCCCAGCCGGCGACGCTGGCCAGTGCCAGCAGCAGGCCGATCGCCAGGCGTCGGGGTGAAGACAGGGGTTTCATCTTGGGTCGGTCCGAGTTGGGGGAAGAAGTGAAAAGGGGGAGGGCACCGTCAGCGTGCACCAGGGCGGGGCAACTGATCGAGCAGCTCGCGCGTCAGCTTCAGCTTGGCGGCCACGGTGGGCGCCGCCGCCAGGCCCAGCTTCTGCGCCGCTTCATAGCTGCGCGTCGCCTGCTGCAGGTAGACGTCGCCCAGGTTTTCCAGCGCCTGCGCGTGCTGCGGGTAAAGCAGCAGCGCGCGGTTCAAGGCGGCCTGGGCGCCGTCCAGGTCGCCGCGCGCGGCCAGGATCACGGCCAGGTTGTTGAAGGGGTCGGCCAGGTCCGGGTAGTCCTCGGTCAGGGCGCGCAACAGGGTTTCGGCGCGCGCGCTGTTGCCCGCCTCCATCAGCATCAAGGCCAGGTTGAAGCGCAGCTTGGGGTTGTAGGGATCCTGCGCCAGCGCGGTGTCGAGCGTCTGGATGGCACGGGTCTTCTGGCCCAGCAGCCATTGCTGCTCAGCCGCTTCCAGCTCGCTGGCCGCAGCGGCCAGCGGGATCGCGAGCAGCAGCGCCAGGGCGAGTGCCGGCACACCTGAAAAACGCCAGCGTCGCCGGGCCTGGAGTGGATTGGACATGGGTGGTGGGTTCGGGTTTGACTGGTCGGGCTAAGGTAAAAACCAGCCGCTATACTTCGCGGATTCTACGGTGCGGCGGACAAGGTCTGCCCAGTGTCCCAGACGCCCCAGACGCCCCAGACGCGCCATGCTTGATCTTGGCGTCAGCATTCAGATCTCATGTCCCTGCGCATCTACAACACCCTGACCCGTACGGTCGAGACATTTGCCCCTATCGAGCCCGGCCATGTGCGGATGTACGTGTGCGGCATGACCATTTACGACCTCTGCCATGTGGGCCACGCCCGCATGATGATGGCTTTCGACGTGGTGCAGCGCTGGCTCAAAAGCTCGGGCTACCGCGTCACCTATGTGCGCAACATCACGGACATCGAGGACAAGATCATCAAGCGCGCCTTGGAGCGCAAGATCTCGATCCGCGCACTGACCGACGAGATGATCGCCGCCATGCACCGCGACATCGGCGCCCTTGGCGTGGAACGTCCCACGCATGAGCCGCGCGCCACCGATTTTGTTCCCCAGATGCTGGGCCTGATCGGCACGCTGGAAGACAAGGGCCTGGCCTACCGAGCCGGCAACGGCGATGTGAACTTCGCCGTGCGCAAGTTCGAGGGCTATGGCAAGTTGTCGGGCCGCTCGCTGGACGACCTGCGCGCCGGCGAGCGCGTCGCGGTCGACGACGGCAAGCACGATCCGCTGGACTTCGTGCTCTGGAAGGCCGCCAAGCCCAGCGAACCCGAAGACGCGCAATGGGCCTCCGACTTCGGTCCGGGCCGGCCCGGCTGGCACATCGAGTGCTCGGCGATGGCCTGCGCGCTGCTGGGCGAGCGTTTCGACATCCACGGCGGCGGCATGGACCTGACCTTCCCGCACCATGAGAACGAGATCGCGCAGAGCGAAGGCGCGCTGGGCCATCCCTTTGTCAATGTCTGGATGCACAACGGCTTCCTGAATGTCGACAACGAAAAGATGTCCAAATCGGTCGGCAACTTCTTCACGATCCAGGACGTGCTGAACGAGTACGACGGCGAGACGCTGCGATTCTTTATGCTGCGCACCCACTACCGCAGCCCCTTGAACTACGCCGACGCGAATCTGGACGATGCGCGCCAGGCCTTGCGACGCCTCTACACCGCGCTGGACGGGATCGATCTCCCGGACGCTGGCAAGGACGCAGACCTGGACTGGACCCAGCCGCAGGCGGCCGCGTTCCGCGCCGCGATGGACGAGGACTTCAACACGCCTGGCGCCCTGGCCGTGCTGTTCGAACTGGCGTCCAGCCTGAACCGCAGCCGCTCGCCGGACGAGGCCCTGCTGCTCAAGCACCTGGGCGCCTGCCTGGGCCTGCTGCAGCAGGCGCCGCAAGCCTTTCTGCAAGCGGGTGCGGCCGTGGACGAGGCGTACATCCTGCAGCAGATCGCCGCCCGTGCCGCCGCCAAGGAGGCGCGCGACTTTGCCCTGGCCGACCGCATCCGCGCCGAGCTGCTGGCGCAAGGCGTGGCGCTGAAGGACTCGCCCACCGGCACGACCTGGATGAAGGCCTGAGGTGGTGTCCGTGAAACCGATCGGCGCGACGCCCGAAGTGACGCCTGACTATTGGGACGAGGCCTGCCGCCATCTGTCCAAGCGCGACCGGGTCATGAAGAAGATGATCCCGAAGTTCGGCGAGGCCCGTCTGCAGAGCCGGGGCGACGCGTTCACGACCCTGGCGCGCTCCATCGTCGGGCAGCAGATCTCGGTCAAGGCGGCGCAGTCGGTCTGGGAGCGCTTCGCCGCGCTGATGCAGGCCGATCCGGGCGCCAAGTCGACGGCCATCGCGCCGGCGCATGTGGCTGCCCTGTCGCAGGAGGCGCTGCGCGGCGCCGGGCTGTCGGCGCGCAAGGTCGAGTACCTGCGCGACCTGGCCGAGCACTTCCTTGCCGGACGTGTGCACGTGCAGCAATGGACGCAGATGGACGACGAAGCCATCATCGAGGAGCTGGTCGCGATCCGCGGCATCGGCCGCTGGACGGCCGAAATGTTCCTGATCTTCTACCTGATGCGTCCCAATGTGCTGCCGCTCGACGACGTGGGCCTGCTCAAGGGCATCAGCCTGAATTATTTCTCCGGCGAACCGGTGTCGCGCGCCGAGGCGCGCGAGGTGGGCGAGGCCTGGGCCCCCTACCGTTCGGTGGCCACATGGTACATTTGGCGCAGCCTGGACCCCCTCCCCGTGGAGTATTGAACGGTGGTTTGAAGGGCAATGGAGCGACAATAGCGGGTGGCTGAAGGCGTGTACCGCGTCGGCAGCCAGGCCGGTCGTGAGCCCAATACCTATGGGTAACCACCGAGAAAGCAAGGCAGGATGAGTAAGAAACACTTTCTTGAATTCGAGCAGCCCATTGCGGAGCTCGAAAGCAAAATCGAAGAACTGCGTTACGTGCAGAGCGAGTCGGCGGTCGACATTTCCGAAGAGATCGACCGCTTGTCCAAGAAGAGCATGCAGCTCACCAAGGACATCTATTCCAGCGTCGCGCCCTGGCAGACCTACCAGATTGCCCGCCACCCCCAGCGCCCGCAGACGCTGGACTATTGCGCCGACGTCTTCACCGAGTTCCAGGAGTTGCATGGCGACCGGCACTTTGCCGATGATGCCGCCATCGTCGGCGGCCTGGCCCGTTTCAACGGCCAACCCTGCATGATCGTCGGCCACCAGCGCGGCGCTGACGCCAAGGAGCGCCAGCTGCGCAACTTCGGCATGCCGCGCCCCGAAGGCTATCGCAAGGCCCTGCGCCTGATGAAGCTGGCCGAGAAATTCGGCCTGCCGGTGTTCACCTTCGTCGACACCATGGGCGCCTATCCCGGCATTGGCGCCGAAGAGCGCGGCCAGTCCGAGGCCATCGGCCGCAACATCTTCGAGATGGCGCAGCTCGAGGTGCCCATCATTTCCACCGTGATCGGCGAAGGCGGCTCCGGCGGCGCGCTGGCCATCGGCGTGGCCGACCAGGTGCTGATGCTGCAGTTCTCGGCCTATTCGGTGATTTCGCCGGAAGGCTGTGCTTCCATTTTGTGGAAGTCGTCGGAACGCGCGCCCGAGGCGGCCGAGTCGCTCGGCATCACCGCGCACCGCCTGAAGGCCATGGGCCTGATCGACAAGATCGTCAACGAGCCCGTCGGCGGCGCGCATCGCGATCAAAAGCAGATGGCGTCCAACCTCAAGCGGGCCTTGTCCGATGCGCTGCGCCAAGTCAGCGACTTGAAGACCAGCGAATTGCTGCAGCGCCGCTTCGAGCGCTTGCAGGCCTATGGCCGATTCAGCGACACCAAGAACCGCTGACTCCGAGGCTGACTTCGAGGCTGATGCCTCATCGGCCGTGCCCGGCGCCATCGCCGTGGCCTACAGCGGTGGACTCGATTCCACCGCGCTGCTGCACACGGTCGCCAGTGCCTGCGCGGCAATGGCCGCCGAATTCGGCACAGCGCCCCGGGTCTTCGGCCTGCACGTGCACCATGGCTTGAGTCCCAATGCGGACGACTGGCTGCGCCATTGCGAGACCCAGGTTCAGCATTGGGCCGCGCAGGGCCTGCCGGTGGCCTTGCTATGCCGCCGCCTGGCGGGCGAGCCGCAAAGTGGCGAGAGCGTCGAAGCCTGGGCGCGCATGCAGCGCTACGCGGCCCTGAGCGACATGGCCCGTGAATGCGGCGCCAAGCTGCTGCTGCTGGCGCACCATCGCCGCGACCAGGCCGAGACTTTTCTGCTGCAGGCGCTGCGCGGCGCCGGCCCGGCCGGACTGGCGGGCATGCCCGCGCGGCAATGGCGCGACGGCCTGTGCTGGACCCGGCCCTGGCTGCAGCAGCCGCGCGAGGCGATCGAGGCGTACGTGCGGGCCAAGGGCCTGAGCCACATCGAGGACGAAAGCAATACCGACCGGCGCTATGCCCGCAACCGCCTGCGGCTCGAGGTCTGGCCCGCTTTGCGGCAGGCTTTCGACCACGCCGAGTCCAGCTTGGCGCGCGCCGGCCAGTGGGCCCAGCAAAGCCTGGCCCTTCAGCAGGAGGTCGCCGAATCGGACCTGGTGCAATGGATGACAGACGCCGGCCTGCCTTTGGCCGCCTTGCTGGAACTCTCCGAGGCACGCGCCGCCAACCTGCTCAGGCATTGGCTGGCGCTGGGCTTGCGGCAGCCTGCGCCGACCACCCTGGTGCAGCGCCTGCTGACTGAGCTGCCGCAGACGCTCGCCAGTGGACGCACGGCCCGCTGGCCGGCGGGCGAATTCGAGCTGGAGTTGTACCGTGACGTCCTGTCGCTGCGGTCCCTCCCAGTGCCGGTGGAACATGCTGCGGAACTCACGCTGGATTTGAGCTGCGAAGGCGTTCATCCCTGTCCTGGTTGGCAGGGGGCCTGGCAGGTGCAGCGCGTGGAGCAGGGCGGCGTGGCGCCAGATCTGCTGGCCCGGGCGCAGATGCGCGTGCGCCGTGGCGGAGAGCAGTTTCAGCAGCACACCCGGTCAATGCCGCGCAGCCTCAAGAAATCGTGGCAGGCGGCCGGCGTGCCGGTGTCCGGACGCGCGGGGCCGCTGCTGTTCGCGCAGGACCGCTTGCTCTGGGTGCCGGGCCTGGGCTGCGATGCCCGCATGCTCGCGCCAGCCGGCCAGGTTCAGTTGAGCCTGAGTTGGCGCCCCGAGCGCTGAATTCCGGCCCCCCAGCGAAAGCTCACTTCTTGAGTTGCGATAGCGGGCGGCCTCTGGCCAGAAGCCTGCTTTCAGGGTCCGCCCCATTAGAATCGACCCTTGCGACCGCGGCGCAGCCTGAATAGTTTCTCCTTTCCTACCGCGTCATCAAAGACTTCCATGGCACTGATTGTTCATAAATACGGCGGCACCTCGATGGGTTCCACCGACCGTATCCGCAACGTCGCCAAGCGGGTGGCCAAATGGGCGCGCGCCGGGCATCAGATGGTGGTGGTGCCGTCCGCCATGAGCGGCGAGACCAACCGCCTGCTGGGCCTCGCCAAGGAGCTTTCTCCCGCCGCCTCCAGCGCCGCGCTGAATCGTGAGCTGGACATGATCGCCGCGACCGGCGAGCAGGTTTCAGTGGGCCTGCTGGCCATCGCGCTGCAGGCCGAGGGGATGGACGCCGTCAGCTACACCGGCTGGCAGGTGCCGGTGGCCACCAACTCGGCCTATACCAAGGCCCGCATCGAGAGCATCGACGACGAGCGCGTGCGCGTCGACCTGGCCCAGGGCAAGGTGGTGGTGATCACCGGCTTCCAGGGCGTTGACGAAGACAACAACATCACCACGCTGGGCCGTGGCGGCTCCGACACCTCGGCCGTGGCGATTGCCGCTGCCATGAAGGCCGACGAGTGCCTGATCTACACCGACGTGGACGGCGTCTACACGACCGACCCGCGCATCGTGCCCGAGGCGCGCCGCCTGCATACCGTCAGCTTCGAGGAAATGCTGGAAATGGCCTCGCTGGGGTCCAAGGTGCTGCAGATCCGTTCGGTGGAATTCGCGGGCAAGTACCGTGTGCCGCTGCGCGTGCTGTCCAGCTTCACGCCCTGGGACATCGCCATCGAAGAGGAAGCCAAGTCCGGCACCCTGATCACTTTTGAAGAGGATGAAAAAATGGAACAAGCCGTCGTGTCCGGCATCGCATTCACCCGCGACGAAGCCAAGGTGACCCTGCAGGGCGTGCCCGACAAACCCGGCATCGCGTTCCAGATCCTGGGACCGGTGGCCGAGGCCAACATCGATGTCGACGTGATCATCCAGAACGTCTCCCACGACGGCCGCACCGACTTCAGCTTCACCGTGCCGCGCGGCGACTACGCCCGCACGGTCGAGCTGCTGGAAAAGGTCGTGGCTCCGGCCACCGGCGCAGCCAAGGTGAGCGGCGACGCCCACATCTGCAAGGTGTCCATCGTCGGCATCGGCATGCGCTCGCACGTGGGCGTGGCCTCCAAGATGTTCCGCTGCCTGAGCGAGGAGGGCATCAACATCCAGATGATCACCACCAGCGAGATCAAGACCAGCGTCGTGATCGACGAAAAATACATGGAGCTCGCCGTCCGCGCGCTGCACAAAGTTTTCGAGCTCGACCAACAAAACAGTTGAGACAGGGCTAAGCCCTGCTATACTGCATGGCTCAGCTGGAGTCGTGACCGAGTGGCCGAAGGTGCTCCCCTGCTAAGGGAGTATGTGGGCAAAACCTGCATCGAGAGTTCGAATCTCTCCGACTCCGCCA
>JAFALA010000067.1 GCA_019234815.1 Burkholderiaceae bacterium | reverse complement strand
CCACCGTCATTGGCGCATCCAGCCCCAGGCTCAGGGCCACCTGCAAGGCCTTGAGCGTGTTGTCGCGGCAGTCGGGGTAGCCGGAGTAGTCGGTTTCGCACATGCCGCCGACCAGCACCGAGGCGCCACGCCGGTAGGCCAGCGTGCCCGCAAAGGTCAGGAACAGCAGGTTGCGGCCCGGCACGAAGGTGTTGGGCAGGCCGTTGGCCTGCATCTCGATGGCACGCGCCTCGGTCAGCGCGGTGTCGGAAATCTGGCCGAGCAAGGACAGGTCCAGCAGATGATCCTCGCCCAGCTTGGCACCCCAGTGGGGAAATCGGCCCACCAGTTCGCGCCGCACATTCACGCGGCAGTCGAGCTCGATGCGGTGGCGCTGGCCGTAATCGAAGCCCAGCGTCTCGACCGCGGCATAGCGGTCCAGCGCCCAGGCCAGGCAGGCGGTCGAATCCTGCCCGCCGGAAAACAGCACGAGCGCCTTGCGGCTGGCGTTCGCACTCATTGGCGCAGCTCCCCCTGGCCCAGCACGATCCACTTCAGCGAGGTCAGGCCCTCCAGACCGACGGGTCCGCGTGCGTGAAACTTGTCGGTCGAGATGCCGATCTCGGCGCCCAACCCATACTCGAAGCCGTCGGCGAAGCGCGTACTGGCGTTGACCATCACGCTGCTGGAATCGACCTCGCGCAGGAAGCGCATCGCGTTCACATGGTTGGTCGTGAGGATGGCGTCAGTGTGGTGCGAGCCGTAGCGGTTGATGTGGGCGATCGCCTCGTCCAGGCTGTCGACCAGCTTGATGCTGATGACGGGCGCCAGGTACTCCTCGCTCCAGTCGGACTCCCGTGCAGCGACGAGCCTGGCGCCCGGCAAGGGCCCCAGCAGCGCCAGCGAGCGCGGGCAGCCGCGCATCTCGACGCCCTTGGCCGCGAACAACGCACCGATGCGGGGCAGGAAAGCCGCACCTTGTGCCGCATGCACGAGCAGCGATTCGGTCGCATTGCAGGGGCTGTATTTCTGCGTCTTGGCGTTGTCGACCACGCGCAGGGCCAGTTCCAGGTCGACCTCGGCGTCGACATAGCTGTGGCAATTGCCGTCCAGGTGCTTGATCACGGGCACGCGCGCCTCGCGGCTGATGCGCTCGATCAGGCCCTTGCCGCCGCGCGGAATGATCACGTCGACGAACTCCGGCATGGTGATGAGCAGGCCGACGGCGGCGCGGTCGACGGTGCGCAGCAATTGCACCGCGGCAGCCGGCAGGCCCGCCTCCTGCAAGGCCGCGGCGACGATGCCGGCCAGCGCCAGATTGGAATGGATGGCCTCCGAGCCGCCGCGCAGGATGCAGGCATTGCCGCTCTTGATGGCCAGCGAGGCGGCCTCGATCGTCACATTGGGCCGGCTCTCAAAAATCATGCCAAACACGCCCAGGGGCACGCGCATCTGCCCGACGCTGATGCCGCTGGGCCGGCGCTTGACCTGGGTGATCTCGCCCACCGGGTCAGGCATGGCGGCCAGTTGCTCGCATCCCTCGGCCACCGTGGCGATGATCTTGTCGTTGAGCTTGAGGCGGTCGACCATGGGCGCCTCCAGGCCTGCCGCCCGGGCCGCGTCCAGGTCGAGCCGGTTGGCGGCCTGCAGCGCCGGACTGGCCTCGCGCAGGCGCCGGGCCAGGGCCAGCAGGGCCTGGTTCTTGGCGGCGGTGGAGGCCGCGGCCATCGCGGTGGCCGCGGCGCAGGCCGCCACGCCCAGGCCGTGCATATAGGCCTTCAGGTCCGTGACGGGTTCAGGTCGAGCTTGCAGATCGGAAGCAGTGGTAGGCGCGTTCATGCCGCCATTTTGACGCATGGCAGCATGGATCACACGCGCACAGACTCAGGGCGACTTTGCGGCCGGCTGCACATGCCCCGCCACGTCGCCCAGCACCAGGGGCTGGCGGCCCCAGGCCTTCAGCTGCGGCAAGGCCTGGGCGGCGTCGCCGACCGCCACAACGATCAGACGATCCGGGTCCAGGTGCTCGCGCACGGCCTGGTAAGCGCTCTGGACCGTGACGGCCCCGATCTGGGCCGGCAGCTTGGCGATGCTGTCGTCCGGCAGGCCCAGGGCCCAACGAGCGGCGTAGCTGTTGGCCAGCACGCTGTTCGTGTCGTACAAGCCGGGCAGGGCCAGCAGTTCGGCGTTGCGCGCCTTCTCCAGCTCGAGGCGCGGCAGGGGCTTGGCGCGCATGGACTGGATCTGCTTGAACAGGTCGGCCAGCGCCGGGCCGGTCACGTCGCTGCGGACCTCGCCGCGCACCGAGAACATGCCGCTGTCGCGCTCCATCGCGTAGCTGGAGTAGATGCCGTAGGTATAGCCCTTGACCTCGCGCAGCTCGTGGTTGATGCGCGAGGTGAACAGGCCGCCCAGCGCCGCATTCATGACCCGCACCGACGCCGCGTCCGGCGCGTCCGCACGCGGGCCGGCCTGCACGACCGCCAAGGCGGTTTGCGCCGCGCCGGGCTTGTCGACGAAGACCAGGCGCGCGGGGCTGCCTTGGAGGGGCGCCGCGGCCGGCATCGGCATGTCGTCCTGCGGCCGGGCCCAGCCGCCGAACAGGTGCTCGCTCAATGCGCGCAGCTCGGCGCCGCCGATGTCGCCGGCCACCACCAGCGCCGCCTGGTCGGGCCGGTAATGCGTCCGCCAGAAGCCGCGCAGCTGCTCGGCCGTCGTCGCCTCGATGGCGGCCTCGGGGCCCAGGCTGCTGAAACCCAGCGGGCTGGCGTCGCCGTAGACCAGCTGGTTGGCCCACACCGACGCCACGGCAACGGCCTGGTCGCGCTGCTGCGCCAAGGCCCCCAGGCGCTGCTGGCGCAGGCGCGCCACGTCGCGCTCATTGAAGGCTGGGTTCATCGCCACGTCGGCCAGCACCGCCAGCGCCTGCGGGAAGGCCGACTTCAGGCTGCTGAGCTGCAGCCGAGCGTCGTCATGGCCCGACCCCGTGTTGAAGCTGGCGCCCAGGCTCGCCATCTCGTCGGCAATGGCCTGGCCGCCGCGGTGGCTGCTGCCCTCCGGCAGCATGGCGGCGGTGAAGCTGGCCAGCCCCGGTTGCGGCAGGGGGTTGGCCGACTGCCCCGCGCGCAGCACCAGCACGGCGCTGACCATGGGCAGGCCAGGCTGCTCGACATGCAGCACCGTCAAGCCGTTGGCCAGGGCAAAGCGCTGTGCCTGCGGCAGGCTCAAGGCATGCGCCGCCGTGGCCTTGGGCTGATGCTGGCGCCAGTTCTCGGGCGCGTTCAGCGACGCCCTGTCGCGCAGGCCCGCCGCCTTGGGCGCAGGCGGCGTCGGCACGTCGGGCGCAAGCACCTTGTCGCCCGGCTGGGTCTGCACCAGCACGCGGGCCTGCTTGCGCAGCTGCGTCGCGACGGCTGCCCGCACGCTCTCGACGGTGACGGCGCGGTAGCGCGCCAGGTCCTTGTCGGCGTAGTCGGGGTCGCCGGCCTGCTGGTTGTAGTAGTTGACGGTATCGGCCAGGGTGCCGACCTTTTCCAGGCGGGCCACCATCTGCGTTTCGATCTCGGCACGCGCCCGTTGCAGCTCGGCCTCGGTCGGCCCGCGGGTCGCCAGGTCGGCCAGCTCGGCGTCGACGTCGGCTTCGATCGCGGCGAGCGAGGCGCTCTTGCGTGCCAGCACCTGCAGCCAGAACACCGAACTCAGGGACTGCGAAGCCTGTTCCACGTTGATCGACTGCGCCGACTGGCGCTCGACCACCAATTTCTTGTACAGGCGGCTCGCCTTGCCGCCGCCGAGGACGACCGCCGCCACGTCCAGGTCCGCGTCGCCCGGCTGGAACAGCGGCGACGTGAGCCACAGCATGTCCAGGCGCGGCAGCTCGACCTGGTCGCTCATCGACAGGCGCCGCTCGGCCGTGATGACGGGCGTCGGCACCGCCACGGGCGGCACGGCGGGACCGGCCTTGAGCGTGCCGAAATACTTCTCCACCAGGCGCCTGGCTTCGCGCGGATCGAAATCGCCCGCCAGCACCAGGGTGGCGTTGTTGGGCCGGTAATAGGTGCGCGCGAAGGCCTTCACATCGGCCAGCCGGATGGACTGGATGTCGGCGTGCGAGCCCATCACCATGGCCCGATACGGATGGCCCTCGGGGAACAGCGCCTGGTAGGCCGCCTCGTCGACCACGCCGTAGGGCCGGTTTTCGATGGACTGGCGGCGCTCGTTGCGCACCACGTCCTGCTGGTTGGCCAGGGCGACGGCATCGACCTCGTCGATCATGTAGCCCAGCATGTCGGACTTGATCCACAGGCCCAGCTCGAGCTGATTCGACGGCAGGGTGAAAAAGTAGTTGGTGCGGTCGAAATCGGTGCTGCCGTTGGAGTCGGTGCCGCCGGCGGCCTCCACGAGCTGATCGGCCTGGCCGCGCGGAATATGGCGCGAACCGGCAAACATCAGGTGTTCGAACAGGTGCGCAAACCCGGTCTGCCCCGTCGATTCATTGCGGGGACCGGCGTGCACCCACAAATTGAATGCCACCAGCGGCAGGCGGTGGTCTTCGACCAGAATCACCTCGAATCCATTGGCCAGCCGGAATTTCTCGTGCCGGATGCTCAAATGGCCGCTGTCCGATACCACGGCGCGGGTACCAGCCGGCGACTGCATATCTGCGGCCTGGGCCGGTTTGGAATGCAGCAGTGCAAGGCACACGGCCGCAGCCGCGGCAAAACTGGGCCATAACTTGAAGGACATGGGTGGACTCCCATTCAGCATGCGGGACCGACAAGGGCAATTCACATGATGCCGCCAGCGGCTGAAATCGTATCAATGATAGATTCAGCCCGTCATCAAATTGCATCACGAAAAAAGAATGCCTCCGCAACGGGAGGCATTTCTCTTGCTCACATTTCAGGCGGCGCGATCGAAAGATTTATCCAACAAATCCGGTATAAATCCACGCCAGCGCCAACATATTGAGCGACTCGGGCCGTGCGCCGGCCTCAGACCGCGAAGTCCTCGAGCTTGGCGCCGGCGCCCAGCGCCGCCTTCAGCCACTTGGGCTGCAGGCCGCGGCCGGTCCACGATTCGCCGGTGGCCTTGTTGACATACTTGGCGGCCACCTTGGCGGTCTTGGCCGCCTTGGGCTTGCGCGACTCCAGGTCGGCAACGGTCAGACCGTATTCGGACATCAGCGTCTGGATCTTGTTGATGGCCTCGGTACGTTCGCGATTTTGCGTTTCGAAAATCTGCTTTTCCAGCGCGGCGCGTTGCGCCAGGAGATCCTGAAGAGTGCTCATCGATGAATTCCCAATTTAATTAATTATCGGCAGGACTGCCCTACATATCGGCCAACCGGTCCTGCCTGATGATTGGCCGAGCTGTGTTCGATTCAACTCAATTTGTTCAATCGGCTCGTCATTCATTTTAGACCACAAATTCAAGCGAGTGCATCTGTTGCAATAAAACATTACCTATTGACGAGCGTCGCGCGCGCAACGATTGCCAATCTGATTGACCGCATATCTCGGCGCCGCCGCCAAACTACGGCGGGGCGCTTCAAGATAAGAATCAGGCCTTTTTTGCCGCAGTTTTCCGGGCACCAGCCCCTTTCGCCGCAGGTTTGGCGGCTCGCGGTTCAAACTCGAACACGACCTTGCCTTCCTTTTTGTCGAAGCTCAGAAAAGCCTTGAATTTCCTGCGGGTTTTATTGGAGACGAAGTTCTCCAGCAGGTCGGTCTTGCCGCTGGCCAGCAGCTTGCGCATCTGACCCAGCTCGACGGGCTGCTGCAGGATGATCTTGCCGCTCTTGAAATCGCAGGCCGCCTTGGCCCCCACGGCGTGCTGGCACACGTAGTTGCCGCCATGCTCGTACACCTGCCCGCCGCACTTGGGGCAATGGCCCAGCGATTCCTGGGCGCTGAAGTCCACGGGCTCGCCGTCTTCTTCGGCCTTCTTGGCGTCTTCGCCGAAATCGAACTCGAGCTTCCAGTTGGCCAGTTCCTCGTCGTAGACCAGCGCCAGCTCGGCGGTGAAGGGCCAGCCGGCCTTGGAGCGGAAGCCCTCCAGCGGGCCGATCTTCTTGTCGCGCAGGAACTGCTCGACCTCGGCCAGCTCGAAGCTGCGTCCGCCAGGAATCTTGCCGATCGAGAAGCCGCAGCCTTCGCTGCTCCCGTCGGCACCGGCACAGGTGAAGCGCCGGTAGTTCTCCTTCACCACGCCGCCGCACTTGGGGCAAGGCGTCTTGAGCGTGGCGTAGTCGCCGGGGATGGTGTCGCGGTCGTATTCCTTGGCCTTCTGCACCACGCGCTCGGTCATCGCGGCGATCTCGGCCATGAAGGCGTCGCGGTTCAGGCGGCCCTTTTCCATCTCGGCCAGCTGGTACTCCCAGTTGCCGGTCAGCTCGGGCTTGGTCAGGTCTTCCACGCCCAGGCCGCGCAGGAGCGTCATCAGCTGGAAGGCCTTGGCCGTGGGAATCAGCTCGCGGCCCTCGCGCAGCATGTATTTTTCGGTGATCAGGCCTTCGATGGTCGCGGCGCGCGTGGCCGGCGTGCCCAGGCCCTTCTCGGCCATGGCCTCGCGCAGTTCGTCGTCCTCGACCAGCTTGCCCGCGCCTTCCATGGCGGACAGCAGCGTCGCTTCGGTGTAGCGTGCCGGCGGCTTGGTCTGCAGCGCCTTCACGTCGACGCCTTCGGTGCGCACCAGCTCGCCCTGGGCCACCGGCACCAGGTTGGCGCCGGTGCCGTCGGCGGCATCGTCGGTCTGCGACTCCTTGCCGTAGATGGCCAGCCAGCCCGGCTTGATCAGCACCTTGCCGTTGGTCTGGAACTTGAATTCCTTTCCCTGCGCCCTGACGGTCGAGATGCGGGTCGTGACCTGGAATTCGGCCGCCGGAAAAAACACCGCCAGGAAGCGCTTGACCACCAGGTCGTAGAGCTTTGCCTCGGCCTCGGTCAGGCTGCGCGGCGCCTGCAATGTGGGGATGATGGCGAAGTGGTCCGAGACCTTGCTGTTGTCGAAGACGCGCTTGGTCGGCTTGATGTAGCCCTCATTCAGTGCTTTGCGCGCGTGTTGGGCCAATGCCATCAAGGGCCCGGGCAGGTCCTCGCTGGCGATCATCTCAGCCGTCTGTTTTGCCACGCTCACGTAGTCCTCGGGCAGGTAGCGCGAATCGGTACGCGGATAGGTCAGCACCTTGTGCTTTTCGTACAGGGCCTGGGCCAGCGCCAGCGTGGTCTTGGCCGAGAAGCCGAAGCGCGAATTGGCCTCGCGCTGCAGCGTGGTCAGGTCGTAGAGGCCAGGGCTGCTCTGCGTGCTGGGCTTGGACTCCTCGCTGACCGTGGCCGGCTGGCCCTTGACGGCGGCCGAGATCGCGTCGGCCTCGGCCTGGCTCCAGATGCGGTCGGCACGGCGCTCGGGGTCGGATTCGTCCTTCTTCCAGCCCGGGTCGAACCATTTGCCTTCGTACTGGCCGGCCTGGGCGTCAAAACTGCCGCGCACTTCCCAGTAGTCGCGCGCCACGTGCTTGCGGATCTTTTCCTCGCGCTCCACGACGATGGACAGCGTGGGCGTCTGCACGCGGCCCACGGTGGTGAGGAAGAAGCCGCCGTCGCGCGAATTGAAGGCCGTCATCGCGCGCGTGCCGTTGATGCCCACCAGCCAGTCGGCCTCGGAGCGGCAGCGCGCGGCGTCGGCCAGGGGCAGCATCTGCGCGTCGCTGCGCAGGGCCTCGAAGCCGTCGCGTATGGCTTGCGGCGTCATGGACTGCAGCCACAGGCGCTGCACCGGCTTGTTGATGGCGGCCTTGGCGGTGCCGGCGTACTGGACGATCAGGCGGAAGATCAGCTCCCCTTCACGCCCCGCGTCGCAGGCGTTGACGAGGCCGGTGACGTCCTTGCGGCGGATCAGCTTGACCAGGGCATTCAGGCGCCCCTTGTTCTTGTCGATCGGGTTCAGGTCGAAATGCGGCGGGATCACGGGCAGGTTGGCAAAGCTCCACTTGCCGCGCTTGACGTCGAACTCCTCGGGCGCCTTGATCTCGACCAGATGGCCCACGGCGGACGACACCACATAGCCTTCGCTCTCGAAATACTCGTCGTGCTTCTCGAACTTGCCCGCGATGGGCGTCAGGGCGCGCACGATGTCCTGGGCCACGCTGGGCTTCTCGGCAATGATCAGTGACTTGCTCATGTTTCCTTCGAATTTCATTTTCCCGCCGTACCTGCGCGCGAGCCTGCCTACAATGCGGCCTCGCGCGCACGCACATGTGCACACGTACACGCACGCACCCGCAGGCGCGCACCCATGATTTCAATGTACCCAAGTCCAGACATGCCGCAAGTGCACCGCCCCATCAAGCCTGCCGCCCGCCATGTCAGCCATGTCGTCCAGACGCCCGCCAAGGCCGCCCGCCGCATCCAGGTGCGACGCTCGGGCGTGCACGGCCGCGGCGTGTACGCGGTCGCGCCGCTGGCGGCCGGCGAGGTGCTGATCGAGTACACCGGCGAACGGATCAGCTGGGACGAGGCCATGGACCGGCACCCGCACGATCCGTCCAATCCCAACCACACCTTCTACTTCCACATCGAGGACGGCCGGGTGATCGACGCCCTGTACGGCGGCAACAGCTCGCGCTGGATCAACCATTCCTGCGAGCCCAACTGCGAGGCCGACGAGGTCAACGGTCGCGTCTTCATCAAGGCGCTGCGCGACATCTTCCCGGGCGAAGAGCTGTTCTACGATTACGGTCTCGTGATCGACGAACGCTACACCCCCAAGCTCAAGAAGGAATTCGCCTGCCATTGCGGCAGCCCGCACTGCCGCGGCACCATGCTGTCGCCCAAGCGCTGATGCCAACCCCGCCGACCCCACCCACAGGACACGCCACCTTGCCCCGCATGACCCCGACCCATCAGAACTGGGGCGCAGAAGCGCTCTGGCAAGAGCTGGAGCCGTTGCTGCCGGGGCTGAGCGTCGAAGTGGTGGCGCGCCTCGATTCCACCAACACCGCCCTGCTGGAGCGTATACGCGCCGAGGCGCACGCCGTGGCCGACACGCACCAGGGCCGCCGGGCGCAGGACCTGCAACCCAGCCTGCTGGTGGCGGAGCACCAGACGCACGGCCGCGGCCGCATGGGCCGCAGCTGGCACGCCCTGCCCGGCGCCTCGCTGACCTTCTCTTTAGGCCTGCCGCTGTCGCTGGACGATTGGTCCGGCCTGTCGCTGGTGGTGGGATGCGCCATTGCCGAAGGTCTGGAGCCGGCGCCTTCGGGCACGCCGCGCCTGCAGCTCAAATGGCCCAACGACATCTGGCTGGACGGCCGCAAGCTGGGCGGCATCCTCATCGAAACGGTGCCGGCAGGCGCCCTGCGCATGGCCGTCATCGGCGTGGGCCTGAACATCACGCCCGAGGCCTTCGACGCGTCGCGCAGCTTCCAGACCGGCTTTGCCTGCATCGATGAATTCGAGCCCGGCCTCGGCGCCCCCCAGGTGCTGGCGCGCATCGCGCGGCCGCTGATCCAGGGGCTGCTGGACTTCCAGGCCCATGGCTTCCAGGCTTGGCGCGAACGCTACGCACGCCGCGACCTGCTGCTGGACCGCGACATCAGCAGCGCGCAGCTGGAAGGCCGCGGCGCCGGCGTCAACGAGCGCGGCGAACTGCTGCTGCGCAATGCGGCCGGCCTGCACCCCGTCGTGGGCGGCGAGGTCAGCGTGCGCCTGATCAACCCCGCCTTGGACTAGGACGATCCGCCCATCATGCTCAGAACCCTGGTCGTGCTGTTGCTGCTGCTCAACCTGATTGTGTTTGGCTGGACGCGCGGCTGGATGGACAGCTGGTCGCCGCTGAAGGCCAGGGGCGACCGCGAACCCGAGCGCGTGGACCAGCAACAGCATGCCGAGCTGGTCAGGATCCTGCCCACCCAGACCGCGCGCGCGCTGCAGACGCGCGACTGCCTGGAGCTGGGTCCGGTACGCGAAGAAAGCCTGGCCGCCGTGCAGGCGCAGCTCGTCAAGGCCAGCCTGAATGCGGGTTCGGGCGCGGGCCAGTGGCAGGACCTGAAGACCGAACAAGGCGGCGTCTGGGCCCTGGCCAGCATCAAGATGCCCAACAAGGAATTCCAGCAGCGCAAGGAAGAGACCTACCGCCGCCTCAAGATCAGCTACGAATACCTGAGCGGCATGCCCGAGGAAATGCCCACCATGATCCTGAGCCGCCACAGCAGCGAGAAGGCCGCGCAGGCCGCGCTGGACCAGGCGGCACAGCACTCGCTCAAGGGCTTGCGCGTGCTGCCGCTGCAGACCCCGCAAACCCTGCACACGCTGCAGTTTGCGCAACTCGACGGCGTGCTCAAGGCCCAGGTGCAGGACCTCTTCAGGACCCCGCCACAAGGCGCCAGCCTGCACAGCTGCAGCGCACCGCCTGCAACTGCGGCTGCGGCCAGCGCAGCCGCCCCCGGCGCGACGACTATCGCCGGGCACGACGCCCGCTGAGCTTCAGTTCAAGCCCGGCGCAGCCGCTGCAGCGCCAGGCCCAGCAACAGCAAGCCGCCCAGCCACCAGGGGCTGCTGAGGCCGCCGCCGTGCGACGACGAGGCGCTGCTGCTGCTCGTGCCATCGCTGCCGCTGCTCGTGCCGGTCGAGGCAGCCGTGACCGTGATGGTCGCGCTGCTGCTGGCGCTCAGGCCCGCGCTGTCGGTCACCGTCAGCTGCACCGTCACCGATCCCGGCGCCGTCGTCGCGAGCGTGACGGATGAGCTGTTGGTGGCGCTGCTGAAGCTGGCCAGCGTCGCCCCGCTGGTGATGCTCCACAGGTAGCTGCTCAGGGTCTTGTCGGCCGCGGCGCTCGAACCCGTGGCGCTCAGGCTGACCGAGCCGCCAGCAGCGACGGAAGCGCTGGCCGGACTGATGCTCGCGGTGGGCAGCGCCAGCGCCGCCGCCGCGCTGACCGCCGCCGAGGCATTGAGCATGCCGGCGCCGCAAGTCGTGGCGGTGCAATAGCACTCGTTCTGCACGGTGTTGCTGGGCGCCGCGCACATGGGTGCCGTGCTGCTGGTGACCGGGCTGGGCTGGGTCGGGAAGGCCGTGGCCGACGACTGCAGCAGGCTGCTGATCTGGGCCGGCTTCAGCGCCGGGTTGACGGACAGCATCAGGGCCGCGGTGCCCGACACCAGGGGCGTTGCGAAGCTGGTGCCCAGTGAGGCGTTGCTGCCATTGCCCGTGTAAATGTCGCCGCTGGCGCTGGTGTCGGGCGTGGTCGTGCCGGCGTTCGATGTCGTCAGCAAGGGTCGCAGGCAGGGAGCTCCCGCGCCGTTGATGCAGTTGCCGCCGGGCGCGCTGAGCGTCACCTCGGGACCGAGGTCGGAAAAGCCGACCTTGGTGCCCACGTTGCGCAAGGCCGCCACCGCGATCACGCCCGAGCAATTGGCCGGCACGCTGACGGCCAGGCCTTCGTCGTTGCCGGCGGCCGCGACGATCACGATGTTCTTGGCCAGCACCTGCGGGAAATAGGTCTGGTAGACCGTGCCGCTGCACGATCCGCTGCCGCCCAGCGACAGGTTGATCACGTTGGCCGGATTGGGGTTGGCCGGCACGGCGCTGCCATTGGGCATGGAGGCGTTGTCTGCGGGCAGCGCAATGCCGGCGGCCCACAGGATGCCCGCCATGATGTCTGAGTCGTAGCCGCCGCAGGGGCCCAGCGAACGCACCGGCAGCAGCATCACGTTCGGCGCCACGGACGCCATGCCGATGCCGTTGTTGGTCTGCGCGCCGATCAGGCCCATCACCTGGGTGCCGTGCCAGTCGCTGGCTTCGGCCGACGAGCCCGCGCCGCACTCGCCCGCCGTGGTCCAGTCGCCGGGATCGCCGGCGCCGGCGCTCCAGCCCGAGGTCGACATCGAGCCCGACGAGCTCACGAAGTTGTAGCCCGGCAGCAGCTTGTTGACCAGGTCCGGATGGGTGGTGATGACGCCGGTATCGACATCCGCGACCACCACCGAGCTGGCGCCTTGCGTGGTGACCCAGGCCCCCACGGCATTGATGGCGGACAGGCTGGGATAGCCGTCCACGTCGGCGTTCACCGGCGCGCGCAGGTACCACTGCCCCACTTCAACCGTGGTGCCGGTGGCATTGGCATTGGCGGCAAACAAGGGATCGTCGGGCGTGCCGGCGGACATCGTGTGGCGGCGGCGGTCCGGCACGGCGAACTCGACGTCCGGGTCGGTGGCCAGGCGGGCCGCCAGCGCCGCCGAGCTCAGGCCCGGATCGCCGCGCATCACCTGGGTGCGGCCATCGAGGGCACGGCCGTCCTTCAGCGCCAGGCCCAGGCGCTGCGTCATCAGTGCCGCCAGCATGGGGTGGCGCAGAGCCTGCACCGTGCCGCCGCGAGCGTTGCTGCGCTGGGCCGCCCGCATGGCCGAGCTGTTGGACTTGAAGCGGACCACCACGCGCGCGCCGCTGGGGTCTTCGTCGCGCAGGGCCGCGGTCCGCTGAACCGGTCCCCGCTCCGCCGCCGCCGTCGCCGCCCCCATCGCCATCGCGCCCCCCATCAGGCCGACGACCAGCAGAGGACTTGCCAACCGGCACAGAGACGAGCAGATCCGGTGTGCAAACGACGGGCGGCAAGGCGTGGAATGGCGCATGGCGAGACGGACAAGTGAAGGCCTTGCAAAGTTTAAAAGCTGGCGGCGGTTTCAAAGCGTCAAGAAATGCAAAACCGTCCCGCGCCGGGCTGCGCGACAATCGCGGCCCCGAACCGTTAAAAGTCCCACCCCATGAGCTCAAGCCCCACCGTCGCCAAGGACACCGTCGTCACCGTGAAGTACAAGGTCTCGGAGGCCCACGGCCGCCTGATCGAGGATGCCCAGCACCCGCTGGTCTACCTGCACGGCGGCTACGAGAACACCTTGCCCAAGATCGAGGAAGCGCTGGACGGCCAGGCCAAGGGCTTCAAGATCAGCCTGGACCTGGCGGTCGCCGACGCTTTTGGTGAGCGCGACGAAAGCCTGTGCCGCGTCATCCCGCGCAGCGAGTTCCCGCCCGGCGTGAAGATCGGCGGCCAGCTGCAGGGCCTCAACGACGCCGGCCAGCCGCAGATCTACACCGTGATGAAGATCAAGGGCCCCGAAGTGCACCTGGACGGCAACCACCCGCTGGCCGGCCGCGCGCTGAAATTCGACCTGCAGATCCTGGACGTGCGCCCCGCCAGCGCCGAGGAAATCGCCCACGGCCATGTGCATGGCGAGCACGGGCACCAACACTGAATCGGCACTGAACCAGCACTGAAAAAGAAAAACCCCGCGCAAGGCGGGGTTCGTCAGCTCGCTGGCGCGATCACTTGGCGATGACGCGCACCATCTCCAGCACCTTGTTCGAGTAGCCCCACTCGTTGTCGTACCAGGCCACGACCTTGACGAAGGTCGAGTCCAGCGCGATGCCGGCTTCGGCGTCGAACACCGAGGTGCAGGACTCGCCGCGGAAGTCGGTCGCGACGACCTTGTCCTCGGTGTAGGCCAGCACGCCCTTCATGGCGCCTTCGGAGGCGGCCTTCATGGCGGCGCAGATGTCCTTGTAGGACGCATCCTTGTTCAGCTCCACGGTCAGGTCGACCACCGAAACGTCCGAGGTCGGCACGCGGAAGGACATGCCGGTGAGCTTCTTGTTCAGCTCAGGGATCACCACGCCCACGGCCTTGGCGGCACCGGTGCTGCTGGGGATGATGTTTTCCAGGATGCCGCGGCCGCCGCGCCAGTCCTTGTTGGACGAGCCGTCCACGGTCTTTTGCGTGGCGGTGGCGGCGTGCACGGTGGTCATCAGGCCGCGCTTGATGCCGAAGGTATCGTTCAGCACCTTGGCCACGGGGGCCAGGCAGTTGGTGGTGCACGAGGCGTTGGAGATGATGGCCTGGCCGGCGTAGCTCTTGTCGTTCACGCCGTAGACGAACATCGGGGTGTCGTCCTTGCTGGGGGCCGACATGATGACCTTCTTGGCGCCGGCGGCGAGGTGCTTCTCGGCGGTTTCCTTGGTCAGGAACAGGCCGGTGGACTCGACCACGATGTCGGCGCCGATCTCGCCCCACTTCAGCTCGGCGGGGTCCTTGACGGCGGTCAGGCGGATCTTCTTGCCGTTGACGATCAGGGTGTTGCCGTCGACGTCGACGCTGCCCTTGAAGCGGCCGTGCACGCTGTCGTACTTCAGCATGTAGGCCAGGTAGTCGGGCTCCAGCAGGTCGTTGATGCCGACGATTTCAATGTCGTTGGCGAAGTTCTGGACGGCGGCGCGGAACACCATGCGGCCGATACGGCCGAAACCATTGATACCGATCTTGATCGTCATTGCTCACTCCTGATTGTGGATATTGAAAATCTTCACTTCTTCTTGCCCAGCGCCACCTTGACCGTGTCGACCACGTTCTCCGGGGTGAAGCCGAAATGCTTGAACAGCGCGGGGGCGGGCGCCGATTCGCCATAGGTGTCGATGCCGACCACGGCGGCGCAGCCGTATTTCCACCAGCCGTCGGTCACGCCCATTTCGACGGCGATGCGGGGCAGGCCTTCAGGCAGCACGGACTTCTTGTACTTCACGTCCTGGCGGTCGAACACCGAAGTCGAGGGCATGGAGACCACGCGCACCGCGATGCCTTCCTGGGCCAGCGCAACCTGCGCATGCAGCGCCAGCTGCACTTCGGAACCGGTGGCGATGATGACGGCGCGGGCCTTTTTCTTGAGACCCACGTCGGCGGGCTCGCTGAGCACGTAGGCGCCCTTGGAGATCTCGTCCAGGCCGCGCTTGGGGGCGTAGGGCAGGTTCTGGCGCGACAAGGCCAGCACGCTGGGACGCGAGGCGTTGCCGATGGCCATGGTCCAGGCCACCACGGTTTCGGCCGTGTCGGCCGGACGCCACAGATCCAGGCCCGGGATCAGGCGCAGGCTGGCGACGTGCTCGATCGACTGGTGGGTCGGGCCGTCCTCACCGAGGCCGATGGAGTCGTGCGTGAACACGTGGATGACGCGCTGCTTCATCAGCGCGGCCATGCGGATCGCGTTGCGGCTGTAGTCGCTGAAGGTCAGGAAGGTGCCGCCGTAGGGAATGAAGCCGCCGTGCAGCGCCACGCCGTTCATGATCGCGGCCATGCCGAACTCGCGCACGCCGTAGTTGATGTGGCGGCCGCCGTTGGCCGAGCCGTCGGCCTCCAGGCGCAGGGCCGGCGTGCTCTTGGTGTTGGTCAGGTTGGAGCCGGTCAGGTCGGCCGAGCCGCCCAGCAGCTCAGGCAGGGCCGCGGTGAAATGCTCCAGCGCCAGCTGGCTGGCCTTGCGGCTGGCCACGGTCTGGCCTTCGGTGTGGGCCTGGATGACGGCATCGACGGCCACTTGCGCGAAATTCTCGGGCAGCACGCCGGCCATGCGGCGCTCGAACTCGGCGGCCAGCTCGGGGTGCGCGCCGGCGTAGGCGTCGAAGCGCGCGTCCCAGGCCTGCTCCAGCGCAGCGCCGGCGGCCTTGGCGTCCCAGTCGGCGTAGACCTCGGCAGGGATCACGAAAGGCTCGTGCAACCAGCCCAGCGCGTCGCGCGTCAGCTTGACTTCCTCGGCGCCCAGCGCCTCGCCGTGCGCCTTGGCGGTGTTCGCGCGGTTCGGCGAGCCCTTGCCGATATGAGTCTTGGCGATCACCAGGCTGGGCTTGTCGGTGCTCAGCTTGGCCTGGGCGAGGGCGGCATCGACAGCCTCGACGTCATGGCCGTCGACGGGGCCGATCACGTTCCAGCCGTAGGCCTGGAAGCGCTGCGCGGTGTTGTCGGCAAACCAGGGCGCGACCTGGCCGTCGATGGAAATGCCGTTGTCGTCGTAGACCGCGATCAGCTTGTTCAGCTTCCAGGCGCCGGCCAGCGAGCAGGCCTCGTGGCTGATGCCTTCCATCAGGCAGCCGTCGCCCAGGAAGGCGTAGGTGTGGTGGTCGACGATGGCGTGGCCGTCGCGGTTGAATTCCTTGGCCAGCAGCTTCTCAGCCAGGGCCAGGCCCACGGCGTTGGTGATGCCCTGTCCCAGCGGGCCGGTGGTAGTTTCCACGCCCGGGGTGACGCCCACCTCGGGGTGGCCCGGCGTCTTGCTGTGCAGCTGGCGGAAGTTCTTCAACTCCGCCATGGGCAGCTCGTAGCCGCTCAGGTGCAGCAGGGCATAGATCAGCATCGAGCCATGGCCGTTCGACAGCACGAAGCGGTCGCGGTCGGCCCACTGCGGATTGGCCGGGTTGTGGCGCAGATGGCGGCCCCAGAGCGCCACCGAAATGTCGGCCATGCCCATGGGCGCCCCGGGGTGGCCGGAATTGGCTTGCTGCACGGCATCCATGGCCAGAGCACGAATGGCGTTGGCCATCAGGGTGGGATTCTTTGCGGTGGCGGTGGTATTGGCCATGGTGGGGGCTGCTGTGGGTGAAAACTCAAAACCTGCGATTTTACTTGCGGCACAGGCCGCCCCGAATCCGGCCCGCCGATTGCACCATCCGGCGCCCTGGCGCGAGCTTGACATGGAGCAAGCCCTATCGATTCTTCGCAAGGCATGATGAATGCAACAAGCAAAATCCGGAGACCGCCATGATCCCGCAGAGCCTGCGCATCATTCGCGAGGATCACCAGGCCTTGGCCAGGGTGCTCCATGCCATGGCCCGGCAGCTGGCCGAGCTGCGTCGCACCCAGGCACTGCCGGACTTCACGGCTTGGCGCGCCATCCTGTTCTATCTGGACGAATTCCCCGAGCGCCTGCACCACCCCAAGGAAAGCGACCTGCTGTTCCCCAAGCTGCGCAGCCGCGCGCCGCTGCTGCGCGACACGCTGGACGAGCTCGAACAGGAACACCAGCGCGGCGGACGCGCCATCCGCGACTTGAGCCACGCGCTGCTGGCCTTCGAAATGATCGGCGAGGCCCGGCGGCACGATTTCGAAGCCCTCGCCGAGCGCTATTGCGCCGGCTACCTGCACCACATCGCGACCGAGGAAAACGAGATCCTGCCCGTGGCCCAGCAGGTCTTGAATACCGACGACTGGCAGGAACTCGACTCGGCATTTGCCAGGAACTGCGACCCCTTGACGGGCCATCCGGCCGGCGAGACCTATCAGGCGCTGTTCCAGAAGATTCTTCAGGCAACGCAGGGGTAGGTGCCGTCGCCGTGCGGCGCGGCCCTGAATTCAGGCAACGCTTCGGCCTGGGCCGAAAACTTCGCCAGGCCAGGATGCTGGTCGGCCGTCACCAGCCCCGGCAGCATCTGCTGCGTGAACGCCCAGGCCACCGCCACGCTCACGCCGGCCTGGCTGATGGTGCCGCGATCGGCCTCCAGAGGCCGGCGCGCCAGTTCGGCCTCGAGCGCGGCAAACGCCGCATGCAGCTGCCCCGACACCCGCTCCACCCAGGGCTCGTGCAGTTTCTCGGCCGGTCGCAGATTGCGCTCGTAGACGATCTGCACGGCTTTCTCGCACGCGGCCAGCGCCAACCCGATCAGGCGCAGGGCATGCTGATGCGCGCGCGGATCTGCCGTCATCAGGCTGCGCGGCCGCGCCAGCAGCTCCGCATGCTGCAGGATCAGGGTGGAATCCATCAGCACTTCGCCGTCGTCGCAGACCAGCGTCGGCGCCTTGACGACCGGGTTGATGCGGCGGAACTGGTCGAAGGTCCGGAATACCGACAGCGACTGGTGCTCGAAAGGCAGGCCGAGCAGTTGCAGGGAGATGGCGACGCGGCGCACATAGGGGGAGTCGAGCATGCCTATGAGTTTCATGTGGGACCTCTCCAGAACAAGGACCCGCAAGACTAGCGCATTTACACTCCCCCGCCATGAAAGCCCTGATCCTGGCGGCCGGGCGCGGCGAGCGCATGCGGCCCCTGACCGACCACACGCCCAAGCCCCTGCTGGAAGTGGCCGGCAAGCCCCTGATCGTCTGGCACATCGAGGCGCTGGCACGCGCCGGCGTGCAGGACATCGTCATCAACACGGCCTGGTTGGGCGAGCAACTGCCGCAGCGCCTGGGCTCGGGCGAGCGGTATGGCGCGCGCCTGAGCTACAGCCACGAAGCGCAGGCCTTCGGCGGCGCCCTGGAAACCGCCGGCGGCGTGGCCCAGGTGCGGGACTGGCTGGCCGCACCCGACTCGCAAGGGCGCACGGACCCCGCCTTCTGGCTGGTTTCCGGCGACACCTTCCTGCCCGGCTTTCACTTTGATCCGCAAGAGGCCGCGCGCTTTTCAACCAGCGACTTGCAGGCCTTGCTGTGGCTGGTGCCCAACGCGCCGCACCATCCGCAAGGCGATTTCGGCATCGATGCACAAGGCCTGGCGCAGAGCGGCGCCGAGGTCTCGCCGCGCTACACCTGGGCCAGCGTGGGCCTGTTCAAGCACGCCATGTTCGGCGGCATCGCACCGGGCACGCGCATGCCGCTGCGCCCGCTGCTGGAACAGGGCATTGCCGCGCGCCGCATTGGCGCGCAGCTCTATACCGGCATGTGGATTGATGTGGGCACGCCCGAGCGTTTTGAACAGGCAAAGGCATCGGTTCAAGCTTAGCGCCTTGCGTGTATTGACGCGGTGATCCCATGCACAACGCGCGTCGACTGGTCAAGCCGCTCAAAGTTCCCGCATTGTTTTGCCGCGGCCTGTGGTATCCCCCAAAAGGATGCCTTCAAATGGCGACAAAACAACCCCAAGAATGGACACAATAAACCAGCAAAATCATTGTCCATTCTTGAACTTGAGGGAATACCAAATGCGATATCTCGCTGCTGCAGTTGTAATCAGCGCGACGGCCATGGGGCTCGTCTCGAATGCATGGGCCCAAAGCAAGGAACCACCCCCGCAGCAGTCGCAAGAGGAAATCCAGAAATCCATGACTGCCGCCATGGGGGCAATGGTTCCCATGATGGAACAAATGACATTGGCCACGGTCGAAGCACAACTCAAGATCGCCGAGCGACCGGAAACAGCCGCACGGATTGCCGCTTTCAAGAAAAATCTGTTCAATGCGCTCGTGAAACAGGGATTCACCCACGAACAAGCCTTGCAAATCACTCTGGCGACCGCGCCGCCCTCTGTCACGCCGATGGGTAAGTAATCGTATCGAGCCACTGACAGTATTCAGGTCATACGACGTATAGTTTTGAACTCGTCTTATTCAACATTGAGCGCAAATGGATTGCACATGGATTCAATATGCGCCACCACAAAAGCGCCCATGAAAAAACTGACCCATTGCATTGGTTTCTTGTTGAGCATGATCGCGGCCTCTTCAGCGATCGCCGCAAATGAAGCGGTGGATCGACCTCAACTGCAGGTCGGGGATACCTGGACGTATCGGCAAACTGCCGATACCAAGGCGGGATTCAAGGAGGAACGTCTCACGTACACGCTGACACGTGTCACCGCCAAAACGCTTTACATGGACCAGCATCAAGACGGCTCGAATCAGCCGCCGCGCAGCGTCGTGTACGCGTCGGACTGGAGTCGCATGCGTTCGGTCAACGGCGTCGAAACCGTCGTCAGTGAGCCCCTGAACTTCCCGCTGTCCCCGAACAAGACCTGGCAATTGCATTTCCGCGAAGAGCGTCCCAATCCGCAACGTGCTTGGGAAGATTGGACCAACGATTTCGTCGTGGTTGGACACGAGACCGTCAAGGTGGGCGCGGGAGAATTCGATGCCATCAAGATCGAAGCTGAAGGCAAGTGGCGATCCGAGGTGGTCGCTTCAAGTCAGGTGTCCTCGGCGGCACAGGGTGCGTCCGGCAATGCAACGATCAGCTCGACCGTCGCCAGCACGGCGCCCTACCAGATTGAAGGGCGGATCTACAAGGCATTTTGGTATGTCCCTGCCGTCAAACGCTGGGTGAAGGTGGTTGAAGAGACCTACAGCACCACCGGCGTGCGCTATGAACGCTCAGTCCACGAGCTGGAAAGCTTCAATGTGCATTGAGAAGCACTCGCGCACGCCTAGGCCTCAGCCCTTCTGATCTGCCAGAGGCAGCGTAATCGCATCAATGCGCTCAAGCACTTCGGGCGTCAGCTTGGGGGTCAGCGCCAGCGCGCCGAGGTTGTCGTGCAGCTGGCTCAGCTTGCTGGCGCCCAGGATCACGGTCGACACGCGCGGGTTGCGGTTGACCCAGGCCAGGGCCAGCTGCGCCACGTTGCCGCCCAGCTCGGCGGCCAGGGTCGAGAGCTCGGCCACCGCCGCGTTCTTGCGTTCATCGAGCAGCTGTTCGCGCAGCCAGGACATGCTTTCCATCGCGCCGCGCGAGCCTTCAGGAATGCCGCCGCGGTACTTGCCCGTTAGCAAACCCGAGGCCAGCGGGCTCCAGGTCGTCAGGCCCAGGCCCATGTCTTCGTAGAGGCGCGCGTACTCCTGCTCGACGCGGCGGCGATGGAACACGTTGTACTGCGGCTGCTCCATCACCGGCTTGTGCAGGTGGTGGCGCTCGGCGATCTCGTAGGCGGCGCGGATATCGGCGGCCGACCATTCGCTGGTGCCCCAGTAGAGCGCCTTGCCCTGGCTGATCATGTCGCTCATGGCCCAGACGGTCTCCTCGATCGGCGTGTGCGGATCGGGCCGGTGGCAGTAGACCAGGTCGATGAAATCGAGCTGCATGCGCTTGAGCGAGCCGTCGATGGCCTGCATCAAGTATTTGCGGTTCAGCGTGTCCTTGAAATTGGCGGTCACGCCCTCGCGCTGCAAGCCCCAGAAGAACTTGGTCGAGACGACGAAGCGATGGCGCCCCCACTTCAGCGCCTTGAACGCGGCGCCCATCACCTCCTCGCTCTTGCCCATGGCATAGACCTCGGCGTTGTCAAAGAAGTTCACGCCTGCATCCATGGCGGCCGCCAGCATTTCGGTGGCGGCATGGGTGTCGACCTGGTTGTGATACGTGACCCACGACCCGAGCGAGAACTCGGAAACCTGCAGGCCGCTACGGCCCAATCGGCGATATTGCATGGATGGCTCCTCCTGAACAAATACGATGAGCGTAGCCCAAACACGCCGCTATAGTGAAAAGGCATGCCTTGAACCTCGACTCCATCCCTGACTTTTTGTGATGCCCGAAACAACAGGACCTTCAAATCCGCACGGCACCCTGCGCCTGGCCGTGATCGGCGCCGGCCCGGCCGGCCTGGCCCTGGCGCTGCTGGCGGCGCAGCGCCTGCCGAATGCCGACATCAGCCTGTTCGACGCGCGTGCGCTCACGCACGACGTCAGCGCCGATCCGCGCACGCTGGCGCTGGCGCTGGGCAGCGTGCAGTTGCTGCAGCGGCTCTCCAGCTGGGACGCGCGCCAGGCCGAAACCATCCTCCAGGTGCACGTGAGCCAGGCCCCGCCTACGCTGCGCCTGCCCGTGTTCGGGACCGGCGGCGAGCCGGCGGTGCAGATCACGGCCCTCGAGCAGGGCGTGCCGCAACTGGGCGCCGTGCTCAGCTACGGGCAATTGGTGGCGCCGCTGCAGTCGCGCTGGCTGCAGTGCTGCGAGCGCGAACCCGAGCGCCTGCACAGCCGCTTCGGCACGCCGGTACAGGCGCTGAAGACCCTGGGTGAGGCCTCTCCCAGCGGCGTCGAGATCGACAGCGGCATTGCCGAAACCTTCGATCTTGCCGTCGTCGCCGAAGGCGGCGTGTTTGCCGAGCAGGCACGCAAGGCCGTGACGCACGATTACGCACAAAACGCCTGGGTCGGAGAAGTGGAACTGCACCCCGACACGCCGGTAGGCCTGGCCATGGAACGCTTCACCCGCAACGGACCCCTGGCGCTGCTGCCGCTGACGCCCCGGGAGGGCCGCAAGCGCGCCGCCCTGGTCTGGTGCCTGCCGCAAGACGAGGACGACGTGGCCGAGCTCAGCGCGGCGCAGCGGCTCGCCGTCGTCAACAGCCTCCTGCCCGGGGTCATACCGCCGCTGCGTGAGATCAAGACACTCAAACGCTTTGCGCTGGGCCTGAATGCCGAGCGCTCCCTGGTACAGGGCCGCACCGTGCGCATCGGCAATGCCGCGCAGACCCTGCACCCGGTGGCCGGCCAAGGCCTGAACCTGGGCCTGCGCGATGCCTACGCGCTGGTCGACGCCTTGAAGGGTCTGTCCGCCGGCATGACGCTGGACCGCATCCTGCAGCGGGTGGATTGGCAACGCGCGCCGGACCGCTGGAGCATGATCGCCGCCACGGACTTCCTGGCCCGCAGCTTTGCCTGGCGCTGGCCCGGGCTGCCGGCCGCGCGGGGCTTAAGCCTGGCGGCGCTGCAGGCGGCGGCGCCGCTCAAGCGGGCGCTGGCGCGTCAGATGATGTTCGGACAGCGCTGAGCGCTCAGTTCCAGTGCAGTTCGAGCAGCTCGCGCATCAGCGTCGAGATGCTCTTGCGCAGCGCTGCCTCGTTGGCCATGCGCATGCGCTCGTTCTGGTCCAGCAGGGCCTCGCTCCATTCGACCGTGTAAGGCACGCGCAGTTGCCGCTCGTACAACTTGGTGCCGGTCTTTCGCTCGACCACCGCGTAATCCATGATCAGCTCGACCTTGACGTCCAGCGCCACCATGGGCTGCTTCAGCTGCGTCAGCTGGGCCCGCAGCTCGTAGCGCCCGCCCTGGGGCGTGCGCGCCAGCAGGCCGGCTTCGCGGAAGGACTCGTCCAGGGCCTGGCGCAAGGCCTCGTCGCTGATTTTGGACCCCCAATAGGTGCTGGTGACCTCGCCACCCTGGATCAATCCCAGGCTGATCTGCTCATGCAGTTGCGCCGGCACCCAGGCACGGATCTGCAGGCTGTCGGCCTGCGGCATCTCCATGCGGGTCGCCTCGGTCGGGCTGCCGCAAGCGGCCAGCAAGGCCGCACAGGCCGCCGCCGCTGCGGCGGATCCGAAGCGTCTGGAGAAATGATTCAATCGACACGAGGTGGCCATGGCCAATGACTCAGCGCTTTGCCTGGAGGTGTGGAAAGAGGTCCAGTTTAGGCGCTCAGGCCTGGAGCCATCCTCCGCAAAACACCGCTTACGCCCGGCTATTGCAGAGATCGGACGACGATAGCGAGCCCGCCGTTCAGAGCCGCCGGTGCTGCAAGGCCGGCAGCTGCGCGCGCACCGCGGCCAGGCGCTCGGCGCTGATCTCGGCCAGGGCCAGGCCCTCGCCTTCGGGCAGGCAGGCCAGCACCTCACCCCAGGGATCGATGACCATGCTGTGTCCCCAGGTGCGCCGCCCGTTGGCATGGCGCCCGCCCTGGGCCGCGGCGATCACATAGGCCTGGTTCTCGACGGCGCGCGCGCGCAGCAGCAACTCCCAGTGTGCCTGGCCCGTGGTGTAGGTGAAGGCGGCCGGCACAGAAATCAGGTCGCAAGGCGGCTGGCCCGGCGTGAAGCTCATGGCCCGGTACAGCTCGGGAAACCGCAGGTCGTAGCAGACCGACAGCCCGGTCCGCCAGGGGCCCGACTGCGTCACCACCGGCGCCACCACAGGCACGTCGCCCTGCTCAAGCACCAGCGATTCGTCGTAGCGCTCGCGGCCATTGTCGTAACGGAACAGATGCAGCTTGTCGTAGCGGGCCACGCGCTCGCCGCCGGGGGCATAGACGCAGCAGGCATTGCGCACGTGGTCGGCCTGCTCTGCATACAGGGGCAAGGTGCCGCCGATGACCCAAAGGCCCAGTTCGCGCGCCGTCTGGCTGAGCAGGCTCTGGATCGGCGCTTGCGCGTTGCTGCAGGACGCGGCGCCCTGGTCGGACTCGGCGATCGCCAGCTTGTCGCGGTCGGCGTTGCCCATCAGGCAGAAATACTCCGGCAGGGCCACCAGTTCGGCGCCCTGCGCGGCCGCCTGCGCCATCCAATGGCGGGCGCGCTCGAGGTTGTGCGCCACGTCGGGCGTGGACACCATTTGAATGGCGGCAATCTTCATCACGGCTCCTGGTTCAGGGTGCGGTCGGCTGCCTGCCGCTGGATCGCAAATCGTCTGCAGGCAATTTGCGCGACACGGCTTCGACCTTGGGATCATCCCAAGGCCCGGTGACATGGAACTCCGTCGTGCCTGCCGAGGCCATGGGCTTGCGCAGCAGCCATTGCGCCAGCAGGGTGCTGAATCCGATCACCGGGTTGATGGCCGCATAGGCCAGCGATGCGCCTTCGGCATTGACTTCGGGGATCACGAAGACGGTGAGGTTTTGCGACTGCGCCGCCAGGTCCGCCTGGCCCTCCATCAGCACCGAGGCCTGCACGCCGCGCAGCTTGAAATTCTTGGTTGAGGCCACGCCCTTGTCGATATGGACATCGGCCTCCATCGCGTCGAACGCAAAGCCTTCGGCAAACACGTCGCGGAAATCGAGCAGCAGGCGGCGCGGCAGGGACTGCAGGCTGAGCACGCCCAGCAGCCGGCCCACGCCGGGGTCGGCCTTCAGGATCTGGCCGCGCCCCAGCTGCAGCTTGAACTGCCCGCTCATCGACGCATAGTCCAGGTCCAGCGGCGAGCCCTTCCAGTCGACCCGCCCGGCAACCGTGCCCTTGCCGCCTTTCATCACCTGCGATTTGCCCAGGCGCGTCAGGAACTTGCCGGCGTCATCGAGGTCCAGATGCCAGTCCAGCACCGTGCGGCGCTGTGCGCTGCCAGGCTCGGCCAGCCAGTGCCCGGTGGCGCTCAACACGCCGTCGGGCTGGCGCAGTTCGAGCTTGTTGAGCTGCCAGTCCTGGCTGGCGCCCTGCACCTGGGCGTTGAGTTCCAGCTGCCCGACATGGACGCCATGCAGCTCCAGGTCGTCCACCACCACATCCAGCGCCGGAACGGACTCGGCCTCGTTGTTCAGCATCTGCGTGACCGAATCGACCTCGCTCTTGGGAACGGCCAGGTGCGAGAGCCTGGCATAGATGCGTCCGGGCTGGCTCAGGCGCGCACTGCGCAAATCGAGCGTGCCGGCGATCTGGTCGGCATCGATCGCGATATGCCAGGTGTTGGTGTCCAGCGCACGCGCCAGCGTGGCGCTGAGCTTGCTGAGCTTGCGGCCCTCGATCTGCAGCGACTGCGCGTGCAGCGTCAGCTGCGTGGGGATGTAGCCGCTGTCGGCTGAATCGCTCCTGGTGTCGGACGAATTGGCGCCCAGGCCCTTGGCGAACTCGCTCCAGGCATCGGCATTGAAGCTGTCGAACCGGGCCTGCATCTGCACCCCGCTGGCAGGGTAGAGCGGCAAGGTGTCCTGCCAGGCCAGCGTGCCGCGCAGCACCTGCGCCGATTCGCCGCTGATGTCGCGCAGGTAACGGGCCTGGAACTGGCGGCCCAACTCCAGCTGCAGCTCGTCGCGCATGCCGCTGTCACCGAGCAGGCGGGTCTGGTAGCGCATGGGCAGCGCCGTCTCGGCGTCCTTGCGCAGGGGGGCGGGCAAATCCAGTGCCAGGCCCTGCAACTGGCTGGTGACGCCGACCTCGGACTGCCCGTCCTTGAAGGCCAGCTGCAGCTTGTAGGCCGTCTGCCCGGCCATTGAGCGGGCCAGGCGCGCGAGCACGCCCATCTCCGGCGCACGCCGCAAGGCCTCGGCCGTGATCAGGCCCTGCCCGCTGAAGCGCAGCGTGCCGTCCTTCAGGCTGCCGCCTTCGAAGCTGGCATCGCCGCCGAGCACCCTGGCCGACCCGCTGCTGATGCTCAAGCCCTTGCGATCGAAATCGACCCGCGCCTTGGCGCCCGCCAGCAAAGGCACGTCAGGCCGCAGGCGCAGATCGTTGCCCAGCAGCTGCACCGAACCCTTAACCTGGCTTCGGTTGACGTCGTTGAGCGGCAGCTGCAGCGCCAGATGCAGATTCGCGTTGCCGGTGCCGGTGGCGGCGCCCAGGGCCTGTCCGGTCCAGGCGCCCACCGGAGACGCCCGCATGAATTGCAGCAGTTCGGCCGCCGGACCGCGCCCGCTGCCTTCCAGCTCCAAGGTCGGGTCGTGGCTCAGGTCCTTGATGCCGCCGTTCACGCCTACGAGTTCGTAACCGAGCACGCGCGTGCGACCGTTCTGGATGCGCATGCTGGCGCGATCGAAGATCAGCTCGGCATTCAAGTGCTCCATCGCCGGCCATTCCGACGCGACGGCCGGCGACTCGGCGGTCGCCGTCTTTCCCGGCGCATAGGCCAGATTCACGTCCACGGCCTGCGCGCTGATGCGGAAGATGCCGCTGCTGCCCTGGTCGAACGGGAAGTCCCACAAGTCTCCCTTGGTGCTGAAACTGACGTTGCGGGCCGTCCCCGAGCGCACTGCGTCGCGCACATAAGTCCGCACATGGGCGCCCACGCCCAGCGGCAGGTAGCGCGCCACGCTCGCGGCATTGGCCTCGGCCAGCCGGCCGTTCAGTTCCAGCTGGCCGGGATAGCGTCCGCCCCGCCCCGTGCCGCTGCCCGGGCCGGTGCGCCAGCTGAGATCGAGGTCGCCCCGCACGTCGGCGTTCACGAGCTGCACGTGCGCCAGCTTGAATTCAATGGCAGGAGGCGCATCCCCCGGGGTCGGGGCAATGCGCCAGCTCAATTCCGCGCTCAAACGCTGCAGGGACACCTTGGGGTCTTCGAACAGGCCCGGCAGGTCGACCACGCCGTCGTTCAGCAGCATCTGGGCCTGGCCGCCGGTTTCGCTGGCATCGAAGCTCAGATTGGCGCCCTGCACGCCCGGACGGCCCATGGCGTCGGCCTGCGCCCCGGAGGGCTGCGCATTGACCGCAAACTGCGACAGCTGCCCTTTGACGCGATAGCGGCGCAAGGCCCCCAGCGGCCCCTCCCAATGCGCGGAGAGTTCGCTCAACTGGCCGCGCGGCGCCAGGCTCTCGACCAAGGCCGGCGCCCCTTCGCCCAGTGGCAGGCTCGTGGCGATGCGCGCCAGCCCGTTCAGGTCCAGGCGGCTGGCGCTCAGGTCCACGCTTTGGACCTGCTGCCCTTCCAGGCTGAAGGCCGCGGTGAACGGCGTCACGCCCGACGCGGCGCTGGCCGGCAGAGGCACCGTGGGCGTCTCGGCCAGGTTCAGCGCCAGCGACCAGTCGGACGGCGCCCAGTGCAGATCGGGATCGAGGTCGAAGCTCAGGCCCTGGGCGGACAGCTGCAGGGCCTGTTTGGCACGCTGAAACTGCAAACGCCCCGAGAGCTGCTTCAGGGTCAGGGGCTGCACCGTCGGCGCCAGCCGCAGCGTGACCGCGCGCAGGCCCATGTCCAGCGTCATGCCCTTGGGCAGGCCTTTGTCGATGTCCACCCAGGTGCGCAAGGCGCCGTTGCCCTCGATCAGTTCAAAGGGCAGGTTCAGGTAGCGCTGCAATTCGCGCACCTCGATGCGAGGCAGGTCGCCATAGAGCTGGCCGCTCCAGTAGCGCAGCTCGCTGGGCCGGTGCAGCAGCAGGGGCTGCTTGAAATGCCCCTGCAGGCTGAAGCGCTGGCCCCAATCGGCCGGCGGCGTGGCGTCCAGGCGCAGGTCATGGCGGCGCAGGCCGTTGCGCACCACCAGGTCAACGTCATCGAGCGCCAGCGGCGCAGCGCCGCGCATCTCGTCGGTCCAGTGCACCCGGCCATGCCGGATCACGAACTCGTGCTGGACAAAAAACCAGTCGGCCAAGGCACTGCCCTGGTGCGAACCCGGATCGCTTTTCACCGGCATGCCGGCAATGAACACCTGGCCCTGCGCGTCGCGCCGCAGCTCCAGTTCGGGCGCTTCGATCAGCAGCTGGGAAAACCGCAGCTCCAGCGTCAGCAGCGATTCGAGCGACAGCACGGCCTTGACCTCGGGCAGTCGCAGCGCCTGGCGGCCCTGCGCGTCGCTGAGAGAAACATCCTGCAATGTCAGGGCGGGAATCCAGCCGCCGCTGCCCACGGTGATGCGCGTGACGTGCAGCGAATGCCCCAGGGCTTTGGAAGCCTGTTGTTCCAGCTTCGGACGCCATTCGTCGATGTGCGGCAGAATCGCCCAGTGCAAGACCAGCCACGCCAGCAACAGAATCGCCCACGCCAGCCCCACCAGGGCCAGCAGCGCCCTCAGGCACCAGCGAGTTCCGCGCAGCGATAACAGCGTGACAGTCGAGAAAGAAGCGGACAGTGACATGTAAGGGGCAGATATGCCCGGAAATCGACGGGGCTGAAATTGGCCAATTTTGATCTGGAATCGCGGGTCGACGCGCAGCGCGACGAATCTAGCACAGCCCGAGCGGGCGACAGGCCCCATGCCGAGCAAAGTTTTATTGAGCCCCAAGCCGCGCGGGCCGCTCACAGCCGCTATGTGCAGCGCATACGGCGGCGCTATGCCGCCGAGCTGGATCTGCTGCCGCCCGGCATCCCTGACCGGGCCGGGATGACGGGCCTGATCGGCACGCTGCAGGCACAAGGACGCCCTCTGGCCAGCGCGCTGCGCGTGGCGCGCCACCTGGTCCTGGAACGATTGGCGGTGCAGGACATCGAGATGGGCGCGGCCATGCGCGAAGTCACCGAAGCCATGACCACGCTGGCCGAGGTCACGCTGTGCGCAGCGCTGGCGCAGGCGCGCCAGGAGCAGGACGCCATCAACGGCGCGCCGCGCGACGCGCAGGGAGGGGTCATTGAATTCTGGGTGGTCGGCATGGGCAAGCTCGGCGGGCGCGAGCTCAATGTCTCGTCCGACATCGACCTGATCTACGTATACGACGAAGACGGCCAGACCGACGGGCCGCAGGTGGTCAGCGCGCACGAGTACTTTGCCAGCGTGGCACGGCGCCTCTCGACGCTGATCGGCGACATCACCGAAGACGGCCAGGTGTTCCGCGTCGATTTGGCCTTGCGCCCGCACGGCAATTCCGGCCCGGCGGCCGTCAGCCTGGCCGGCCTGGAAGCCTACCTGCTGATGCAGGGCCGCGAATGGGAACGCTTTGCCTGGCTCAAGAGCCGGGTGGTGGCGCCGCAGCAGGTCGAAGGTCAGGGCAAGGCGCTGGGCTTACGCTCGCTGGTCACGCCCTTCGTCTACCGGCGCTACCTCGACTACGGCGTGTTCGAGGCCCTGCGCCAGTTGCACCGCAAGATCCGCGACGAAGCGCAGCGCCGCGCCGCCGGCCGCCCCGAACGAGCCAACGACGTCAAGCTCTCGCGCGGCGGCATACGCGAGATCGAGTTCACGGTGCAATTGCTGCAAGTGGTGCGCGGCGGACAGTTCCCCGAAATCCGCACGCGCTCGACGGTCAAGGCGCTGGGTCGGCTCGCGACGCGCGGGCTGATGAAGCCGGAAACCGCCTCCAAGCTCAGCGAAGCCTATGTGTTCCTGCGCCGCGTCGAGCACCGCATCCAGTTTCTCGACGACCAGCAGACCCATTGCCTGCCGTCCAGCGACGACGACCTGCGCTGGATCGCCCGCAGCCTGGGCTTAAGCTGCCGCGCCGACGCCTGCGAATTCCTGGACCGGCTGCTGGAAGTGCGCGAATTCGTCGCCACCGAATTCGACGCGCTGCTGCACGACGGGCAGGCCCCGGCGGCAGGCCACCACGGCTGCCGCAGCTGCAACGGCCCGCCACTACCGGTCGACTCGGAAGAATTCCTGCAAAAGCTGCCGCCCGAACTGGCCAATGCCGTGCGGCGCTGGGCGCAGCAGCCGCGCGTGCAAGGCCTGCGCGAAGAATCGAGGCTGCGGCTGGCCAAGCTGGTGGGCCGCGCCGCCATGGCGGTGCGCGAAGGCCAATGCGGCATGAACGCGGCGCTGCGCTTCGTCGACTGGATCGAACCGCTGCTGCGCCGCGAAAGCTACCTGGCCCTGCTGGTGGAGCGGCCCGCGGTGCAGCAGCGCCTGCTGCGCCTGCTCGGCCTGGCCCGCTGGCCCATGCGCTACCTGATGCAGCACCCGGGCGTGATCGACGAGCTGGCTGACACGCGCCTGCTGCACGAGCGCTTCGATGGCGCGGCCTTCATCGCCGAGCTGCAGGACCGCCATGAGGCCTGGGTCAAGCATGGCGAGGCCCACGAGGAGTCGCTGCTCGACAGCGTGCGCCGCGCCCACCATGCCGAGGTGTTCCGCACCCTGGTGCGCGACGTGGAAGGCAGCATCAGCGTCGAGCAGGTCGCCGACGAGCTGTCCGCGCTGGCCGACGCCACCCTGCAGTGCGTGATCGGCTGGGCCTGGTCGCTGATGAAGAATGCGCACCGACCCGTGCCCGCCTTCGGCGTGATCGCCTACGGCAAGCTCGGCGGCAAGGAGCTGGGCTACGGCGGCGACCTCGACGTGGTCTTCCTGTTCGACGACCCGGATCCCAACGCGCCCGAGATCTACGGCGCCTTCGTGCGCCGCCTCATCACCTGGCTGACGCTGCGCACCGCCGCGGGCGAGCTGTTCGACATCGACACGGCACTGCGCCCCAACGGCAACTCGGGCCTGCTGGTCACATCGATCCAGTCCTTTGCTCACTACCAGTCCGGACGCGGCAGCAACACCGCCTGGACCTGGGAGCACCAGGCCATCACCCGGGCGCGCTTCTGCGCCGGCGACCCGGCGCTGGCGCCGCAGTTCGAAGCCGTGCGCCGCGAGGTGCTGACGGCCGAGCGCGACGTGGACGCGTTGCGCCAGGAAGTCCGCAGCATGCGCGAAAAGGTGCGCAGCGCGCGGCCGGTGCGCACCGAGCTGTTCGACGTCAAGCACAGTCCGGGCGCCATGATGGACGCCGAATTCGCGCTGCAGTTCCTGATCCTGGCCCACGCGCGCCAACACCCCGAGCTGCTGGACAACGCCGGCAACATCGCGCTGCTGCAGCGCGCCGAAGCCGCCGGGCTGCTACCCGCCGGCGTGGGCCATGCCGCGGCCGACGCCTATCGCGAACTGCGTCGCATCCAGCACCGGGCGCGCCTGGATGAGCAATCCACCGCGCTGGACCTCGACGCCCAGGCCGCCCAAGGCATTGCGGTACACCGCGAGGCCATCCTGACGCTGTGGCGCACGGTCTTCCCCTGACACGCAGGCCAGGCCCAGCCTGGCGCTACTGGGCCGGGCTCAGCCTGGGGCTGGGCCTGCTGGCCACCCTGGTCAGCGGACTCGCCTTGCAGGGATGGCTGCCGCCCGAGGCCTGCGACTGGCAGCCCGGACAATTCCTCGCCGAACCCTGGCGTGCCTGGACGGCAGCGCTGCTGCAATGGAGCCCCATGCACTGGGCCGCGAACCTGGCCGGCTGCGCCGTGCTGGCCTGGCTGGGGCGCAGCGCCGACCTGGGCTGCCGCTGGGCCCTGGCCTGGCTGCTGGCCTGGCCGCTGACGCAGCTCGGCCTGCTGCTGCGCCCGGACCTGGCGCATTACGCGGGCCTGTCGGGCGTGCTCCATGCGGGGGTCTGCATCGCGGCCCTGGCCCTGATGCTGGAGCGCCGCCGCCGGCCAGAACGTGCGATCGGCCTGCTGATCGGACTGGGCCTGCTGAGCAAGGTCTTGCTGGAACATCCCCTGGGGGCGGCACTGCGACCCATGCCGGGCTGGGACATCGCGATGGCGCCGTTTGCGCATCTCAGCGGTGTCGGGGCCGGCGTCGTGTCCGGCGGACTGGCGTGGGCCGTCACAATCCGGGCCCCGGGCGCAGCTTAGACTGCAGCCACTAGACCCACATCCCCAGGAACGGAGCACCCCATGATCACGCTGTGCGGCTTCACGCTGTCGAACTACTACAACAAGGTCAAGTTCGCGCTGCTCGAGAAAGGCATCCCCTTCCAGGAGGAGCTGGTGGCAGCCCGCTCCACCGACGAGGCCGTGTTGAGCGCCTCACCGCTGGGCAAGGTGCCCTTCATCCGCACCGAGCATGGCAATCTCTGCGAGAGCCAGGTGATCATGGATTATCTGGAGGCCACCCATCCGCAGCCGGCGCTGCTGCCCGCCGAGCCCTTCGCTGCCGCCAAGGTGCACGAACTGGTCACCTTCATCGAGCTGCACCTGGAACTGGTGGCGCGCGAACTGTATCCGCAGGCGTTTTTCGGCGGCCAGGTCAGCGCGGAAATGCAGGCGCGCGTGCGCAGGCAGCTGACCAAAAACATCGCCGCCTTCAAGCGACTGGCCAAGTTCGCGCCCTACATGGCGGGCGAGCAGTTCACCCAGGCCGACTGCGCCGCCTGGGTCAGCCTGCCCTTGATCGCCCTGGCCACCAAGGCGGTGCTGGGTGAAGACCTGCTGTCGGCACAGGGCGTGGATTGGAAGCCCTACGCCAAGATGATTGGCGAGCGCCCGAGCGCCCAGAAGATCACGACCGACCGAGCAGCCGACCAAGCCAGGGCCCTGGCAACCATGTCGGCCAAGAGCTAAGGCGCGAACCTCGCACCTCGGGTCACACCGCCTGCGGTGCGGCCCCTGGCTGCGCGACGGCCGCGACGCGGGCAGCCATTTCCTTGCGGAAGCGATTGAGCTCCTGGACGCTGGCGAAGCTGCATTCCATCAGCAGGCTCATGTTGTGCAGGATGCGCTCAACGACCTTGTTTTCCCACACGCCGTCGAACTGGATCTGCTTGTCCAGCCAGCGCTCCAGCCATTCAGGATCAGGCAGGCGGCTCTGGATGGTGTCGCGCGGGAACAGCTTGGAGTTGACGTGCAGATTGGTCGGGTGCAGCGCCTGGGCGGTGCGCCGGGCGCTGGCCATCAGCACACCCACCTTGGCGAACGCAGCCTTGGCCTCGTCGCCGAACTTCTGCATGGCGCGCTTCATGTAGCGCAGGTAGGCGCCGCCATGGCGGGCCTCGTCGCGCGCCAGCGTCTCGTAGATGGCCTTGATCACGGGCTCGGTGTGCCATTCGGCGGCGCGCCGGTACCAGTGGTTCAGACGGATCTCGCCGCAGAAATGCAGCATCAGCGTCTCCAGCGCAGGGGCCGGATCGAAATCAAAGCGCACCTCGTGCAGTTCCGCTTCGGTCGGCACCATGTCGGGACGGAAGCGGCGCAGGTACTCCATCAGCACCAACGAATGCTTCTGTTCCTCGAAAAACCAGACGCTCATGAAGGCGGAAAAATCGCTGTCGTCGCGGTTGTCGCGCAGGAACATCTCGGTGGCCGGCAGCGCCGACCACTCGGTGATCGCGTTCATCTTGATGGTGCGCGCCTGGTCGTCGCTGAGCAGGCCGGCATCGAATCTGTCCCAGGGGATGTCGGTGTCCATGTTCCAACGCACGGCTTCGAGCTGCTTGAAGAGTTCGGGGTAGAGCATGGCGTGTCCTGGGCAGAGAAACAGTTCCAATTTTAGGTGTGAATGATGACAAATTACACTGCCGCAGGTTTCACCCGTCCCTCGCCGGCATGCGCATCCACAAACATTCCATCTTCCTGCTCTGCGCGCTCCTGCTGCTGGCGACGCTGTGGCTGCGGCCCATCAATATTCCCGACGAGGCGCGCTACCTGAGCGTCTCGGTGAGCATGTGGAACAGCGGCCAGTGGTGGGTGCCGACGCTGGACGGCATGCCCTACTTCCACAAGCCGCCACTGTTCTACTGGCTCACCGGCCTGGTCTACGGCCTGAGCGGCGGCAGCATCGAATCCACCCGGCTGGTGTCTTGGGCCGCGGGCCTGTGCGCGATGGCCGTGCTGGCGGCCGCCATGCGCCGTCATCTGCAACAGGGAGAACAAGCGGCCAATTGGGCCATGTTGTTCCTGGCCAGCGTGCCGCTCTGGTACCTGGGCTCGCAATACGCCAACCTCGACA
>JAFALA010000078.1 GCA_019234815.1 Burkholderiaceae bacterium | reverse complement strand
CGGCGGGCGCTCGACGATCGGCTCGGCGTCGCGGGAGGACATGCGCAGCCGGCGCCCTCAGAGCAGCCCGGTGGCCGAGCCGAGCGTGGCCACCGCCGGCAGCTCGACGCGCGGGGCGGGCGTCCAGCCCTTCTTGCGGTGTTCGACGACGACGTTGGTGTAGATGCCGCCGCGCACGTACCACTTGGCCGTGATGCGCACGAAGCGCGGGTCGGTGGCGGCGACGATGTCGTCGAGGATGGTGTTGGTGACCTTCTCGTGGAACGCGCCTTCGTCGCGATAGCTCCACATGTACATCTTCAGGCTCTTGAGCTCGATGCACAGCGCTTCGCAGATCATGTCGATCGTGAAGTGCGCGAAGTCGGGCTGGCCGGTCAGCGGGCAGTGGCAGGTGAACTCGGGAATCTGGAACTGGATCACGTAGTCGCGGCCCGCCGACGGGTTGGCGAACACGTGCAGCTCCTTGCTGGGCGCGGTGGGCGGGTTGGGCGGCAGCTCGCGTTCGCCCACTTGCAGCGCGGGCGCGGCGGACGGGCGCGCGGACTTGGCGCGGGAGGACGAGGAAGATTTCTTGGCCATCGAGGGCGACCCCGGCAAAGGACGGCGCCGGGCGGTGGGCGCCATGAAAAAAGGGCGCCGTCGCGGACCGCGGGCGCCGAGGGGCGCGATGGTATCATCCCGGGCCTTTTTCCAGGCCGGCCCCTGGAAACCCGGGCAGCCCCCCTGCGAGCGCGACCCATGCGGCTGAATCAGATCAAGCTCTCCGGTTTCAAGTCTTTCGCCGATCCCACCACCTTCCAGCTGCCCGGGCAGCGCGTGGGCGTGGTCGGCCCGAACGGTTGCGGCAAGTCCAACATCATGGACGCCGTGCGCTGGGTGCTGGGCGAAAGCAAGGCCTCCGAGTTGCGCGGCGAGTCCATGCAGGATGTCATCTTCAACGGCTCCGGCAACCGCAAGCCGGCCAGCCGGGCCAGCGTGGAGCTGGTGTTTTCCAACGAGGACGCGCGTGCCGGCGGGCAGTGGAACCAGTTCAGCGAGATCGCGGTCAAGCGCGTGCTGACGCGCGACGGCGGCTCCAGCTACTTCATCAACAACCAGCCGGTGCGGCGCCGCGATGTGCAGGATGTGTTCCTGGGAACGGGCTTGGGGCCGCGCGCCTACGCCATCATCGGCCAGGGCACCATCAACCGCATCCTGGAGAGCAAGCCGGAAGACCTGCGCATGTTCCTGGAGGAGGCCGCCGGCGTTTCCAAGTACAAGGAGCGCCGCCGCGAGACCGAGAACCGCCTCAAGGACACGCGCGAGAACCTCACCCGCGTCGACGACATCCTGCGCGAGCTCAACAGCAACCTGGAGCGCCTGGAGCGCCAGGCCGAGGTGGCGGCCACCTACCGCGCCCTGCAGGACAGCGGCACACTCAAGCTGCACCAGCTCTGGTTCCTCAAGCACCGCGACGCCACCGGCGAGCAAGCTCGCGTGCAGGCCGAGCACGCGCAGGCAGTCAATGCCCTGGAGGCCCGCATGGCCGAGCTGCGCCATGTCGAGGCCGAGCTGGAAACCGTGCGCCAGGCCCACTATGCGGCGGGAGACGAGTTGCATGCCTCGCAGGGTCGCATGGCCGAAGCCCAATTGGAGGTCAGCCGGCTGGAGGAGCGCATCCGCTACGTGGTCGAAGGTCGTCAGCGCGTCGAGCAGCGCCTGATCGAGTTGCAGGCGCAAAGCCGGCAATGGCAAGACCGTGCCGCGCAAGCCCTGGCGGACCTGGAAGACGTCGCCGTCCAGATGGCGCAGGCCGAAGAGCAGAGCGAGGTGCTGGCCGCGCAGGCCGAGGAGCAGGCGACGCTGCTGCCGGGCGTGGAAGAGGCCCTGCGACAGGCGCAGGCCAAGGCCAATGAGCAGCGCACGCAGGTCAATCAGGTGCAGCAGCAGATCCAGGTCCTGGCGGCCGAAAGCCGCAATCTGGATGAACAGTCGCGCCAGTTGCGCAACCGCCGCGAACGACTGGCCGCCGAGCGCCAGAGCCTGGCCGCGCCCGACGAGGCGAAGCTGGCCGAGCTCAAGTTCAACAGCGATGCGGCCGACGAGGCCCGTGACCTGCTCGACGCCCAATTGCACGAGCTGAGCGAGCAGGCGCCCGCGCTGGACGAGACCCGCCGCGCCGCCCAGCTGGACGCGAACGCGCAACTGTCGCGCCAGTCCGACTTGTCGGCCCGCCAGGAGGCCTTGAAGGCCTTGCAGGAGAAAGTGCAGACCGAAGGCAAGCTCAAGCCCTGGCTGGCCAAGCATGGCATGGACGGCATGAGCGGCTTGTGGACCCGGCTGCACATCGAGACCGGTTGGGAAAATGCGCTCGAAGCGGCCTTGCGCGAGCGCATGGGTGCGCTTGAGGTCGGCCGGCTGGAAACCGTGCGCGCCTTTGCACAGGACGCGCCGCCTGCCAGGCTGGCCTTCTATTCGCTACCGCAGCCCGGCATCGCCAACAGCCACAATACCCTGTCGCGTCTGAGCGATTTACTGCGCTTGGAAGATGCCGGCCTGAAGGCCTTGCTCAACGACTGGCTGGAAGGCGTCTACACCGCGTTCACGCTCGACGAGGCGCTGGCCCATCGCAGCAAGCTCACCCATGGCGAGCTGATCATGACGCGCGAGGGCCACGCCGTCAGCCAGTTCGCGGTCAGCTTTTATGCGCCGGATTCCGAGTCCGCAGGCCTGTTGGCGCGCGCGCAGGAGATCGAGAACCTGGGCCTGGAGCTGCGCGCCCAGCAACTGATCGCCGACGAGGCCAAGAGCCGGCTGGTGCGCGCCGAAGCCGCCAGCAGCGAGGCCTCGCAGCGCCTGGCCCATCTGCGGCGCCAGGCTGGCGAGGCGCAGACGCGGGCGCACCAGCTGCACGTCGAATGGCTGCGGCTGTCGCAGCAGGCGCAGGCCACCGGCGCTCGGCGCGAGCAGTTGGCCGAGGAACTGGCCGAGATCGACGCCCAGGCGGAAGACATCCAGGAGCGCCGCATGGTCGGCGAGGCTCGCTTCGAGGAGCTCGACCTGCAACTGGCGACGGCGCAGGAGCGCCACGCCGAGCTGGAAGACGCGGTGATCCAGGCCGAGCGGCGTCTGGGCGAGTCGCGCGACCAGTTGCGCGCCCTGGAGCGCCGCGCCCAGGAGGCGCAGTTCAGCGCTCGGGGGCTGGCGGCACGGCGCGGCGAGCTGCAGCGTTCGATCGAAACCGCGCAAAGCCAGGTCCAGGTCAACACGCAGTCGGCCCAAGGCTTGCAAGGCGAGCTCGACGCGCTCAACGACACCGCTGCGCAAGCCGGTTTGCAGGAGGCGCTGGCCCTCAAGCTCGAGCGCGAGAAAGAGCTGGCGGGCGTGCGGGCCTCTTACGACGACTTGAGCCTGCGCTTGCGCAAGGCCGACGAGCAGCGCCTTGAATTCGAGCGCAGCCTGGAGCCCTTGCGCGAACGCATCACCAAGCTGCAGTTGGAAGAGCAGGCCGCGCAACTGGGCGGCGCGCAATACATGGAGCAGCTCACGGCGGCGCAGGTGGACCTGGAGCAGCTCGCACGCACGATTGCCGAAGGTGAGGTGAAGCTTTACGGCCTGCAGGGCGAGATTGATCGCATCAACCGCGACATCGCCGCCCTGGGCGCCGTCAACCTGGCGGCGCTCGACGAGCTGACGGTCGCGCGCGAGCGCAAGCAGTTTCTCGATGCGCAGGTGAGCGACCTGATGGCAGCCATCACGACGCTGGAAGACGCGATCCACAAGATCGACCTGGAAACCCGCGACCTTCTGTCGGCGACCTTCAACCAGGTCAACGAGCATTTCGGCCGCATGTTCCCCAGCCTGTTCGGCGGTGGCAATGCGCGCCTCGTGATGACGGGCGACGAGATTCTCGATGCCGGCGTGCAGGTCATGGCGCAGCCGCCGGGCAAGAAGAACAGCACCATCCACCTGCTGTCGGGCGGCGAGAAGGCCCTGACCGCGATTGCGCTGGTATTTGCGATCTTCCAGCTCAATCCGGCGCCGTTCTGCCTGCTGGACGAGGTGGATGCGCCCTTGGACGACGCCAATACCGGGCGTTATGCCAAGCTGGTGACCGAGATGAGCCGCGGAACGCAGTTCCTGTTCATCTCCCACAATAAGATCGCCATGGAAATGGCTGAACAACTGATTGGTGTGACCATGCAAGAGCAAGGTGTTTCGCGCATCGTGGCCGTCGATATGGAAGCCGCACTGGGCATGGCGGAGGCTTCGGTATGACCTTGACGGCGATGTTGGCCATCCTCGGTGGCCTGGTGTTGGCAGGTGTGATCGCGCATGGCGCCTGGACCGCGCGCAAGGCCGGCCCGCGCCGCGCCGACCCCCAGCTTGAACCGCAGATGAGCGGGCACGAGCCCGACATGGGCGAGGCCAAGGATGCGGTCTCGCAGGACTTTCAGGAAGACGACGCGGCAGACCCCTTGAAACCGTCGGCGCGGCCGCAGGCGCGCAAGCCCTCGAACCGGGTCGACGCCTTGATCGACGCCATCGCAGTCATTTCCGTCGACGCACCGGTCAGCGGCGAGATGGCCATCTCGCACTTGCCCGGCAGCCGCCGGGCCGGCTCCAAGCCCTTTCACATCGAGGGCCTGAACGCCGAGAGCGGCGAGTGGGAATTGCCCCTGAAGGCCCGGCGCTACAGCGAATTCCAGGCCGGCGTGCAGATGGCCAACCGCAGCGGCGCGATGAACGAGATCGAGTATTCCGAATTCGTCCAGAAGGTGCAGGCCTTCAGCGACGGCGTGGGCGGCTTCGTGCAGTTCCCCGACATGCTGGAAGTGGTGGCGCACGCGCGTGAACTGGACCAGTTCGCCGGCGACCACGACGCGCAACTGGCGGTCCTGCTGCGCGCCCGCAATGCCTCCTGGACCCTGGGCTTCGTGCAGCAGATGGCCTTGCGGCACGGCTTCGTGCCGGGCGCCGTGCCCGGCCGCCTGGTGATGGCCGCCGACGAGGAGGGCGCGCCGCCCATCCTTTTGCTCAGCTTCGACGCCCAGGCCGCCCTGGCCGAAGACCCGCAGGCCTCGTCGCTGCGCGAGATCACGCTCTCGCTCGACGTACCGCAAACGGCCGAGGCCCTGGAACCCTTCGGCACCTGGCAGGAATCCGCACGCGGCCTGGCGCGCGACTTGGAGGCCGACGTCTGCGACGACCGGGGCCAGGTCTTGAATCTGCACGCCTTCACCTCCATCGGCCAGGAACTCTCCACCCTCTACAAGGCCCTGGCCTCCCGCGATCTCGCCGCCGGCAGCCTGGCAGCACGCCGCCTGTTCAGTTAAATCGGACGCGCCTCCAGGGAGGCCCGCCGGGCCGACACCCCAGCAGACGCCGCGGATCCGGCTCTGCCGGTCCGCCGTCGTCGCCCCCTTGAGGGGGAAGCGCTCCGCGCTTCCGGGGTGGTTCAATAGTGCGGCGGCAGCTCGTCCCGCAAGCTCTTGAACGGGGCCGCGCCGCCATCCTCGCTGCGTTCGCGCAACTGGCTCAATTCGCGGATCAGGGCGTCGATCTGCTGTTGCTGCCGGGCGATGATCTGGTTCAGGTGGTCCAGCAGGTCCTCGCTGAAGCTGGCCTTGATTTCCAGCTCGGTGATGCGTTGTTCAAGCCTTGTTTCAGGCGGGTGTTGGGCGTCCATGCCGATATTAGAACCGAGCGGCGCACGTTAATATCATCGCTTCCTGTGGGAATTGCCCAATGACCAGCTTCACCCTGATCGCCCTCCTGATTGCCGCCAGCGCATTTTTCGCCATGGCTGAGTTGTCTCTCGCCGCGTCGCGCCGCTTGAAACTCCAGCAATTGGCCGAAGACGGCGACGCGCGCGCCGACCGCGTGCTGCGCGTGCAAGAGCAGCCCGGCGCCTTCTTCACAGTGGTGCAGATCGGCTTGAACACCGTGGCGATCCTGGGCGGCATCGTCGGCGAGGGCCTGCTGACCCCGCCTTTCGAAGCCGCGTTGAGCTATCTACTTTCGCCTGCGCAGGCACACGCCCTGGGATTCATCTGCTCGTTCGCCAGCATCACCGTGCTGTTCATCATCATGGCCGATCTGCTGCCCAAGCGTTTGGCCATGAACGAGCCCGAAGGCATCGCCATGGTGCTGGTGGGGCCGATGATCGCGCTCACCACGCTGCTCAAGCCGCTCGCCTGGGTGTTCACGACGGTGACCGAAGGCCTGATCCGCCTGCTGGGCCGGCCCACCATACGCGACAACCGCATCACCCATGCCGACATCCTGGCGCTGGCCGAGGCCGGCAACCAGGCCGGGGTGGTGGGCAATGCCGAACAGCAGGTGATCGAGAACGTGTTCGAACTGGACACGCGCACGGTCGAAAGCGCCATGACGCCGCGCGACCGCATCGTGTTTTTCCTGCTCGACGACGACGACCGCATCGTGCGCACCCGCATTGCCGAGGAACCGCACTCCACCTACCTGGTCTGTGACGGCGAGGTCGACCAGGTGCTGGGTTATGTCGATACGACCGATCTGTTCCAGCGCGTGCTGCGCGATGAAAAGCTCGACCTGCGGGCCTGCCATGCGCAGGAGGGCCACCTGATCAAGAAGGTGCTGATCGTTCCGGACCGCATCACGCTGGCCGAGGTGCTGACGCAATTCAGGCAGGCGCACGAGGACTTCGCCGTGATCGTCAACGAGTACAGTCTGGTGGTTGGCGTCATCACGCTCAACGACGTGATGAGCACGGTGATGGGCAGCCTGGTGGCGCCGCACGACGAAGAAAGCATCGTGCGCCGGGAGGATGGCTCCTACCTGGCCGACGGCATCACGCCCATTCCGGATCTGCAGCGCGCGCTGGAATTGGAGGCCTGGCCGAATGCCGGGCAGTACGACACCCTGGCCGGCTTCCTGATGGTGATGCTGCGTCGCATCCCGCGCCGCACCGATCATGTCTATTGGGAAGGCTGGCGCTTCGAGGTGATGGACGTGGACAGCCACCGCGTCGACCAGGTGATGATCACGCGCCAGGCGCCGGCCCAGCCGCCCGCACAAATATCGGCCTGAGCCTGCGCTCGTTGGCACAATCGTGCCCATGAGCCAAGCTGATCTGAATGAATCCACCGACCCGGCGCAGCGGGCCGCGCAACAGGCCGCACAACTGCGCGCCGAACTGCATCTGCATGCCCATCGCTATTACGTGCTCGACGCGCCCAGCATTCCCGACGCCGAGTACGACCGCCTGTTCCAGGCCCTGCAGGCCATCGAGGCGGCGCATCCCGATTTGCTGACGGCCGACTCGCCGACGCAGCGCGTGCTGGGACGGGTGCTGGACGGCTTCACGCCGGTTCGCCATGCCGTGCCCATGCTGTCGATCCGCACAGAGACCGACACCGAGGCGAGCGGCGCGACGAGCTTCGACGCCCGCGTGCGCCGCGAGCTCGAACTGACGGATGACGCGCCCGCGCTCGAATACAACGCCGAACTGAAGTTCGACGGCCTGGCCATGAACCTGCGCTACGAGCGCGGCGTGCTGGTGCAGGCGGCGACGCGAGGCGACGGCGAGACCGGCGAGGACGTGACGCAGAACATCCGTACCATCGGCCAGATACCGCTGCGCCTGCATCTGGCGCCTGGCGAAACGGCTCCCGAGGTGCTGGAAGTCCGCGGCGAGGTCTATATGCGCCGCGACGACTTCGAGGCCATGAACGAACGCCAGCGGCAGGCCGGCGACAAGACCTTCGTGAACCCGCGCAATGCCGCGGCCGGCGCCGTGCGGCAACTTGACCCCTCCATCGCGGCCAGGCGGCCCCTGAGCTTCTATGCCTATGGCGTAGGGGAGATTCAAGGCTGGCAGCAACCCGACACCCACAGCGGCACGCTCGACGCCTTGCAGGCCATGGGTTTGCCCGTGTGCGCCGATCGCGTCGTGGCGCATGGGTCGGACGGCCTGGTGACGTTCCATCAGGCCATGGGCGTGCGGCGCGACAGCCTGCCCTTCGACATCGACGGCGTGGTCTACAAGGTCAACAGCCTGGACCTGCAGCGCCGCCTGGGCTTCGTGAGCCGCGAGCCGCGCTGGGCCGTCGCGCACAAGTACCCGGCCCAGGAGCAGATGACGCTGCTGCAGGACATCGACATCCAGGTCGGCCGCACAGGCAAGCTCACGCCGGTGGCCAAGCTGCAGCCCGTGTTCGTGGGCGGGACGACGGTCAGCAATGCCACCCTGCACAACGAGGACGAGGCGCGGCGCAAGGACGTGCGCGTCGGCGACACCGTGATCGTGCGCCGCGCTGGCGATGTGATCCCCGAAGTGGTGGGCGTGGTGCTGGAACACCGCCCCGCCGACGTGGGCGGACCCTTCGACCTGTACAAGCAGCTGAAGGGCGTGTGCCCGGTCTGCGGCAGCGCCATCGCACGGGAAGAGGGCGAGGCCGACTGGCGCTGCACCGGCGGACTGTTCTGTCCCGCGCAGCGCAAGCAGGCCATTCTGCATTTTGCCGGCCGGCGGGCCGTCGACATCGAGGGCCTGGGCGACAAATTGGTGGACCAGTTGGTCGATTCCGGCACCGTGCTCAGCCTGCCGGGCCTGTACAAGCTCGGCATCGCCAAGCTGGCCTCGATGGAACGCATGGCCGAGAAAAGCGCGCAGAACATCGTCGATGCCCTGGAGAAAAGCAAGCACACCACCTTGCCGCGTTTTTTGTTCGGACTGGGCATACGGCAGATCGGCGAAACCACGGCGAAGGACCTGGCGCGTCATTTCGGCTCGCTGGACCGCATCATGGACGCCAGCGTCGAACAGTTGCTGGAAGTACGCGACGTGGGGCCCATCGTGGCGCAGAGCATCCGCACTTTTTTCGACCAGGCCCACAACCGTGAAGTCGTGGAGCAACTGCGCGCCGCCGGCGTCCACTGGGATGAATCAGAGGGCGCGGCGGCCGAGCAAGGTCCCAAGCCGCTGGCCGGCAAGACCCTGGTGCTGACGGGCAGCCTGCCCATGCTCAGCCGCGACCAGGCCAAGGAACTGATCGAAGCCGCCGGCGGCAAGGTCAGCGGTTCGGTGTCCAAAAAGACGCACTATGTCGTGGCGGGCGAGGAGGCGGGCTCCAAACTCGACAAGGCGCGTGAACTGGGCCTGACCGTGCTGGATGAAGCGGGTCTGATGGCCTTGCTGGCGGCCGATGAGGGCCATTCATTGCCGTGATTCAGCACTTTGTGACCCTTGCGACGGGTTCGCAGGCGATCCCTGTGCGATCTCCCCCTTGAAGTGTTCGCAAGGTCTCGCGAACTGAAGCGTGTCGCGGTTTGTCCTCACTGTTGGCCGGTGCATTGCCCCTTAGCATACGCGCACCTTTTCGACGAAAAGGCTCGTTCACAAGGAGCATCGATTCATGAACCGATATGCAGCTGAATTTGTAGGCACCTTCTGGTTGGTCTTGGGCGGATGCGGCAGCGCCGTGCTGGCTGCCGCTTTTCCTGGCGTGGGCATCGGCCTGCTTGGCGTGTCGCTGGCCTTTGGCCTGACCGTGCTGACCATGGCGTTCGCCATTGGTCACATCAGCGGCTGCCACCTCAATCCGGCGGTATCCGTCGGCTTGTGGAGCGCAGGACGCTTTCCCAGCAAGGACTTGCTGCCCTACATCGCGGCGCAGGTGTTGGGCGGCATCGCCGGCGCGGGCATCCTGTACCTGATTGCCAGCGGCAAGGCTGGCTTCGACGCCAGCGCGGGTTTTGCGTCGAACGGCTTCGGGGCGCATTCTCCCGGCGGCTACTCGATGACGGCAGCCCTGACCTGCGAGTTGGTGATGACGGCGATGTTCCTGGTCATCATCCTGGGCGCGACCGATGCCGACGCGCCGGCCGGCTTTGCCCCGATTGCGATCGGCCTGGGCCTGACGCTGATCCACCTGATCAGCATCCCGGTCACCAACACCTCCGTCAATCCGGCGCGCAGCACGGGCGTGGCCTTGTTCGCCGGCGGCTGGGCCGTCGAGCAGCTCTGGGCCTTCTGGGTTGCACCGATCCTGGGCGCTGTACTCGGCGCAGGCGTCTACCGGATCATCAAATCGCGCTGAGTCCGGTCTTGGTCAGGACGCAGTCCTGAACAGCAGGCGCGGCGTGACCAGACCCACGGCCAGGGCCGTGCCTGCCAGCACCACAAGGCAACCGATCAAGGCGTGTAGGTCCAGCGATTCCGCCAGGAACATGAAGCCCCAGAGGTGCGCAAAGACCGGGATCAGGAAGGTCACGGCCATGGCATTGCTGGCGCCCACTCGCTGGATCAGCCGGAAATAGAGCAGGTAGGCCACGCCCGAGCACAAAATGGCCAGCATGGCCACGCAGAACCAGGCCAGGGCAGGCGGCGGCGTGTCGGGCCAGTTGATGCCGGCCGGTATGCCCAGCATCAAGGCTGCGGCCACCTGGCTGCCGGTGGCAACGCTCAGGGGGCTGGCCCGGTTCAGGTGCTTGCGGCTGTAGTTGCCGGCAATGCCATAGCACAGCGCCGCGCCCAGGCAGGCCACGATGGCCCAGCCGCTGCCGCCCGGCTTGAAGCTCGCATGGTCCCAGGCCAGGAACACCACGCCTGAAAACGCCAGCACCATGCCCACGATCCGGCTCGCACTCAGCGCCTGCGACAGCCACACCCAGGCCACCAGCGCACCCCACAAGGGCGTGGTGGCGTTGAGGATGCTGGACATGCCGGCCGTGATCGACATGGCAGCGTAGGCGAACAAGGCAAAGGGCAGGGCGCTGTTGAGCAGGCCCACGACGGCCAGCGGCCGCCATTCCTGCCTCAGCACCTGCAGGCCCTGCCTGTGCCACAGGATGGGCATCAGGAAGATGCTGGCGCCGGCCACCCGCAGGGTCGCCATGGCCAGCGGGCCGAATGCATGCACCGACAGGCGCATGAAGAGGAAGGAAGCGCCCCAGATGGCGGCGAGCACGAGGAGTTCCAGCAGGTCCTTGGGTTTCATGGGTACAGGTCGTTGGAGGGGTCAGGGAGTGTCCTTGTAGCGGACACCTTCGAGTTGCAGCAGAAAGCGCTTGCGGGGCAGGCCGCCGTCGTAACCGGTCAGTGCCAGCGTCTGGCCCAGCACGCGATGGCAGGGAATCAGGATGGAAATCGGATTGCGGCCCACGGCGACGCCGACGGCGCGCTGGGCGTTGGGACGGCCCAGGTGATTCGCGATCTGTCCGTAGCTGCAATGGCCGCCATCGGGAATGCTGCGCAGCGCCTGCCAGACGGCGCGCTGGAATTCCGTGCCCTGCGGCGCCATGGGCAGGTCGCGCGGCAGGCCCTGGCCTTTGAAGTAAGCGCCCAGCGCGGCGCGGGTTTGGTCGAAAAGTTCGTCATCCTCATGGACGGGCGCCGCGAGCGTGCCCGGATGGTGGCGTTGGTCATCGAACCATAAGCCGCAAAGGCCTTGCGCGTTCCGGGCCATCATCATGGGCCCCAGGGGCGTGTGGACATGCGCTTGGCAAATTGCGTCGTTCATAGGGGTGTGAGGCATGTTCATGATGTTTGCGCCAGGGCCTGGCGCCAGAGCTGCAGCACCGCGTAGCTGCGATAAGGGCGAAAAGACTCGGCCATCCGGGCCACCTGTCCGGGCGGACTCTTCTGGCCGGGCGGACTGAGCTGCTTTTGCAGCACCACGTCGCCAGGCGGGAACAGATCGGGCCAGCTCCAGCCCCGCATCAGCATGTACTGCGCCGTCCAGGGCCCCAGCCCCGGCAGGGACTGCAATTCTGCCAGCGCCTCGTCAACCTTGCCCTGGCCTTGCGGCTCAAGCTGGGCGTACTGCAAGGTGGGCCAGCGACGGGCAATGGCGCGCAGGCATTCGGCCCGCTGGCGGATGATGCCGAGTTCGGCAATGTCTTCCACCCTTGCGTCAGCCACGCGTGCCGGACTGGGGAACAGGAGCGCCACGCCTTCGGGCCTGATTTCCCGGGTCTCCAGCGGTTCGCCAAAGCGGCAGACGAAACGGGTCGACAGCGTCCGCGCTGCCGCCACGGTGACCTGCTGGCCCAGCACGGCACGGACCGCGAGCTCGAAGCGGTCGGTGCAACCCGGCAGGCGCAAGCCCACGGTCGGTGCGGCCAAAGACGCCAGGCTCAGGGCAATGGCCTCGGGCTCAGCGTCCAGGTCCAGCCAGCGGCGTACCAAGGGCAGGACTTGCGCGATCGCGGGCCAGAGGCTGTCCGACAGCGTCAGGTGCATCTGCGCCTTGCCCAGCGGAAAGTGCGCGCGGATCCAACCCTGGCGCACTTGCGGGCCTGTCGCCACGGCCAGGCTGCGCGACACTGTGAGCGTCTGCAGATCCACCGCCTCCACGCCCGGGATGGCGCGGGCGGCAAAGAACTCCAGCAAGGCTTGCGCGTTCAGCGGCGGGCGGTAATCGAGGCGCAAGGTCTGTTGCTCAGGCTGCTTGGCTGAAGAGGCAGTGGGGTGGGTTTCCTTCATGGCCCTGAGGCGGGTGGGGGGCATTCGGTACTGGTGCAGGAACGCGTCGTTGAAGCGCCGCAGGCTCTTGAAACCCGACGCCAGGGCAATGTCCAGCACCGGCCGCGTGGTGTCAGTCAGCAGGGCCTTGGCCAGCAGGAGGCGCTGGGTCTGCAGATAGTGCAGCGGCGACACGCCGAACGTGGCGGCGAAGATGCGGCGCAAATGGCGGCTGCTGATGCCCAGGCGGGCCGCCACGGACTCCGTCACGGCGCACTCGGGCCTTGACGCGTCGTCGGATTCCGCTATATGGGCCGTCAGCGCGCAGGCGGCCTGGTGCGCGAGCTGGCCGGACGCATCCATGGTGCTCCAGACCGGCTGGGTGGCGCGCGGCGCCAGTTCGGGCCGGCATTTCATGCAGGGCCTGTAGCCCGCGTTTTCAGCCTGGCTGGCGTTGAGAAAGAACGAGCAGTTCTCGCGTTTGGGCGTGCGCACGCGGCAGATGGGGCGGCAGTAGATGCCCGTCGAGCTGACGCCCACGAACCAGTGCCCGTCGAAGCGCGAGTCGCGTGCGCGCAAGGCGGGGTAGCAATGGTCGGCGTCGAGCGGGGTGACGAGGGCGTGGGCGGAAGGCATGCCTGAATCATAGGTTGGCAGCCCAAGCCGGCTGGCCGGATTCGGACATATCCCTGATCATGGATGTCAAGCTACAGCTAGTTCGGGGGCGGGAGCTGACCGGCAGGTATTGAGCGATCCCCCAGGAGAGCTCTGGCACGACGAACAGCATCTTCAAGCTTGAAGTGCGCTCCAATGTCAAGCCTGTTTCAAATCCGGTAGCCACGAGGACCTCGACGCCATGCGAATCGGACAGCTATGCGCCGCCACCGGCATCAGCCGGGGGACACCTTGCGCTTCTACGAGAAGCGCGGACTGCTGGTGTCCCGCAGGCTGGATAACGGTTATCGGGACTATCCGCCCGATGTCATCGATTGGCTCAGGTACTTGCGCACGGTGCAGGCGCTGGGAAGCGATGCGCCAAGGCTAGGGCTACAGGGGCGTCCGAGATGCCTACAATCGCCCCCGGCAACACGATCTCAATTCGTCGCAGCATGCCGCTGCATTAACGCTCTCAGGGAAACCATGCAAGTTCACGCATCCATTTTCAAGGCCTATGACATCCGTGGCGTGGTCGGACAGACCTTGAACGAAGAGTTGGCCGAGCACCTGGGCCGCGCGTTCGGCACCGAGGCCGTGAAACTCGGCGAAAAGGCCGTGGCGGTCGGGCGCGACGGACGGCTTTCGGGTCCGGGCCTGGTGGCAGCCCTGATCCGCGGACTGCAATCGACCGGACTGGACGTCGTGGACATCGGCGCGGTGACCACGCCCATGCTGTATTACGTGGCGGCGACGCGCGGGCGGCACGGCTGCAACTCTGGCATCCAGGTCACGGGCAGCCACAATCCCAAGGACTACAACGGCTTCAAGATGGTGCTCAAGGGCGCCGCCGTCTACGGCGAGCAGATCCAGGGCCTGCGCCGCCGCATCGAGGCCGAAGACTACGTGAGCCGCAAGGGCCGCGTGGGCCACATGGACATCGTGGCCGAGTACACGCACCGCATCGTGTCGGACTGCAGATTAGCCCGGCCCATGAAGATCGTGGTCGACTCCGGCAACGGCATTCCGGGGGCGACGGCGCCAGCCATCCTGCGCGCACTGGGTTGCGAGGTGGTCGACATCTACTCCAAGGTCGACGGCGATTTCCCCAACCACCATCCCGATCCTTCGCGGCCAGAGAACCTGGAAGACCTCAAGCGCATCGTGCACGCCTGCGACGCCGAGCTGGGCCTGGCCTTCGACGGCGACGGCGACCGGCTGGGCATTGTCACCAAGGACGGCGAGATGATCATGCCGGACCGCCAGATCATGCTGATCGCCAAGGACATCCTGGCGCGCCAGCCCGGCGCCCAGATCATCTTCGACGTCAAGTGCACGCAGCGCCTGGCGCCCTGGATCCGCGAACACGGCGGCAAGCCGCTGATGTGGATGACCGGCCATTCGCTGGCCAAGGCCAAGCTCAAGGAGACCGGTGCGCCGCTGGCTGGCGAACTGTCGGGCCACATCTTCTTTGCGGAGCGCTGGTACGGCTTCGACGACGCCATGTACACGGCCGCGCGCATGCTCGAGATTCTCTCGCGCGTGGCCGACCCGAGCACCTTGCTCAAGAGCCTGCCCACCAGCTTCAACACGCCCGAGCTGAACGTGCCCTGCGCCGAAGGCGAGCACCATGCCGTGGTCAAGAAGCTGCTGGAAGTGGCCGAGTTCCCGACTGCCAAGGAGTTGGTGACCATCGACGGCCTGCGCGTCGAGTACGACGACGGTTTCGGCCTGGTGCGCGCGTCCAACACCACGCCAGTGCTGGTGCTGCGCTTCGAAGGCCATACGCCGCAGGCGCTGGAGCGCATCCAGAGTGAAGTGCTGGCACAGCTCAAGCGCGTCAAGCCGGATGCCACCTTTGCCGCCGGTCACTGAGTCCATCCAGAGCCGGTTTGAGGTCTGAACCGCAGATGCATCCCAAGCCAGGTCGCCCAGGTCGGGTCCTCAGGCCCGAGTCGCCGAGAGAGTGGCTGGCGCGGCAGTTCTTCAGCCTGCTGATCCGGCTCGTCACGCCGCTGTATTTCGTCAAGCTGTGGCGACGAGGGCGGGCGGAGCCCCTGTACCGGCAGTTTTGGGCCGAACGGCTGGCCTTGTCCGCGGCAGCCGAGCCCGACGCGCTCGGTGCCGTCTGGGTTCATGCGGTCTCGCTGGGTGAAACGCGAGCCGCCGAAGCCCTGGTGCGGGAGCTGCGCCGCCTGAATCCTGCGATGCGCTTGCTACTGACGCATTCCACCGCGACGGGACGCGAAGCCGGCAAGGCCTTGCTGCGGGCGGGCGACCGGCAGGCCTGGCTGCCTTTCGACACGCCGGGGGCGGTGCGACGTTTCCTGCGCCGTCATCGGCCTGCGATCGGCGTCCTGATGGAAACCGAGATCTGGCCCAATCTGCTGTGGGCTGCCGAGCGCGCGGGCGTGCCCATGGTGTTGGCCAATGCACGCTTGTCGGAACGAAGCGCTCGCAGGGGGCACCGGCTCGCCGCCTTGCTGGGGCCTGCGGTTGAGCGCATCGCCCTGGCGCTGGCGCAAACCCGGGCCGACGCGGAGCGCTTGCGTGACACCGGCTTGGCGCGGGTGGAGGTCTGCGGCAATCTCAAATTCGACCTGCAACCTGCCGCGAACCTGCTGGCCCAAGGGCAGGCCTGGCGTTTGCGCCTGAACCGGGCTCAAGGCCTGCGCAGCGTCATCCTGGCCGCGGTGACGCGCGAAGGCGAAGAAACCCTGCTGCTGGACGCATGGACGGCGCTGCGCGAGCAGTTTGCTTCGCAGAACCACGCGCCCTTGCTGGTGGTCGTGCCGCGCCATCCGCAGCGTTTCGACGAAGTTGCGGCCCTGGTCGAGGCGCGTGGGTTGAGCCTTGCGCGTCGCAGCAGTTGGAAGACGGTGGAGGGCGACGCGCCGTCCCAGTCTGCCTGCGCTGCCGAGGTCTGGCTGGGCGACAGCATGCGCGAGATGCCGCTGTACTACGCCATGGCGGACCTGGCCTTGCTGGGCGGCAGCTTCGCGCCCCTGGGCGGCCAGAACCTAATCGAGGCGGCGGCCTGCGCCTGCCCGGTGTTGATGGGCCCGCACACCTTCAATTTCGCCGAGGCGGCGCGGCTGGCCGAGCAGAGCGGTGCGGCGCAGCGCGTTGCCGATCTAGCCGAGGCCTTGCAACGCGCCCGGGCCTTGCTGGATGATCCGGTCACCTTGGCCCTGGCACGGCAACACGCCGAGGCCTTTGCCGCCGCCCACCGCGGCGCGGGCGAGCGCATGGCGCGGGCCATCCAAGGGGTGCTGCTGGCGCGGGGCTGATTCAGGCCGTCACGCGAAGTCTGCTGGGGTCCTGATCATCCTGGCGCGCCAGCACCCGGCCGACGACGGCCGCGCTGCCAAAGCCATGGCGGGCCAGTACGGCCAGTGCGGCGTCCGCGGTGTCAGGCGAGCAGGAGAGCAGCAGGCCGCCGCTGGTTTGCGGATCGGTCAGTAGGGCTTGTTCGAAAACGCCAAAGCGTTCGGGCAGGATCACATCGTGCCCGTAGCTGTCCCAGTTCCGCGCCGAAGCACCGGTGACGCAGCCTTGCGCCGCGAATTCGCGAGCGCCGGGCAGGACGGGTGTCGCCGACCAGTCCAACTGCACGTCGCAATGGGAGCCGCGTGCCAGCTCAAGCGCATGGCCGGCCAGGCCGAATCCGGTCACGTCGGTGAGGGCGTGCACGCCGTCCAGCGCGGCCAGCTCAGGGCCTGGGGTGTTCAAGCGCGTGGCGGTCTCGACCATGAGGGCGTAGCCCTGGGCATCGAGTTTTTCCTTCTTCAGCGCGGCCGAAAAGATGCCGACCCCCAGGGGCTTGCCCAGGATCAGCAGGTCGCCGGCTCGCGCGTCGGCATTGCGCTTCACGCGCCTGGGGTGCACCAGGCCCAGCACCACCAGGCCGTAGATGGGCTCGACCGAATCGATGGTGTGGCCGCCGGCAATGGGAATGCCCGCGGCTGTGCAGACCGATTGCCCGCCCGCCAGGATCTGGCCAATGGTCTCTGACGGCAGCACCTTGACCGGCATGCCCACCAGGGCCAGGGCCATGATGGGGCGCCCGCCCATGGCGTAGACATCGCTGATGGCGTTGGTGGCGGCGATCCGGCCGAAATCGAAGGGATCGTCGACGATGGGCATGAAGAAATCGGTCGTGGCCACCAGGGCCTGCTCGTCGTTGAGCTGGTAGACCGCCGCATCGTCCGAGGTCTCCAGACCCACCAGCAGTTGGGGCGGCACGATGCCGGATTGGCCCGCGTGGCGCAGGATGTCGGCCAGCACGGCCGGTGCGATCTTGCAGCCGCAACCGCCGCCGTGCGAGAGCGAGGTCAGGCGCGGGGCGGGCGTGGTGGAAGCGTCGGTCGCGGGATCAGGCATTGCTGGTGGCACGCACTTCGGCCGTGTTGGTGATGCCTTGCAGGATTTTCTCGATGCCATCCTGGCGCAGCGTGCGCATGCCTTCGTGCAGCGCGCATTGCTGGATTTCCTCGGCGCGCGAGCCGGACTGAATCAGGCGCCGCACATCCTTGCTGACGGTCAGCAGCTCGTGCAGGCCCGCGCGGCCTTTGTAGCCGGTGTTTTCACACTTGCCGCAGCCGGGGCTGTGGTACTGCTGCAAACGGCCATCCACGCCGTAGTCCTTGATCCAGCGCTTGAGCAGGTCCGCGCGGTCGGGACGATGTTCATGGCCGAACACATGCAGGTAGTCGTCCAGCCATTCCTGGATCTGCGCGTCGCCGGCCGGCGCGTTGGTCCGGCAGCTCGGGCACAGGCGGCGCACCAGCCGCTGCGCCAGCACGGCCAACAGCGAATCGGCGAAGTTGAAGGGGTCCATGCCCATGTCGAGCAGGCGGGTCACGGTTTCCGGCGCGCTGTTGGTGTGCAGGGTGGAGAGCACCAAGTGGCCCGTGAGCGAGGCTTCGACAGCGATCTGCGCGGTTTCCTGGTCGCGGATTTCGCCGACCATGATTTTATCCGGGTCGTGACGCAAGATGGAGCGCAAGCCGCGTGCGAAGGTGAGACCCTTTTTCTCATTAACCGGAATCTGGGTGATGCCGCGCAATTGGTACTCGACCGGGTCCTCGATGGTGACGATCTTATCT
>JAFALA010000057.1 GCA_019234815.1 Burkholderiaceae bacterium | reverse complement strand
TCGGCGAGGTCAACACCGCCGTGAACCAGCTCGACCAGGTCACGCAGCAGAACGCGGCGCTGGTCGAGGAATCGGCCGCCGCCGCCGAGGGCCTGAAGAATCAGGCGCAGCGCCTGGCCGAAGTGATCGGCACGTTCCGGCTTGGCGTGCGCTGATTCAAGGTGCAGGGAACGCGCTGCGGCCATGGGCCGCCGGCTTGGCTCGGGATCCGACCCGGGCCGGTATGGCGAGGGGCGCGGTCGTTTCTCCTCCATCTTGTTGAAATTCCGGCCGTCCGGTCTGCTCCTGTCTCGTGTGACAGGAGCTTGACAAGAGAATGACGTGATGGCGCTGTATTTGCGGGTTATGCAGCTGCAGCGCGAGTGCGCGGCTTGTCAAGGAACGACCGGATAGGTATGCTGTGCTCACTCGGGTGCGGCCGGAGGCAACTGCTTCCAGCAGGACTGCCCCAGGTGCCAAATCAATGAATTCCGCAGCTCGCAACGCGAGCCAATGACCTTGCTGCAATAGACCTGGATCGAGCCGGGCAGGCAGCAGCGTCGAGGGAGGGCAGATGGTCCGGACGGGCGAGACTGAAAACAGTCGTCGATACATCGGTTCAAGCTGAGGGGCACCAGGTGCGTGCGCCTATCCTTTCAGCGTCGATGCGACGTCGCGCCCTGATCGGCGTGGGCGCTGCTGCGTCCTTGGCGGCTCTGTACGGATTCGGCATGCATCTCAGCGCGGGCGGCGCGGCGCAGCCCCTGAAACTCCGTCTTGCGCTGCCCACGGTGCCGCACGCCGGCCTGCTTCACCTGGCCGCGGCGCTGGGTTATTTCCATGATCAGGGCATCGATGCGAGCCTGATGCGGGAGATCCACGGCAAGGCCGCGCTGGCCGAACTGTTGCAGGGACGGGCTGATCTGGCCGTCGTCGCCGACGTGCCCGTCGTCATCGAGCTGCTGAAGGGCGTGCCGCTGAACATCGTCGCTTCGGTGGCCAATGCGCCGACCGAGCTGGCCGTGCTGGGGCGCACCGATCGCGGCATTCATGGCCCCCGCGACTTGATTGGAAAACGGATCGGCGTCTCGCTCGGAACCAGTGGCGAGTACTTTCTCTGGGCCTTTCTGGTGCGCAATCGCATGGCGCCGGACGCGCCACAGTTCGTTGACCTGCCGCCGGCCAAGCTCATCGGCGCGCTGCGCGATGGCGATGTCGACGCCATCGCCGCCTGGCAGCCTGTTCGGCATCAGGCCGAGCTGGACTTTGGCAATGCCATCGTGTCGTTGCCCGCGCCCGACGCTTACGCGCAGCGCTTCGTCCTGGTCGGCCGGCGCGAATACGTGCAGGCGCATGCCCAGGACCTGAGCCGCCTGATTCGCGCCTTGCTGGACGCCGAGGTCTATGTGCGTGCCGCCCCCGCGCGGGCCAAGAGCATGCTGGCAGGCCTGTTCAAGCTCAACCCCGAGATCCTCGACCCGTCCTGGCGGGACATGACCCTCGAGGTCGAGCAGCAGCAGGCCCAACTGGTGACGCTCGAGGATGTGGCCGCATGGGCCATGGCGCGCGGCTACGCCCCCAGGCAGCCGATGCCGAATTTCCTGTCCTATCTTGATCTGGACCCGCTGCTCGCGGTGAATCCGGAGCGGGTGACGGTGGTCCGATGAAGATCAGTAGCAAGGCCCGATGGGCCGCGGCGACGATGCTGGGCACGATGGTGCTGATCGCCATCAGCATCGCCTGGGCCGATGCGCAGGTCCGCGCGGCGGTCGAGCAGCGGCGTCACAGCGTCGAGATTGTCGGCGCGCTCAACAATATGCGCATGGTCACTTTCGAGTATCTGCTCAATCGACGCGAGCGGGCACGCTTGCAGGAGCAGGCCGCGTGGCACAGGCTCGAAGATTTGCTGGCGACCGCCGTCCCGTTTGACGAGGTGGCCGCCAGCACCTTGGCCAGCCTGCGCCGCCAAGGCGAGGCCAGCCATCGCCTGTTCGGCGAGGTCGATGCCGCCAATGCAGGCGCTGCCGGCGACGGCATACAGCGCCGTTTCGAGGCGCTGCTTTCGAGTCGAATCCTGACCGAGCAGCAGGACAGTCTCGTGAAGGCCGAGCAGCTCATCGACGATGCGGGCGCGCGGATCGACGCGACGCAACGCCGCGTCGTCCAGGTCACGGCGCTGGGCCTGCTGCTGATGGCGATCCTGACCGCCGCTGCCGCATGGCTGTTCCTGCGCGACGTGCTCGGCCCGATTGCGCGCCTGGAACTGGCCACGCGCGAGGTGGCCGCCGGCAATTGGTCGTTCGGGCTGAACGTCGACAGCGCCGACGAGCTGGGCGACATGGCCCGCCACTTCAATGCGATGACCCGCGCGCTGCGCGACTCCTTCGGCCGGCTCGTGGTTAGCAATCGGGAGCTGGTGACGTTGAACAAGGAACTCGAGTCGTTCAGCTATTCGGTGTCCCACGACCTGCGCAGCCCCTTGCGCAGCATGGACGGCTTTTCGCTGGCGCTGCTCGAGGATTACGGAGACCGGCTCGACGAGGAAGCCCGCGACAGCCTGCAACGGATACGCGGCGCCAGCCAGAGAATGGGCCGGCTGATCGACGAGCTGCTCGGCCTGGCGCGCGTCACCCGCGCCGAGTTGAGGCTGCAGAGCGTCGATATCAGCGCGATCGCCAGGGAGATCGCCGAGGGGTTGGCGAAGGCGCAGCCCGAGCGCCGGGTCCGCTGGGAGATCGAAGACGGCATCGTCGTCATGGGCGACCGCGAGCTGCTTGCGATCGCGCTGCAGAACCTGCTCGACAACGCGTGGAAATTCACCAGCAAGGTCCCTGAAGCGGTCATCCAGGTCGGCACGCGGCAGGAGGACGGCAAGCCCGCCTGCTTTGTTTCAGACAACGGCGCCGGCTTCGACATGGCCTACGCCGCGCGCCTGTTCGGCGCCTTCCAGCGGCTTCATCACGAAAGCGATTTCCCGGGCACGGGGGTCGGCCTGGCCATCGTCCAGCGCGTGATGCGTCGCCACGGCTGGTCCTTGGGGGCGCGCGGGGCCCCGGGCCAGGGAGCGACCTTCTACTTCCAACCCACGGAGCAAGACGATGAGCGACGAGAACAAGATCATCCTGCTGGTTGAGGACAATCCCGACGATGTCGTGCTGACGCTGCGCGCCTTCAAGCGTAGCAACCTGATGAACCCCATCGTCGTCGTACGCGACGGCGTCGAGGCGCTCGACTATCTCTTCGCGCGCGGGGCCCATGCAGGCAGGGACGGCGCGTCCCTGCCGACGCTCGTCATTCTTGACCTGAAGCTGCCCAAGCTGGACGGGCTGGGCGTGCTCAAGGCGCTGCGCGCCGATGCCCGCACGGCGCTGCTGCCGACGGTCATCCTGACCTCGTCCAAGGAGGAGCAGGACGTCGTCTCAGGCTATGCCTTCGGCGCCAACAGCTATGTCCGCAAGCCGGTCGATTTCACCGAGTTCGTCGAGGCCGTCAAGGTGCTCGGCCTGTACTGGCTCGCGCTCAACCAGATTCCGCCGCGGCAGGCGACCTCATGATTGAACGCCCGATCAGAGTGCTCTCCGTCGAGGACTCGGAGAACGACTTCCGCCTGGCCGTGCGCCTGCTCCGGCGCGCGGGCTTCGCGGCGGATTGCCGGCGCGTGCAAGACCTGGCGACGCTGCGGCAGGCCTTGCAGGAAGGCCCATGGGACGCAGTGATTTCCGACTTCAGCATGCCCGGCTTCAGCGGCCTGGATGCGCTCGCCGAGTTTCGCAAGACCGGCCTGGACATTCCCTTCATCTTCGTTTCCGGGACCATAGGCGAAGAGACGGCCGTCGCCGCGATGCGGGCGGGCGCCAACGACTATGTGATGAAGGAGAATATGAACCGCCTCGGGCCGGCGCTGGAGCGCGAGCTGATCCAGGCCGCCCGGCGCGCCGCCCATCGGCAGGCCGAACTCGAGCTGAGCCGCTCCGAGGCGCAGCTCCATCAGGCCCAGAAGATGGAGTCGATCGGCACATTGGCCGGAGGCATCGCGCACGACTTCAACAACATTCTCGGCGCCATCCTCGGCAACCTGGAACTCGCCAGGGGCAAGCTCGAACCCGGGCATCCGGTGCAGGCCGAGCTTGGCGAGATGCAGCAGGCGAGCCTGCGCGCCCGCGACCTGGTCCGGCAGATCCTGACCTTCAGCCGCCGTCAGCCGCAGCAATTGCAGGACATCGCGCTGCAGCCCGTCGTCGAGGAAACCTTCGGCCTGCTGCGCGCGACGCTGCCTGCCGGCGTCGAGCTGCGCCTCTGCCTGGACCCGGCGCCCCTGCATGCCCATGCCGATGCGACCCAGCTCCAGCAGGTCCTGATGAACCTGTGCACGAACGCCTGGCACGCCTTGCGGGGCGAGGCCGGCCAGATCGTCATCGGGCTTGACTGCGCCCATCTCGACGCCACCACGGCGGCCCTGCGCGGCCTGGCGGCAGGGGGGTACTCGCACCTTTGGGTCAGGGACACCGGCTGCGGCATGGACCCGGCGACGCTCGACAGGGTCTTCGAGCCCTTCTTCACGACCAAGTCGACCTCCCAGGGCACCGGGCTCGGCCTGTCCATCGTCCACGGCATCGTCGCGAGCCATCACGGCAGCATCCACGTGGAGAGCCAAATGGGCCAGGGGAGCACCTTCCATGTCCATCTCCCCCTGGCGCTCTCGGCGCAGGCCGTGACCCCGACCCAGGCGCATGACGCGCCCGTCGAAGCCGGTCATGGCGAGCATGTGATCTACCTGGACGACGACGATTTCGTCACGCGCGTCATGGTTCGAATCCTTGAACGAGCGGGCTACCGCTGCAGCGGCTTCCGGGAGGCCACGGCGGTGCTGTCCGCCTTGATGGACCCGTCCCTGGAAGTGGATGTTTTCGTCACGGACTACAACATGCCGGGATTGTCAGGGCTCGACGTGGCCCGCGCGGTGGCCTCGATCCGGCCTGGACTGCCCATCGGCATCAGCTCGGGCCTGGTCACCGACGAGCTGCGCGAGGAGGCGCGGCGCATGGGCATCCTGGCGCTGATCGAGAAGGAAAATTCCTTTGGCGAGATTGTTCCGCATGTGGCTCGCATGCTGAGCCAGGCGTCGAAACGAAACGGATCGGCGCGCTGACGCCCGCGAGGTGTTCGACCCGCCCTGCATGCGATCGTCATTCCGCGGTCGGTGGCGGGGGCGATATCGGTGCTGGCCCGGCTTGCTTCTTCGCCGCCTCGAGCAGGGGCGCGACGATGTCCATGGGCAGCGGGAACACGATGGTCGAGTTCTTGTCGGCGGCGATGACTGTGAGCGTTTCGAGGTAGCGCAGCTGCAGCGCCTGCGGATGGCGCGCCAGGATCTCGGCGGCTTCGCTGAGCTTGGTGGAAGCCTGCAATTCGCCTTCGGCGTGGATCACCTTGGCGCGCCGCTCGCGCTCGGCCTCGGCCTGGCGCGCGATGGCGCGCACCATGGTCAGGTCGATGTCGACGTCCTTGATCTCGACATTGGCGACCTTGATGCCCCAGGCGTCGGTCTGGGCGTCGAGGATCTTCTGCACGTCGAGATTGAGCCGGTCGCGCTCAGACAGCAGCGCGTCGAGGTCGTGCTTGCCGAGCACCGCGCGCAGGGTGGTCTGCGCGAGCTGGCTGGTGGCCACCAGGAAATTCTCGACCCGGATCACGGCGTGCTCCGGGTCAACCACCTTGAAGTACAGCACCGCGTTGACCTTGACCGAGACGTTGTCGTGCGTGATGACGTCCTGCTTGGGAATGTCCATCACGATCAGCCGCAGGCTCACGCGCACCATCTGCTGCAGCGCCGGAATCAGCAGCACGAGGCCGGGGCCCTTGACCGCCTGGAAGCGTCCCAGCGTGAAGACCACGCCGCGTTCGTATTCGCGCAGCACGCGCAAGGAGGCTGCCAGCAGGAGCAGCAGCAGGATCATCAGCAAGGCGAACATGGCGGCTCCGATCATGATGAGGTGTCCTCGACAGCGACGCCGAGCGTGAGTCCGTCGACAGTCAGCACGCGCACGCGCTCTCCCGGCCGCAGCGCCCGTCCGGTGCGCACTCGCCAGCGCTCGCCCTGCAGCAGGGCCCAGGCCTCCTGCCCATCGGCCTCAAGGACTTCGCCGACCAGGCCCACCATCGTCGATGCGCCGCTGGCCGGCGGCCGTCCGCGCAGGCGCGTCGTCAGGGTGCCCAGCCAGCCGACCAAGGCCAGGGACGTCAGGGCCAGCACGGCGATCAGTGGGCGCGATACCCCGACGCCGGGCGTGTCGCTGTCGATCAGCATCAGGGCGCCGAAGGTGAACGCCGCGATGCCGCCCACGCCCAGCGCGCCGTGGCTGGGCGCGAAGGCTTCACCGGCAAAGCATGCCAGGCCGAGCAGGACCAGGGCCAGGCCGGCGCCGTTGAGCGGCAGGGCCTGCAGCCCGAACAGGGCCAGCAGCAGGCACACAAGGCCCGCCACGCCGGGCGCCACCAGGCCGGGGCTGGAGAACTCGAACACCAGACCGTAGAAGCCGATCAGCAGCAGCAACATCGCGATGCTGGGGTCGCCCACCACGGCCAGCAGGCGGTCGCGCCAATCCGGATCCCAGCGTTCGACGCGGGCCCCCGCAGTCGCCAAGGTCACGGTGCGGCCGTCACTGAGCGGCACGGCGCGGCCGTCGAGTTGGCGCAGCAGGTCGGGCAGATCGCTGGCCAAGATGTCGACGACGTGTTGCGGCAGGGCCTCGGCCGCCGACAGGCTCACGGCGTCGCGCACGGCACGTTCCGCCCAGTCGGCATTGCGATGGCGCAGCAGCGCGAGCGAGCGGATGGCTGCGGCGGCGTCGTTGATGCGCTTGGCCTCCAGCGCGTCGCGCGGCGCGGTCGGCGCGGACTGGCGGGTCGGATCGCCCGAGGCCAGGCCGCTCGGCGCTGCCGCGGGAAGGGGGGAAGGGGCCAGGCCGATCATGACCGGTGTGGCCGCGCCCAGCGCGGTCGCCGGCGCCATCGCGGCGACATGGCTTCCATACAGGATGAAGGTGCCGGCGCTGGCGGCGCGCGCGCCCGAGGGCGCGACGAAAGTGGCCACCGGGACGGCCGAGGCCAGGATCGCCTTGATGATGGCGCGCATGGACGTCTCGAGCCCGCCTGGCGTGTCAAGCTGCAGCACGACCAGGCTTGCACCGCGCCGCGCCGCCCGTTGCAGGCCGCGCCCGATGTAGTCGGCGCTGGCCGGGTCGATGGCGCCGTCCACGCTCAGCAGCACCACCTCGTTCCCTTTGCCCTCGGCGGCGGCAAGGGGAGGTGTCTGGGCGCCAGCGAGAGACGCAAGCCAGAGGAGCAGCACGCACAGCGGAATGGCCAGCCTGTCCATATTTCGATGGTAGGCCCGATGTGCGATTTCGTCCATGCCAAGGGGTTTCGCTCGCCGGCTATCGGCTTGTCGCCACGTCATCCATTTCTGACGATACATTTGCGTCAGGCGTTTCACATCGACACGGACAGACCATTCCAAGTGACCGCAGCAACTCCGCATGTACAAGCCATCGATATGCAGCCCGGGTTGCGGTCGTGGCGCAATCCGTTGCGGCGGCATGCGCGGTCTCTGGTGACTTGGACGGTGCTGGCGCTTTCATTCGGGGTGAACGTCCGGGCCGACGATTTCGTTTTCATGACGCATGTCATCAAGCCGCTGTCCTGGCAGGATCCGGATCACCAATATCACGGCCTGGCCTACGAACTCAGCGCGCTGACGATGAAGCGTCTGGGCTACAGCGCCGACGCGATTGAAAACTATCCGTTTGCCAGAGCGCTGCGCCTGGTTGAAACGACGGACGACAAGGTCCTGTTCCCTGTGGCGCGCATACCCGAGCGTGAGAACGTCCTCAAATGGGTGGGGCCCTTGTTCTCGAACGGCGTGTATTTCTACCAGCGGAAAAATGCATCCAGAATCCGCTCCCTCGAAGACCTGAAGAAATTGCACAGCATCGGCGTGGGCAATCAGAATGCCACGATGGCCTTGCTCTTGAAAAAGGGCTTTGACAACCTGTATCCGGTCGGCACCGAGATCCAGGCGGTCAAGATGCTGGAGCTCGATCGCGTCGACGCCATCGCTGTCGGCGAGGTTGTGATGCTTGCGGCTGAGCGCAGCGGCGAGTACGGGCTGGGTGCGTTTCAGAAGACCAGCGTCAAGCTGTACGACTCCGATCTCTATATCGCGTTCTCGAAGAATGTCAGCGACGATGAAATCCGGCGCTGGAAAAAGCAGCTGGACGAGGTCAAGCGCGATTGGTATCCGGCGCTGTATGACCGGTACATCAAATAACTTTCCATTCGTTCACGAAGACGCTCGCAAAAGTGCTCAAAAAAAGCCCGCAGCGCGGGCTTTTCCATGAGGGCTGGAAGCGGTCAACGGATGGCGTTCACCACCGCCGCCGCATTCAGGCTGCCAAGGCCCGAGCCCTGGTCATAGCCGCGCACGCCGGAGTAGAACCAGTTGTCGCCAGCGGTGATGTCGTACAGAGGCTGGTTGTGCAGGGGCTGGTTGTGCAGGTTATTGCTCAAGCCCATCTTGTAGAGCTGCGGGTGCAGCAGGCCCAGGCGCGAGCCCTTGGCCTGGGAAATCACGGCAAAGATGCCGTTGAGCTGCGGCGCCACGAAGCTGGTGCCGCCCCAGCCGGCCGCAAAGCAATTGCTCTGCGGCGGGTTGGCGGCCTGCGCGTCGGCGGTCGAGCACATGACGTAGCCGGTGAAGGGGTCGGCGTTCAAGGCCAGGTCAGGCAGGTTGCGGCCCTGCAGATTGGCCGGGATGGTGTAGAGGTAGTTCACATTGCCGCTGCTGTCGGTGTAGGTCCAGACCTGATTGGGTTGGGTGGTCTGGATGCCGGGTACTGCCTTCTGGTAGAACGGACGAGGCCAGAACATGCTGACGCCGCCGCCGCCGCCGGACGAGAACAGCAAGGCCTCGGTGGCCGCCGCGCCGCCGTTGAACGGCGCCAGCGGGTTGATGAGGTAGTCCCAACCCCAGACTTGTTCGGTGTTGATCACCGCGCTGGTGTTGACCGTGCCGTTGGAGAATGTGAGCGTGGCCGGCACGGTGCTGCCGCCTGCTGCCACGGCGTAGGGGTCGGAGGCCGGGCTGTCCACCGTCAGCACCTTGGAGAAGCTGGGGTACGGCGCATCGCGGTTGGTGTCATAGGCGCCAGAGTCGCCGGCGGCGACAAAGGTCGAAATGCCCTGGGCGGCCGCCTCGGCAAAAGCCTGGTGGTAGGCCACCATCACCAGCCGGGCATCCGGGTCTTGCAGATAGGGCACCGGGAATTGGAAGATCTCCGGCGAGCCCCAGCTGCAGGACAGGGTGTCGACCAGGTTGTCGGACACGATCCTGTAGAACACGTCGATGAAGCCCGCTTCGGTGTTGGGGGCGTCGTAGACGATGATGTTGGCGCCCGGCGCCATGCCGCCGGACTGTTCCACGTCGATGCTGGTCTCGCCGGAGCCCGCGGTGGCCGACAGCGCGGCGCCGCCGTCCACATGCACCTGGGTGATCCGGTTGGGGTTGACGTTCAGGCCGATGGCCTGCCAGTAGGTATAGGCATCCTGCGGATAGAAGCTGGCCAGCGTCGCGATGCCCAGCGTGCGGCCCTGTCCGGTGAAGCCCTTGGCATACAGCGGGTTGACGCCGTAGAAGCTGGCCACGTCGGCCGTCGTGAAGTTGCCGGGCTGGTTGCCGGTGTTGGTGGGCATGCTGGCCGGCAGCGCCGCCTTGGCGTTCTTGGCGCCGGCCAGGTTGCCGAGGAGGTTGGTGTTCACCAGATGTGGCCGGGCCGACGAGCTTTGCGTGTTCAAGCCTGACACATACAGCACCAGGTTTTGCAGCTTGCCGGGCAGGGCGATGCCGTTGGTGGGCCGTTGGAAGCGATTGCCCTTGGAATCCTTGTAGTCATGCAGGCCCGCGGTGAAGGCCTGGTTGAGCTGGGCCGCGGTGCCGGTGGCGTTGATCAGCAGGTTGTCGGGATAGACCTGGTTGATCTGGATGCCCAGGCCGGTCAGATAGCTGGTCAGCGCCTGGACGTCCTGGTCGGACGGCGCGAAAGTGGCCTTGAACTGCGCCACGCTCATGAAGTGGTGGTACAGCGGACTGTAGGGGTCGACCGTGTCGGAAATGTAGTTGTCCAGATAGATCGGGTTTTTCACCTTCAGGACGATGGAGACCGTCATCGGCGTCGACGTATCTGTGGCGCCCAGGTCCAGGGTGTTGGCGTCGGGAGCGGCTGCCGCGTGGGCCTGGGGTAGCAAGGCCAGCGTACAGGCGCTCAGGATGGCTGCTTGCGCCAGTTTGAACAGCATTCGGGGACGACTCATGTGAACTCCTGCAATTCAATTTGTGGTTGAGTGGGCGTCCGGGTTGGACCTGCGCCGCGACGGTATTTGGAAGCGAATGTCGCCAAGTCTGGACCGCGCGCGAGCGGAATGGCCTCACCGGTGTTTACGTTTGATGGAATACCCTGTTCATTCATTCGATTGCTGATGCCGAGACAGCGGGACTTCCAATTCGACTGGGTGTCGAAAGTGTTGCCTGCCCTGCATTCCAGCCGTTAGTCAAATAGATCGCGACCCCAGAAATGCAATGAAATATTCATATGCCTTTTGGGGTAACGCATGCTCGAAGGCGCCCTGAAAATTGTCAAGCCCTCAATATGGGGGTATTTGAAGGTATTTGGATAGGCCCGCAGCCGAAGTCGAATTTTTCGGCTCGGCGCTATAGTTCTTTCAATTTGACGTAACAATTTAAGGGTAAGGCCAAGCATGGACGGGCAAACAGACGCCGCGGAATCGAGTCAGACAGTGAGCTATCCGTTCGAAGCGCCTCCCGCGCGCGGGCAGACGCTGGAAGTGGTGTCGGGCGTGCACTGGATCCGCATGCCTCTGCCGTATGCGCTGGATCACATCAACCTGTGGGCGATCGAGGACGGCGACGCCTGGACCATTGTTGATACCGGCACCTGCACCGAGAACAATGCGCAGGTCTGGCGCGAGGTGTTTGCCAACAGCGGTGACAAACGCCCCATCAGCCGCATCCTCGTAACCCATATGCATCCCGACCACGTGGGCATGGCCGGATGGCTAGGGCGCAAGTTCAATGCCAGGCTGTGGATGACCAGGCTTGAATATCTCAGCTGCCGGGTCATGGTGTCCGACACAGGACGCGAGGCGCCGCCGGAAGGCGTCGCCTTTTACCAGCAGGCGGGATGGGGCGATGCCGCGCTGGAAACCTATCGCCTGCGTTTCGGCAATTTCGGCAAGCACATTCATGCGCTGCCGGAATCGTTTCGCCGCATCGCCGATCAGGAAATCATTCGCATCGGCGGCCATGACTGGCGCGTGATCGTGGGGCGCGGCCATTCGCCTGAACATGCCTGCTTGTATTGCGAGTCGCTGGGTGTGCTCATTTCGGGGGACCAGGTGCTGCCCCGCATTTCGTCCAATGTCTCGGTCTATCCGACCGAGCCCGACGCCAATCCGATGCAGGAATGGCTGGATTCGCTGGCCCGGATCCAGCGCGAAGTGCCGGACGACGTGCTGGTGCTGCCGTCCCACAACGAGCCTTTCAGGGGCCTGCACGCCCGACTGGACCGGCTGGCCGGAGGGCAGGTCAAGGCGCTGCGGCGCTTGAAGAACGCCTTGGCCGAACCCAAGCGCGCGGTGGATGTGTTCGGCGCCTTGTTTGCGCGGACCATCACGGAGCAGGACGTGGCCTTGCTCAGCATGGCCACCGGCGAAGCCCTGGCCTGCCTGAACTACTGGATGGCGCTGGGGGAGGTGAAGCGCGAGTGCGTGAATGGCGTGAACTGGTATTCAAACCGGGCTTGAGGACCTCATTTGGGCCTCATTTGCACATGCTTCGTGAATTGGCTTTGTGTGAAAATAATTTGACCTTATTCGCTTTCCAACTTCTACGCATTGCAGCGAGATTCAATGAAAACCAATCCCATTGTCCTCGTGGTGGATGACAGCAAGGTTTCTCGTTCAGTGGTCGGGGGGCACATCAAGACCCGGCTGCCAGATGCCGAGGTCATTGAAGCCGCCGACGGCCCGTCGGCGCTGGCCGCGGCCCACGCGCATCGGCCCGATCTGGTGGTGCTCGACATCAACATGCCCGGCATTTCGGGCCTGGACGTGGCGCAACAATTGAAAGCGCAGCATCCCGACACCTTGATCGCATTGCTGACGGCCAATATGCAGGTGACCGTCCAGATGAAGGCCGCGGCGCTGGGCGCGGCGATCTATCACAAGCCCGCCAGGGGCGACGTGATCGATCAGATCCTGCAACTGCTGGAGACGCCGTGAAAGTCGAACTGTCCGAATTGGAGCGGGACGCGCTGGCCGAGGCCTTCAATCTTTCGCTCGGACAGGCGGCCGCTTCGTTCGCCGACATCGTCAACGAAGAGATCCAGGTGTCGGTGCCGCAGGTGGAAATCATCTTGCGGCAGGAACTGATGCTGCGCCTGGGCAGTGCCGGGCAGCCGGACCAGGACGAGTCCTTGTGCGCCATTTCGCAGACGTTCCGCAGCGCCGACGAGCAGATCGCCGCGGAAGCCTTGCTGCTGTTTCCCGAGCGCGGCGGACTGGAGATCGTGCGGCGCATGCTGGGCGAGTCCAGCACCCCGCTGGAGCAGATCACCGAACTGGAGCAGGACGCGCTGGGCGAGATCGGCAACATCATCATCAATGCCTGCATGAACAGCCTGTCCGACGTGTTCGACGTCGAAATGGTCGGCACCCTGCCCAGCGTGAGCCGCTTTGACCTGCAGGAATTGTTCGACGACAAGGACGGCAACATGCACGTGCTGGTGGCGCAGATCGGCATGCGCCTGTCGACGCAGGACATCACCGGCCACATGCTGATCTTGATGGACTTGCCGTCGCTCAGGAGCGTGATCGATCGGATTCAGGTTTTCTTCGGGCTGAACGCCGGGTGAGAAGCGTGGATACCTTGCTGAACAGCGTCGACATGGGGTTCGTGACTCTGAACGAGTCCGGCGCCGTGCAGGCCTGCAATCTCTGGATGCTGCAGCATGCGCGGCTCAAGCCCGACTGGATAGGGCAGCCGTTGCCGGATGCGTTCGACGGCGTCATCGACCCCCATTTGCTGAGCGCAGTCAAGGAAGCCCTGAGCAAGGGGTGTTCGTCGCGCTTGTCGCATGCGTTTCATCCCATGCCCTTGCCGCTGTATCCCGTTCGCGGGCAGGACAGCGAGCGGCTCCAGCAGGCGGTGAACGTGATCGCCTACGAAGTCGACGGGCAGCGACATTGCGCGCTGCAGGTCCGCGACGTCACGGAAGCCTTGCGACGCGAGCAACTGCTCAAGCAGCAGGCTCAGCAGCTGGCGCGCGACGTGGCGGAATTGCGGCAGGCTCAGGCCGAGGTGGCGCGCCAGTCATTGCGATTCAGCGAAATGGCCAAGCTGGCGCCGGTGGGCCTGTTCGAAACCGACATGGCGGGGCGGCTGACCTATGCGAACGACCGCTGCGTCGAGATGCTGGGGCTGAATCCGGAGCGCGACCTGGGCAAGCCCTGGACGCAGACCTTGAGCCCCGAGCTGGCCGTTCCCCTGTTCACACGCTGGCGCTGCGCGGCAGATTCGGACACGCGAGTGGTGGAGGAATTCAGCCTGGCAGGCGCCCGTCACGAGGAGCGCCGCTACCGACTCGAGGCCGGCCCCATTCGCGATTTGCTGCAGACGCCGATCGGCATCATCAGCACCCTGATGGACGTGACCGATTTGTATCATCGAGCCGAACGCCACGAGTTCCGCGCCAACCACGACGTGCTGACCGGGCTGAGCAATCGGCATCGCTTCGAAAAACGCGTGACGGCGGCGTTGGCGGGGGCCGAAGCCCTGAACCAATCGATGGCGCTGGTGTATCTGGATCTCGATGGATTCAAGCCCGTCAACGATCAATTCGGCCATGCGGCGGGCGACATCGTGCTGAGAACCATTGCCAAGCGCATCCGCGGCACGCTGCGCTCCGATGACACGGTGGCGCGCCTGGGCGGCGACGAGTTCGGCATACTTTTTACCGAAGCGCCCGAGGCGAAGCAACTGCAGGCGCTGCTCGACAAATTGACCCAGGCCATTGCCAAGCCTGTCAGCCTGGGCGACGTCGAGGTCCGGATCGGATGCTCGTATGGCGTTGCGATTTTCCCCGGCGACGGCGTCGATGTGCAAAGCCTGATGCAGCATGCCGACCACGCCATGTACATCCACAAGGCGGCACGCAAGCACGATCTGGAAGCCTCGCCCGCGCCCGCACCTCTTGGAGATTGAATGAATACCTTCCACCCGCACGCCAACGAATCGGGTGCGAACTGGCTGCGCGAGGCGATCCGCCGCATTGAAGCCGATTACCAGCGGTCTGCAGACACCCATCTGATTCCGCTGCCGCTGCCTGGTTTTCCAAGTATCGACCTGTATCTGAAGGACGAGTCCAGCCATCCGACCGGCAGCCTCAAGCACCGCCTGGCGCGCTCGCTGTTCCTCTACGCCCTGTGCAATGGCTGGCTGCATGCCGGCAGCACGGTGGTGGAGTCGAGCAGCGGCTCGACGGCGGTCTCGGAAGCCTATTTCGCGCGCCTGCTGGGCCTGCCCTTCGTGGCGGTGATGCCGGCCACGGTGTCGGCCGAGAAGATCCGCGCCATCGAGTTCCAGGGCGGACGCTGCCATCTGGTCAAGGATCCGACGCAGATCTACGCCGAATCGCAGCGTCTGGCCGACGAGCTGGGCGGGCATTACATGGACCAGTTCACCTACGCCGAGCGCGCCACCGACTGGCGCAGCAACAACAACATCGCCGAATCGATCTTCCAGCAGATGAAGCGCGAGCGCCATCCGGTGCCACGCTGGATTGTTTGTTCGGCCGGCACCGGCGGCACGCTGGCCACTATGGGCCGCTATGTGCGCTACGCCCGCCACGAGACCCTGGTGTGCGGCGCCGATGCCGAGCGCTCGGTGTTCTTCGATGCCTACTTGCGCAACGACCGCAGCCTGCGCATCGAGCAGGGCTCGCGCATCGAGGGCATAGGCCGGCCGCGCGTCGAGGCGTCCTTCGTGCCCGCGGTGCTGGACGCGATGGTCAAGCTGCCGGACCGCTGGTCGGTCGGCGCGATGCTGGCGCTGTCCGACTGGCTGGGCCGTCCGGTCGGACCTTCCACCGGCACTAATCTGCTGGCGGCGCTGGCCTGCGCGCGCCAGATGCAGATGAAGCAGGAGACAGGTTCAGTCGTGACCCTGCTGTGCGATGCCGGCGAGCGCTACGTCAACAGTTATTTCGATGCCGATTGGCGCCGCGCCCAGGGCCTGGACGCCGAGGCCGAGTCGGAAGCCGTCACCGCGCTGCTGCACACGGGCGTATGGCCGGAGGGGCTGCTGGTCGAAGATGCGGTGGCGGGACGGTTGGCGGACTGAACCTTGCGCATCAGCCGCGCGCGAGCGCCCTGGCGATCTTGTGCCGGGGCACGGTGGCGCGCGGCACGCGGCCGTTGAACCAGCTGCGCACGTCCTCTTCCAGGCCGATGCCGTGCATGAAGTTGTAGATGGCCTTCTTGAGCGCACGGCCCAGCAGGTCGTGGTCGACGCCGGTGGGGTCGATGAAGCCGACGTCGTTCTGCGCAAAGCTGACCGGCGGCAGCGGCTGCAGGCTGACGCCGAACGCGGCCGGGTCCTTGCCCACGGGCGAGTGCACCGTGCAGGCGAAGCGGTGGAAGAAGCCGCTCTGGATGCAGCCGTTCTCGAACAGCTGGCGCACGTACTCAAGAGCGTCCACCGTGTCCTGCACGGTCTGGGTCGGGAAGCCGTACATCAGGTAGGCGTGCACGAGGATGCCGGCGTCGCTGAAGGCCTTGGTGACGCGCGCCACCTGTTCCACCGAGACGCCTTTTTGCATCAGCTTGAGGAGGCGGTCCGAGGCCACTTCGAGTCCGCCTGAAATTGCCACGCAGCCGCTGTCGGCCAGCTCCAGGCAGAGTTCGGGCGAGAAGGTTTTTTCGAAGCGCACATTGCCCCACCAGGAGATGGCCGTGCCGCGCCGCTGCAGCTCGGCCGCCAGCGCCTTGAGGGCCTTGGGCGGGGCTGCCTCATCGACGAAATGGAAACCGGTCTGGCCGGTTTCGCTGACGATGGCCTCGATGCGATCGACCAGCGTGGCCGCCGAGGCACCCTCGTAGCGTGAGATGTAGTCGAGGCTGACGTCGCAGAAGCTGCATTTCTTCCAGTAGCAGCCATGCGCCACCGTCAACTTGTTCCAGCGCCCGTCGGACCACAGCCGGTTCATGGGGTTGAGCATGTCCAGCAGCGACAGGTAGCTGTGCAGCGGCAGCCCGTCCCAGGTGGGCGTGCCGACCTGGTCGAAGGCGATGTCGGGCTCGACAAAATTGATGTAGCGCACCGCGCCGTGCTCGCGCACGAAGGTGCGCACCAGGCGCTGGCGGCCGCGCTGCCCCCGCACATGCTCCAGCAGCGCCAGCAGCGGGCGCTCGCCGGCGTCCAGCGTGAGGTAGTCGAAGTAATCGAACACGCGCACCTCGGTCAGTTCGCGCAGTTCGGTGTTGACGAAGCCGCCGCCCAGCACGGTGACGATGCCGGGGTCGTGCGCCTTGATGGTCTGCGCGATGCGAAACGCCGCATAGACGGCGCCGGGGAAGGGCACCGAGACCAGCACCACCTTGGGTTGATGCCGGTGCAGGGTCTGCAGGGTCAGGTCGTGCAGCGTGGTGTCGACCAGGTTGGGCGCGGCCGCCAGGGCCTCGGCCAGCGGCTCGAAGCTGGGCTGGCTGGTGGCGAGCTGCTCGGCGTAGCGGACGAACTCGAAGCGCGGGTCGACGGCGTCGCGCAGCACGTCGGCCAGGTCGTTCAGGTACAGCGTGGCCAGGTGGCGGGCGCGGTCCTGCAGGCCCAGGGCGCCAAAGGCCCAGGCCAGCGGGTCTTCGCCGTCCTCGGCCACGTAGACCTCCAGCGATTCGAAGCGCTTGCCTTCGGGTAGGAACTGCCGCGTGTTGATGCGGTGGGCCAGCGTCGGATCGCGCCCTTGCAGGAAGGCGATGGTGGGAACGATGGTGGATAGATAACGCTCAAACTGCGCGTCGAAGTGCTGCAGCTGCGGGCTGCGCCGCGGCTCGGCGACGTCTTTGACGGCCTTGTGAATGTCTTGCAGTCCCTGGCGTGAAAACAGACGGAGCACCAGGGCCAGCGCCAGATCGGACTGGTGGGCGTTGATGCCGCGCGAGCGCAGAAACCCGGTCAGGTAGGCGGTGGACGGGTAGGGGGTGTTGAGCTGCGTCATCGGCGGGATGAGCGACAGCACGCGCAGGCTGGTGTCAGGCATGGACAGGCGATTGGCGGAAAAAACTGGCAGATGGAACTGTACGCGCAAAGCAAAAAGCCCGGCGTGTGCCGGGCTCGGGTGTCAGTTCGGGAGAACTGGGAATTACTTCTTGGCGGCCTTCTTGGCGGGCTTGGCGGCCGGCTTGGCGTCCGCAGCCTTGGCAGCCTTGCGGGCGGCAGCCTTGGGGTCGACAGCGGCCTTGAAGCCGGCGCCGGGGGTGAACTTGGGCAGCTTGGCAGCGGCAATCTTGATCTTGTCGCCGGTGCTGGGGTTCACACCCGTGCGTGCGGCGCGAGCGTGCTGCTTGAAGGAGCCGAAGCCGGGGATGGACACAACGCCACCCTTTTTCACCGTGGTCACCACGGCGTCCAGCAGGGTTTCGATGATGCGGCCAGACTCGGCTTTCGTCAGTTCGTGCTTGGAAGCCAGGTGTTCAATCAGTTCGGTTTTGTTCATGCGTATGACTCGAAAAAGTTAGGTCCGGGGACCCGGACGGCGCGTATTGTGGCCGATAAACAGGGCCTGTTGGCTAGGACTCGCCCTAGATCGCCGATGAATAGTACGCAAATCAGGCCTGCAACAGTTTGTGCACCAGGTCGGGCGTGGTGCTGGCGCCGTATTTCTTCATCAGCCGCGCCCGGTAGACGTCCACGGTGCGGGGGCTGATGCCGAGCTGGCGGCCGATGAGCTTGCTGGTCAAGCCGTTGATCAGCAGCGCCGCGATCTCGCGTTCGCGCGGGGTCAGCGTGGCGCCGAGCTTGCGGTGCGCCGACAAGTCCTCGAAGCTCCAGATGCCCTGCGCATGCGGCAGCAAAGGATCGAGCGCGCGGCCCGACACGTGGCACCAGAACAGCTCGTGCTTTCGCGGGCCGTCCACGCGGCGCATGATGCGATCGTCGGCGTAGTAGCCGAACTGGTCCAGGCTGGTGGTGATGCGCTGGCCGGTGCGCTCGAATTCTGCCGGGCTGGGGTAGAGCATCTCGAAGCTCTGGCCGATGAATTGCTCGCGGCGGGCGCCGAACATCTTCAGCACCTGCTGGTTGCAGTCGGTGATCAGCCGCTGCTCGGACAGCACCATGCCCACGGGCGCGAGGTCGAAGGCGGTGCGGTAGTCCAAAGTCATGATTTAGGCGATTTTACGTACCCCCTACGTAAGTCGTTACGTAGTACGCTTTGCCCGTTTGACTTTTGACGACGAACCAGATCGGAGACCTCGATGAACAAGCTCTATCCCAGCGCCGCGGCAGCGCTTGAGGGCGTGGTGAAGGACGGCCAGTTGATGGCCGTGGGCGGTTTCGGCCTGTGCGGCATTCCCGAAGCCCTGATCGCCGCCTTGCGCGACAGCGGCGTGAAAGGCCTCACGGTGATTTCCAACAATGCCGGCGTCGACGGTTTCGGCCTGGGCCAGCTGCTGGAAACGCGCCAGATCAAGAAGATGATCTCCAGCTACGTGGGCGAGAACAAGGAGTTCGAGCGCCAGTACCTGGCCGGCGAGCTGGAGTTGGAGTTCACTCCGCAAGGCACTTTGGCGGAAAAGCTGCGCGCCGGCGGCGCCGGCATTCCGGCCTTCTTCACCCGCACCGGCGTGGGCACGCTGGTGGCCGAGGGCAAGGAGACGCGCGAGTTCGACGGCCATGTCTACGTGATGGAGCGCTCGCTCAAGCCCGAGGTCTCGCTGGTCAAGGCCTGGAAGGCCGACAAGAGCGGCAACCTGCTGTTCCGCCGCACGGCGCGCAACTTCAATCCGGCCGTCGCGATGGCCGGCAGGATCACCGTGGTGGAGGTGGAGCAGGTGGTCGAGGTCGGCGAGATCGATCCCGACTCCGTGCACCTGCCCGGCATCTATGTGCACCGCATCGTGCACAACCCGACGCCTGAAAAGCGCATTGAAAAACGCACCACCCGCAGCGCCGCCTGAAGGAGATCACCATGGCCTGGAACCAAGAACAAATGGCGGCGCGCGCCGCGCAGGAATTGCAAGACGGTTTTTACGTGAACCTGGGCATCGGCATTCCGACCCTGGTGGCCAACCATGTGCCGAGCGACATCGAGGTCTGGCTGCAAAGCGAGAACGGCATGCTGGGCATCGGCCCGTTTCCGACCGATGACGAGGTCGATGCCGACCTGATCAACGCCGGCAAGCAGACCGTGACGACCATCCCCGGCTCCAGCATCTTCGGCTCGCATGACAGCTTCGCGATGATCCGCGGCGGCAAGATCAACCTCAGCATCCTGGGCGCGATGCAGGTCAGCGCCGCAGGCGACCTGGCCAACTGGATGATCCCGGGCAAGATGGTCAAGGGCATGGGCGGCGCCATGGATCTGGTGGCCGGCGTCGAGCGCGTGATCGTGCTGATGGAGCACGTCGCCAAGAAGAAGGACGGCAGCGAAGACCTCAAGATCATCCCCAGCTGCACCCTGCCGCTGACGGGCGTGGGCGTGGTCAACCGCATCATCACCGACCTGGCCGTGATGGACGTGACGCCCGAGGGCCTCAAGGTCGTCGAGCTGGCGCCCGAGGTGACGCTGGAATTCGTGCAGTCCAAGACGGGCATACCCTTGATCTGAGCCAGTGCTTGTTCTGAACAGGCCGCAAGGCCTGTAAAGTGCCCGGTCAATGCGCAGCGCGTGCTGCACAGGGGCCGGGCACTTTGGCTTGGCCGTCCAGCTTGTTGCAGGGAGCCAGGATGAAACGATTGCGCCGGTTCGTGTCTTTGTATGCCGGGGCCGTGCTGGCCTTGGCGGCCTGTTCGACCCGGCCGCCCGAGCCGTCCGGGTTGCCGCCAGCTCCCGAGGCGCGCAGCGGCTGGACGCCGCAGCCGGGTTGGCGCTATGCGCATGAAGCCGTGGCCGCGGCGAATCCACTCGCGGCGCAGGCCGGCGCGGAGATGCTGGCGGCGGGCGGCAGCGCGCTGGATGCGGCCATTGCCGCGCAGATGGTGCTGACCCTGGTCGAGCCGCAGTCCAGCGGCATCGGCGGCGGCGCCTTGCTGATGCTGTGGGACGGCCAGCGCCTGCAGGCCTGGGACGGCCGCGAGACCGCGCCGGCGGCCGACGACGAGCGGCTGTTCCTGCGCGCCGACGGCAGCCCCATGCCTTTCGACGAGGCCGTGGTGGGCGGTCGCGCGGTCGGCACGCCCGGTGTGCTGCGCATGCTGGCGCGGGCGCATGAGCGCGACGGCAAGCTGCCCTGGGCGCGCTTGTTCGAGCCGGCGTTGCGACTGGCCGAGCAGGGCTTTGCGGTCAGCCCGCGCTTGCACAGCCTGTTGGCGCAGGACCGGACCCTGGTGCGCGACCCGCAGGCGCGCGCCTACTTTTTCGACACACAGGGTCAGGCCTGGCCGGTGGGCCATGTGTTGCGCAATCCCGCCCTGGCGGCCATCTACCGGCGCCTGGCCGCCGAGGGCGCCGAAGCCTTTTATCAAGGCAGCATCGCGCGCGACATGGTGGCTCGGGTGCGCGGCCATGGCGCCAACCCGGGCGGCTTGAGCGAGGCCGATTTGCGCGCCTATCAGCCGCGCTTGCGCGAGGCTCTGTGCACGGACTGGCGCGAGATCTGGCGCGTCTGCGGCTTTCCGCCGCCGTCTTCGGGGCACCTGACGATGATGCAGATTCTCGGCATGCTGCCCGCCAGCGACGCAACCCACGCCGTGGTGCTGGGACAGCCCGGTGCGGACTGGCTGCACGGCTACACCGAGGCCGCCCGCCTGGCCTTTGCCGATCGCGACCGCTACATCGGCGATCCGGACTTCGTGGCGGCGCCGGGTGGCAACTGGCGGACCCTGCTGGATCCCGGCTACCTGGCGCGTCGTGCCGCCCTGATCGGCCCGCACAGCATGGGCCGCGCCAGCCCTGGAGATCCGGTGCCCGGTGCGTCGTTGAGCCTGGCTTCGCAGCCGGAGCAGGTCGAGCACGGCACCAGCCACGTCAGCGTGGTCGATGCGCGCGGCCATTCGGTCTCGATGACGACCACGGTCGAATCGGCCTTCGGCGCGCGCCTGATGAGCGACGGCGGCACCGGACTGCCTGGCGGTTTCATGCTCAACAACCAGCTGACCGATTTTTCCTTCGTGCCGCGCGATGCGCAGGGACGCGCGGTCGCCAACCGGCTGGAGCCTGGCAAGCGGCCGCGGTCCAGCATGACGCCGACGCTGGTGTTTGACCGGCGCGACGGACGATTGCTGATGAGCGTGGGCTCACCCGGCGGCGCCGCGATCATCCATTACGTCGCCAAGATGCTGGTCGCAACGCACGACTGGGGCATGAACGTGCAGGACGCTGCCAACCTGGCCAATTTCGGCAGCTTCAACGGCCCGACGGCGCTGGAGAAGGGCCTGTTCCCCGCGGCCACGCAGGAGGCCTTGAAGGCGCGCGGCCACCAGGTGCAGGAGGTCGACCTGGTCAGCGGCACGAGCGCGCTGGAACGTCAGGGCGGCGGCTGGTTCGGCGCTGCCGATCCGCGCCGCGAGGGCTCGGTAAGAGGTGATTGAAGGCGATTGAAGAGCGCTGCGCCGGCCTGGCGCAGCAGCGGATGTTGCGTCAGTCCGCGTCCAGTCAGCTGGGCCGTGATCGCGGCCTTGAGCGGCGGCAGGCGGTTGGCCGCTTCGAGCACGCCCTGGCGCAGCCAGCGTGCGCCAGCGCGGTCGTCGGTGAACAGGCGCACCACCAGATTGGTGCCTTGGTAAATGGGCCAGGTCGCGCGGCGATGCTGCTGCGCAAAGGCCTGCAGCGGCTCGGCGCTGCCCAGGTCGCGCCCCTGCGCCTTGGCCTCGGCCAGCAGTCGGCTCAGGGATTCGATGCCGTACAGGCCGAAGTTGTAGCCGTGCGCGGTGACCGGGTGCATGCCTACGGCGGCGTCGCCGATCAGGGCAAAGCGATGCACGCAAAAGCGGTGCGCGTAGGTGGCCACCAGCGGGTAATGGTGGCGCGGGCCGATCAGCCGCAGCTTGCCCAGACGGTCCTGGCTGTGGGTCTGCACCCATGCCATGAAGCCGGATTCGTTCAGCGCCAGCATGCGGTCGACCTGGTCGGCGGGTAGGGTCAGCACCAGCGAGCTGACGCCGTCCTGCAGCGGCAGCCAGGCCATGGTGTGGCCGTGGTGAAAGCATTCCAGCGCCGTGTGCCCGTGCGGCCTCTGGTGGGCCACGCGGCAGACGATCACGCTGCGGCCGAAGTCGCGCATCTCGGCCCCGATGCCGGCCATGCGGCGGCTGGCAGAGAAACGGCTGTCGGCGGCAATCAGCAAGGCCGCGCTGAAGCTGCGGCCGTCTTCCAGCGTCACGCTGGCCTGTTCGGCGTCGCAGCACAGTTGCTTGACCTTTGCGTCGCACTGCAGCTCGACCATGTCTGACCGGCGCAAGGCGCCCTGGTAGGCAATACGGCGCAGCGCCTGGTTGGCGACCAGGTGGCCGAGGCGGTCGGCGCCGGCCTGGCGGCTGTCAAAGTACAGGCTGCGCTGGGCCTCGCCGTTGAAGACGCGGGCGTGCACGAGCGGATGGATTTCGCTGGGCGCCAGGTCTTGCCAGGCACCCAGGCCCTGGAGCACCTGCACGCCGCGGTGCGTGAGCGCGATCTCGCGGCCGTCCTCGACAGGATTCGCGATGGCAGCCAGCGGCGCCTGCTCCAGCACGGTGCTGCGGATGCCGGCGTCGGCCAATGCGCAGGCCATGCTCAGGCCTGCCGGGCCAGCGCCGACGATGAGAAGGTCCGGGCCGGGCCGGGCATGGGAGGCAATCATGCGGCGCAGCCTATCAAGCCCCCGAGGCCAGAAGCTTGATCGCCGTCAGTGTCTGTGAGCTTTATGGCCGTTCCGGCTCAGCGTGTACAGGCTCAAGGCCCCAAGGCCCAGATACAGCAGCCCGCTCCAGGCCTCGTAGGGCAGACCCAGCAGGTGGTAGAGGTCGGCGTCGGCGCAGGAGGCCGTGACCATGAACACGTAGGGCAGGCGCGACTCGAGCTTCAGCGCGGTGATGATGCGGTCGGCCAGGGTCAGGTCGCAGGAGGCCAGTTGCGAGGCCACATCCCATTGGTAGTAGGCCGCGGCCAGTCCCGCCAGGCTCAAGACCAGCACCAGCGCCAGGGCCAGCTGCCGCATGGGTTGGACGCCGCGCAGCAGCCAGCCGAGGCCGGCTACCAAGGCCATCAGCAGGCAGATGCCCCGCTGCAGCACGCACCAGGGGCAGACGCGCACGCCGAACGCGTGCTGGACCGTCAGGGCCACGACGACGGCGCCCACGCTGGCCAGCACGCTCAAGCCCAGCGCGCGCGATTGCCAAACAAGCCTCGGCGCGCGCATCAGTCTGCGAGCTCCACGATCACCTCGATTTCCACGCAGGCCCCCATGGGCAACTGCGCCACGCCAAAGGCGCTGCGGGCGTGCGCGCCCTTGTCGCCAAAGACTTCGCCCAGCAGCTCCGAGCAGCCGTTGGTGACGAGGTGGTGCTCGGTGAAGTCGGGGCTGCTGTTGACCAGGCTCATGAGCTTGACCACGCGGCTGATCTTGTTCAGGTCGCCGACGGCGGCATGCAGCGTGCCCAGCAGGTCGACCGCGATGGCGCGCGCCGCGGCCTTGCCCGTGACGGTGTCGGTGTCGCGGCCCAGTTGGCCGACCCAGACCTTGCCGTCCTTCTTGGCCAAGTGGCCGGACACGAACAGCAGATTGCCGGTGCGCACGAAGGGCACATAGGCGGCGGCCGGCACGGCCAGGGGCGGCAGGTTCAGGCCCAGCGCTTGAATGCGGTCATAGACCGAGGCCTGTGCGCCAGACGAGGAGGCTGTGGAGGTGTTGGAGGTACTCATGGGCTACTCTGGGTCGAGGTTGAAATCGGTGGCGCGAATCCTACACCGGAGGCCGGTGACTGGATTAGCGCTTCCTTAAGAGCCAACAAGAGCCAACAGTGGTGGGGCCAGCGGGGCCGAGGCGGGGCTCCGGCCTACGACGAACAGGGAGGAGGCGCATGTGGGCGTGGGCCGCTGGGGGATGGCTGGGTGGTCTGGCGTGGCTGCAAGTGCAGTCCGACCTGCCGTCGCTACGGGCTTGCATGGCGCCTGCCCTGGCGGGCCTGCCTTTGCTGGCGCTGGCGGCTTGGATGCGTGCCATGGGGGGCGCATCAGGGGCCTGGGTGCAAGGCCTGGGGCTGCTGCTGTGCGCGGCAGCCTTGTCGCTGTTCAGTACGGCCTGGCGGGCGCAGGCCCGTCTGGACGAGCGCCTGCCTGCGGCCTGGGAGGGCCGCGATCTGCTGCTTGAGGGCCGCATCGCGTCGCTGCCGCAGCATGCCGAGGGCTATGGCGGCGCGCCGGGCTGGCGTTTCCAGTTCGAGGTCGAGCGCTACAGCGATCCGCACTCCGGCGTCAGTCGTCTGCGCGTGCCGGCCAGGGTCATGCTGTCGGGTTTCGCGCAGCCCGGCCTGGATGCGCCCGATTGGCGCGCCTGCGAGCGCTGGCGCTTCACGGTGCGCTTGAAACGGCCCAACACCCTGATGAACCCGTACGGCTTCGACTACGAGTTGTGGTTGCTGGAGCAGGGCGTCGGGGCCACGGGCACGGTCCGCCTGCCGGCGATGGCACGCCTGGCGCCGGCCTCGCTGCTGTGCATGGCGCATTGGCGTGAAGTGATGCGTTCCGGCATCGAACGCACGCTGGCGCCAGGCAGCGCCGCGGGTCTGACGGTCGCGCTCAGCCTGGGCGACCAGGCGGCCATTCCGGCTGGCGACTGGCAGGTGTTCCGCGACGCGGGTGTGTCGCACTTGGTGGCCATCAGCGGCATGCACGTCACCATGTTCGCCTGGCTGATGGTGGCCGTGGCGGGGCGTGCGTGGCGGCTCAGTCCGCGCGCCTGCTTATGGATGCCGGCGCCGCAGGCGGCGCGTTGGCTGGGCGTGGGCACGGCGGCGCTGTATGCGTGGTTCTCGGGCGGCGGCGTGCCGTCGCAGCGCACGATCTGGATGCTGGCCTGCCTGGCGCTGCTGCGCCAACTCGGCGTGCAATGGCCCTGGCCGCTGTGCCTGCTGGCAGCCGCCTGGCTGGTCTGCCTGGTTGACCCCTGGACCGTGTTGCAGCCCGGCTTCTGGCTGTCGTTCGGGGCGGTGGCGCTGCTGATGCTGCAGGGTGAGGAGCGGCCCGCGGCGCCGCCGCCGGAGCCGGGCGCCATGCCCGGCGACCTAGCCGCATTGGCGGCCATATCCGGGCCAGGCTGGCGCCAGCGCCTGCTGCATGCGTGCCGCTCCGGCATGCACATCCAGGGCATTGCGACGGTCGGCCTGGCGCCGCTGACGCTGTTCTTCTTCCAGCAGATCTCGCTGATGTCGTGGGTGGCGAACGTGCTGGCCATCCCCTGGGTCACCTTCGTCATCACGCCCCTGGCGCTGCTGGGGGCCATCTGGTCGGGCTTCTGGGTGGCCAGCGCTCACGCGGCGGACTTGCTCATGGCCTGGCTGCACGTTCTGCTGCAATGGCCTGCGGCGGTCTGGTACGTGCCGGTGGCGCCGCCGTGGGCCCAGGCGCTGGGGTTCTCGGGGGCCGTTCTGGCCGTGGCGCCACAGCCCTGGCGTTTGCGCCTGTGTGGCGTCGCGCTGATGGTGCCGCTGCTGTGGCCTGCGCCGCAGCGGCCGGATCCGGGCCAGTTCGACCTGCTCGCCCCTGACATCGGCCAGGGCACGGCGGTGCTGGTGCGCACCCAGCATCACGATCTGCTTTACGACACGGGGCCGCAATGGGGCCCGGAGGCCGATGCTGGCGAACGTGTGTTGGTGCCGCTGCTGCGCGCCTTGGGGGAGCACCGCCTGGATGCGCTGGTGCTCAGCCATCAGGACATGGACCATGTCGGCGGCGCCCGATCCGTGGCCGCCGCGCTGGCGCCGGGTCGGCTGTTTAGCTCCTTGGGCACGGGGCACAAGCTCCTGCCCAAAGGCCTGCGCAACCAGGACTGCATCGGGGGCCTGGCCTGGGATTGGGACGGCGTGCATTTCGAATTCCTGCACCCGCAGCCGGGCGACATCGGCCGGGTGCAAAAGCCCAATGCCTTGTCATGCGTGCTGCGCGTCGGCACGGCGGCGGGGCACAGCGTCTTGCTGGCCGGGGACCTGGAAGCGCCGCAGGAACAG
>JAFALA010000020.1 GCA_019234815.1 Burkholderiaceae bacterium | reverse complement strand
GATTGAGGTTTCATTTCAATGAGAAGGTCCCGTGGTTGCACCAAACACTCAGGCTGTCGTGGGGAACAAACGGTTGGTAGTTCAAGCCGTGCCAAATACCACTACTTTCGCCGTCTTCATTGAGCACCGAGGCCCTTCGAAAATTGACATCGAGCCTTTGCTGAAGGGCGGTCTTGACGAGCGGCAGGCCCTGGAATGGGTCATGGAGATTGTGAAGATTGCGGTTGTCGGAGGGGCTGCTTAATCGAATTGCGCCGGATTGTGGCAGCGAAGCTAGGGTATCCAGCAAATTTCCACTTTCCACTCAAATGTCGCGAGCGATGATCTCAACAAGCTCGAAATGCAGCGTGACCAGCTCGAATTTGTCATGCAGCGTCAGGTGGGGCATGCACCGGACATGGCAGTCCTGGAATTCCTTCGCGCTCAAGAACCCTTCGCCCCGCCAAACCTCGTCAGGAACGTTCCCGAACTCAATCGTGTAGACCTTGGTCGCCTTGATCAGGCAGCGAAGGCGCTTCTTCAGGTCATAGACCTCAATGAGGTCGCCTGGTTGGTAGCCTCCGTCGCCAAATTCTCCATATCCGGCGGCATAGTCGTCGACAGTGTCAGCTGTGACAGTTTTCCTGCCCTCCATGACGCTGCGGGGGAGGCTGTCGTCGTTTTCGTCGGCGCCCCAAAAGGTCAGCCTTTTTCGTCGATTCACATCGTCTCCTTGCTCGCGACATGCGGCAAACTGGACATTCCTGGCTGGCCGTACATGACCGTGAGGAGGCACTGGGCATCACGATCAAGGACTGTCACCACGGACTCGCCCCTCGGTACCCGCTTCAAGCTTCACGCTTCTTTCTGGCCGTCGATGATTCAGTGGAGGCCTGCATCGCCAGCGCTTTCCCGACCGTTGCGGCCTCTTGGGCGCAGGTGTATAAAGCAAAAATAACACAATCTTGTCTCACTCCCGTGAGTCATAGGAGATTGCGATGAATCATCGCCTCCATGCGCTGTTGCCGAACCTTGAAGGTCCACGCAACACCTGGGAGGCTTTGTTTTTTGCGCGGGGGCAGGTCATGCTGATGATGGTCATGCCCCGCTCGCCCGCCCAGCCCCTTGAGATCCCGCCGCAGGTCTTGCACTTGAGGCCCGCCGTGATGGCACCGTGCGGGGCATGGGGTATTTTCACTAGAGATCCGGCGACGATGAGGAGATGGCCATGGAACTCCGAATGAATCCCCGCACCTTGGCATCGCGCGAGCCCGATTGGTCGGCCGCCGCGGTGGCAGGCCTCGCCGCTGGCGCCGTGCTGATGGTGCTCGACCTGTGCTGGCCGCTGACGTTTGGCGACGGCAACCCCTGGGTCACGTCACACAAGGTCGCGGCGCTGGTGCTGGGCCCCCATGCACTGCAGTCCTCGGGCTTCGACCTCGGCGTGGTAGCGGTTGCACTGTTGATCCACTACTCGCTGGGCGTCTTCTCGGGGATGGTGATTGGTTTTTGCATTGCCCGCCTGCAATTCGAGCAAAGGGTGGGCTTGACGCTGGCTGTCGGTGCCGGCTTCGGCGTGCTGGTTTACTGGTTCAACTTCTATGTGCTGACGGAGTTGTTCCCCTGGTTCTCGGACATGCGTGACTGGAACACTTTGGTGGGCCACCTGGTGTTTGGCATCAGCGCCGCACTGATCTACCGCAGGTTGAGCAGCACTCCCAGCATGCCCAGCACGAACTGATCGCGCGCCCCAGCTCGTTGGTCGTCCATCACGAGGAGCAGCAACGTATGTGGATGATTCTCGCCTTGCTCGCGATTGTCTGCGGCTCGCTGGCGTTCCACGTTCTTAGCCCGTGGTGGACCACCTCGCTGGCATCCAACTGGCGGCAAATGGATGAGACGTTGACGATCACGCTCGTCATCACGGGCATCTTCTTCGTCGTCATCAACCTCTTCGTCGTCTACTGCCTGCTGCGCTTTCGGCACCGTGCCGGCCACCAAGCGGCCTACCAGCCCGAGAACAAGCGGCTTGAGCGTTGGCTCATTGCAGTCACCTCGCTGGGCATTGCTGCACTGCTGACGCCGGGGCTGGCGGTCTACGCCAGCTACCTGCGGCCACCGCCGGATGCCATGGTGCTTGAGGTCGTGGGGCAGCAGTGGCAATGGCGCTTTCGCTTCGTCGGGGCCGCCAAGAAGCTGGGCGCCTCGGACGTCCGCTTTGTCAGCGGCACCAATCCGCTCGGCCTGGATCCCGGTGATCCGGCGGCGCTGGCCAATATCGTGATCACCGGCAATGAGGTGCACCTGCCGCTGAACCGGCCGGTCAAGGTGCTGGCGCGCTCGAACGACGTGCTGCACGACTTCTTCGTGCCACCGATGCGCGCGCGCATGAACATCGTGCCCGGCCAGGTCAGCAGCTTCTGGTTCACGCCCACGGTGGCCGGGCGCTACGAGGCCATGTGCGCCCAGCTCTGCGGCATCGGCCACCCCAGGATGCACGGCACCGTGGTGGTCGAGGACGAGGCGGCCTTCAAAGCCTGGTTGGCCGCTCAGCCCACCTTTGCTGCGACGCTGGCACCAGCGGCCGCTGCGGTCCCGGCCGTTGCGGGCGACCTGGTGGCGCAGGGCAGGGCGCTGGCGCAGAGCAAGGGCTGCGCGGGTTGCCACTCGGTCGATGGCAGCGCCGGCGTGGGCCCGACCTGGATGGGCTTGTTCGGCAAGACCGAGACCTTCTCCGACGGCTCGAAGGTCGTGATGAATCCAGCAGAGCTGAAGCGCCAGATCCTCGATCCGACCTCGCGCGTGGTCAAGGGCTTCCAGCCCATCATGCCCAAGCTTGACGTCAAGGACGACGAGCTCGACGCGTTGGTCGCCTACATCCAGTCGGTTCACTGACCAAGGACAGCCATGGCCCACTCCGCCGACCATGACCATGATGACGCTGCTGCGCACGAGCCGACCAGCTTCATCAACAAGTACGTCTGGAGCCAGGACCACAAGGTCATCGCGGTTCAGTACGCGAGCATGGCCATCGTCGTGGGCTTGGTCGGCGTGCTGCTGTCCGACCTGATGCGGCTGCAGATCGGTTTCCCCGGCCACTTCGCTTTCATTACCCCCGAGCGCTACTACCAGTTCGTCACCATGCACGGCATGATCATGGTGATCTATTTGCTGACGGCGCTCTTTCTCGGCGGTTTCGGCAACTACCTGATCCCGCTCATGGTCGGCGCGCGGGACATGGTGTTCCCGTACATGAACATGCTGAGCTTCTGGGTCTACCTGCTGGCGGTGGTGGTGCTGATGGCCAGTTTCTTTGCGCCTGGCGGGCCCACCGGCGCGGGTTGGACGCTGTACCCGCCCCAGTCCATCTTGCCCGGCACGCCGGGCCACGACTGGGGCATCATCCTGATGCTGGTCTCGCTGCTGATCTTCATCGTCGCGACGACCATGGGCGGCCTCAACTACGTCACGACCGTGCTGCAGGCCCGCTGCGAGGGCATGACGCTGCTTCGCATGCCGCTGTCGGTGTGGGGCATCTTCACGGCCACGGTGCTGGCGCTGCTGGCCTTTCCGGCGCTGTTCGTCAGCGGCGTCATGTTGCTGCTCGACAAGACCCTGGGCACCAGCTTCTTCATTCCAGCCGTCGTGTCCCTGGGCCAGTTGACCGGCTACAAGGGCGGCAGCCCGCTGCTGTTCCAGCACCTGTTCTGGTTCTTCGGCCACCCCGAGGTCTACATCGTCGCGCTGCCGGCCTTCGGCATCGTGTCCGACCTCATCAGCGTGCATGCGCGCAAAGCCATTTTCGGTTACCGCATGATGGTGTGGGCCATCTTGATCATCGGTGGCTTAAGCTTCGTCGTCTGGGCCCACCACATGTTTGTCAGCGGCATGAACCCCTGGTTCGGCTTCTTCTTCGCCACCAGCACGCTGATCATCGCGGTCCCCACCGCCATCAAGGTCTACAACTGGGTCTTGACGCTGTGGCGCGGCGACATACACCTGTCGGTGCCCATGCTGTTCACGCTGGCCTTCATGCTGACCTTCCTGGCCGGCGGGCTGACAGGATTGTTCCTCGGCAACGTCAGTGTCGACATTCCGCTGTCGGGCACCTACTTCGTGGTGGCCCATTTCCACATGGTGATGGGGGTGGCGCCGCTGCTGGTGGTGTTCGGTGCGATCTACCACTGGTACCCCAAGATCAGCGGCCGGATGCTGAACGACCATCTCGGCCATCTGCATTTCTGGGTCACCTTCCTCGGTACCTATCTGATCTATTTCCCCATGCACTACCTGGGCATCCTGGGCATGCCGCGGCGCTACTACAACTTCGAGGGCTACCAGTTCATCCCGCAGTCGGCCCATCAGCTCAACGCCTTCATCACCGTTGTCGCGCTGATCGTCGGTGCCACGCAACTGGTGTTCGTCTTCAACCTGGTGTGGAGCCTGTTCCGCGGCCGCAGGGCCGACCCCAATCCCTGGCGCGCGGCCTCGCTGGAATGGTTCACGCCGCAGACGCCGCCAGCGCACGGCAACTGGGGCGCGCAGCTGCCGGTCGTGCACCGCTGGGCCTATGCCTATAGCGTGCCCGGCGCGGCCGAAGACTTCATCCCCCAGAACGCACCGGCACAGGCAGGAGGCCAGGAGCCCGACGCCACGCCCCTTGCCGCGAGTGCCGCGGCCACAGGAGTCGCGACATGAGCGCCGGCGTGCTGGCGCCGTCGGTGCTGGGCTGGCAACGCGCTCAGCCTGGCGCGGCGCACAGCGTCGGGCTGTGGGTCTTCATGGGCGTGGCGACCGTGCTGTTCTCGCTGTTCGGCGTCGCCTACGTGATGCGGCTGAGCGCCAGCGATGCGGTCGCCATCGGCTTGCCCTGGCAGTTGTGGCTCAGCACCGCGTGGCTGCTGGTGGGCAGCGCTCTCATGCAACAGGCTGCCTGGCGCGCGCAGCGTGGTCAGGTGAGCCGTCCGGCGATGCTGGCCGGCGGCGGTTGCGCGCTGGCCTTTGTCGTCACCCAGGCCTGGGCCTGGCAGGCCTTGCTAGGCGCCAAAGTGTCCTTGATCGGCAACCCGGCCGGCAGCTTCTTTTACCTGCTGACGGCCTTGCATGCCCTGCACGTGGCCGGCGGGCTGGTGGCCTGGGCGTGGGTGCAGCTTTCATCCGAGCGGGCTGCCTGGCGCGTCGCCCTGTGCGCCCGCTACTGGCACTTCCTGTTGCTGGTCTGGATGGCGTTGTTCACTGCGTTCAGCCTCATCGACCCCGAGGCCGCCGCGCGGATCTGCGGCACCCGCTGAGGAGGAACCATCACATGAGTGCCATTCCCTTGAACGCCGCCCAGCCTCTGGGCTTGCGCGGCCTGGTCGCCGACTGGTCGTCCGACCGCCAGGCCTTCCACGTCGCCTGGGGCAAGGTGATGATGTGGATATTCCTGCTCAGCGACACCTTCATCTTCGGCAGCTTCCTGACCGGCTACATGACGGTACGCGCCTCAACCACCGTGCCCTGGCCCAACCCGAGCGAGGTCTTTGCGCTGCGCATCGGCGGCATCAGCCTGCCGCTGATCTTGATCGCCATCATGACCTTCGTGCTGATCAGCAGCAGCGGCACCATGGCCATGGCGGTGAACTTCGCCTACCAGCGCGACCGCAGACGAGCCGCGCTGCTGATGTTCGCCACTGCCGCTTTCGGTGTGATGTTCGTGTCCATGCAAGCCTTCGAATGGAGCAAGCTCATTCTCGATGAGGGCGTGCGGCCCTGGGGCAACCCGATGGGTGCCGCGCAATTTGGCTCGGCGTTCTTCATGATCACGGGCTTCCACGGCCTGCACGTCAGCGCGGGCGTCATCTACCTCAGCATTGTGGCGACACGGCTGATGCGCGGGGCTTATGACCGCCGCGGCAACTATCAGATCGTCGAGATCGCAGGCCTGTACTGGCACTTCGTCGACTTGGTCTGGGTTTTCATCTTCGCGTTTTTCTACCTCTGGTGAGGTGTGGCATGAGCGCTCCCGGAACGACCCAACAGCTGCAACAACAGCAGCACCAGCAACACCCCGTCGGCCTGTACCTCAAGGTCTGGCTGCTGCTGTTCGTGCTGAGCACGATGTCCTACATGGTGGATTATTTCCACCTCCAGGGCCTGACGCGCTGGAGCCTGATCGTCATCCTGATGCTGCTCAAGGCCGGCTTGATCGTGGCCGTCTTCATGCACATGGCCTGGGAGCGACTGGCGCTGATCTGTGCAATTTTGCTGCCGCCGCTGGCGCTGCTGGTGCTGGTTGGCCTGATGGCCTCCGAGGCCAGCCACACGCTGCTCACCCGCCTGCTGTTCTTCAGCTGAGCGGCCCTGCCATGGCCGTCGTCGAACTCGCCAAGCCGCTGCCGGTGGTCCGGGCGTGCTGGCGCGAGTACCTGGTACTGACCAAGCCGCGCGTGGTCGCGCTGATGGCTTTCACCGTGGCCGTCGGCATGCTGCTGTCCTCGCGCACGCTGCCGCCGTGGCGGCCCATGCTGTTCGGCCTGCTTGGCATCGCGCTGGTGGCCGGCGCGGCGGCGGCGATCAACCATCTGGTCGATTTCCGGCTCGACGCCGTCATGGCGCGCACCCGCGCCCGGCCGCTGCCACGCGGCGTGCTCCGGCGGGGCGAGGTCCTGGGATTCTCGGCCGTGCTTGGTGTGTCTGGCATGGCGCTGTTGCTGGTCTTCACCAACCTGATGTGTGCGCTGCTGACCCTGGCCTCGCTGCTGGGCTACGCGGTGGTCTACAGCCTGTACCTGAAGTACGCCACGCCACAGAACATCGTCATCGGCGGCGCCGCAGGTGCCGCGCCGCCGCTGCTGGGTTGGGTGGCCATCACGGGCCAGGTCGATGGCGGCGCCCTGGCACTTTTCCTGATCATCTTCGTCTGGACGCCGCCGCACTTCTGGGCCTTGGCCATCCATCGCCGCGATGACTACGCCAAAGCTGACGTTCCCATGCTGCCGGTCACCCACGGCGTGCCCTTCACGGCCCATCGCGTGCTCGTCTACGCCGTGGCCTTGCTGCCCGTCAGCCTGATACCCGTCGCCATCGGCATGAGCGGCTGGGTCTACTTCACGGGCGCCTCGCTGCTGGGGCTGCGCTTCATCGGCCACGCCTGGCGCCTGAAGCGGGACCCTCAGTGGAGTATGCCGACGTTCAGGTTTTCCATTGCCTATTTGTTTGGCCTGTTTGCGGCCTTGCTGGCAGATCACTATTTGATGGGCTGAGGTCAGTCTTGGTTGTCGAACACGAGAACGCCGTCCTTGTTGATGTAGGTCTTCGCGCCCAAGTCATTGGCGATCCGCTGGCTCCATTTGTTGGCAATGGCCTCGTAAGTACCATTCTTCATCAGCTCTTCAGCAGCAGACTTCCATTTCTTGACAAGCCTGGGGTCGGAGTTGGGTGAAAACGCAATCCAGGAGGAGTATCCGACCGGCTCGAAGAAGCTCTTGAAGTCCGAATTTTTGCAATTTCCAACGAATTTGCATTCGCTGATGATGGTGACTCTATTGGAAAGCACCACGTCGACCCGGCCAGCGAGAAGCATCAGTATGTTGCTTGCAAAGCTGACCGAAGCGTTGATATTCGGAAACCTGTTTTCGATCAAGTAGTGCTCGTAGGCCGAGCCATGCACGGTGCCGATTTTCAAGCGCCTGGCTGCCTCCATGCTGTCGATCTGCAAGGGGGAATCTTTCATGCCGAGGAAGGCCCAGGGCTTGTAAGTCGTTTGGATGATCCACTGGTAGCCTGCCTGCTCGCGGTCCTCGTTGCGGGCCAACGAGAAGATCAGAATATTGGCCTCGGTCTTGGAGAATTTGAGGGCGCGCGCCGAAGGCAGGAATTCAACGGGCGTCGTATCGTTCAAGAGTTTTTGCAATTCCCGCAGCACGTCCACCGAAATTCCTGCAGGCATCCCCTTTTCGTCGACATAGTTGGTCGGGGGCTCGATCAGGCTCCAGATCTTGAACAGCGGTTCCGTGGCCTCGGCGCTGCAGGGCAGCAGCAGGTTTTTGACGAGGAGCGGCAATATCAAGGCGTTGCGGGCGGAGGCCATGATTTTCACCTCGCGCAATACCCGAATCAGGACTTCGACGGCCATTGGATACAACTCTGGAACCTCGCTCCACAAATTCTAGGTGCCCCCGATGGGTCTTTCGCGGCAAAACTCGCTGCTATCCTTGTGCACCATGAACTATTGGCGCATCGTGTCGATCTTGGGGCTTTGTGCTGCGGCAGGAATTCAAGGTGTTTCCGTGTCCGCGCAGTCGAAACCGGGCGAGCGCGTGGCGGCACCGGATCTGGCCGCCTCTGCGGCTTTGCCGGCAGAGGCGGCCGCATCGGATGCGTCTTCGCGTTTGGTGGGCGCGACCACGGCGCCTCTGGGTGACCTCAATCTGATCAAGTCACGCATTCCCGAGCTCCTGATAGACGCGCAAAAGGCGCCGTACCAATGGCCCGCCGACCTCAGTTGTGAAAAGCTGGCCGATCAGATCAACGGGCTGACGGCGATATTGGGGCCGGACCTTGACGTGCCTCGGCAGGACGATACGTCGGACTGGGCCAGCAAGGGCGGCAACGCGGTAGGTGATGCCGCGGTTGGGGCGCTCCAGGGCTTCACGGGGGGCATCATCCCGTTCCGGGGCTGGGTGCGCAAGCTGACGGGCGCCGAGCAGCATGCCAAAGACGTGGTTGCCGCCGTCGCGGCCGGGACGGTGCGGCGGGCCTACCTCAAGGGCGTGGGGCAGGCGCGTGGGTGCGCCGCGCCTGCCGCGCCGCTGAAGAGCGCGTTGGCGATGCCGCAGGCGGCGCCTGCGTCCGCATTGATGGACGGCGCCAGGCCAATGGACAAAGTGGTTCCGTCAAAGAATTGAAAGTGGCTCTTCATCGCGTCGCCATTTCCATTTAACGTGACCGATTGATCGCTTTCGCCAAGCATCGGCCTGGCAGCATGATCCACAACCTATGAAGTCGCACCTTACATCAGAGCAATCCCCGGCAGCCGCGCAGACGCTGCTTGAACGTTTCAGCAGCGAAGGCATTCGCGACGTCGAATGCATTTTTCCGGACGTGTCCGGCTATCCTCGCGGCAAGCTCATGCCTGCCGCCAGCTTCGCCAAGGGCAACGAGCTGCGGATTGCTCAGGCCATCCCCATGCAATGCGTGACCGGCGAGTACTCGTACGACCCGATCTTCCCGGACCAGGATCCGGACGTCCGCCTGGTTCCCGATCTCGCCACCCTGAAACGCGTGCCCTGGAGTTCGGTGCCGCGCTACATGGCGATTCACGACTGCGTGGAAATGAGCGGCGAGCTCTGCCCCTTCGCGCCGCGCTCGGTCCTGAAAACCGTGCTGGGCCGTTACCAGGCGCTCGGCCTGCAGCCGGTGGTAGCACCCGAGATCGAGTTCTACATCACGGCCGCCAACGAGGACCCGGCGCAGGTCCTGCGCGCACCCAAGGGGCGTGGTGGCCGGGCCGAGGTCGGGCAGTCGGCATTCAGCCTCAATTTGCTCAACGAGCTGGCGCCGTTCTGGGACGAGTTCCATGCCGCCATCGACGCCTTGGGCATCAGTGCCGACACCTGGATCCACGAGGTGGGCACCACCCAGTACGAAATCAACCTGATGCACGGCGACCCGGTGGCCGTGGCCGACCAGGCCTTCCTGTTCAAGTACGCGGCCAAGGAGATTGCGCTCAAGCACGGCTTGAACGCCGTGTTCATGGCCAAGCCGATCGCGGGCGAGGCTGGCAGCTCCATGCACTTGCACCAGAGCGTCGTGGACCGCGAGGGCCGCAACATCTTCACGCAGGCAGACGGCTCCGCGAGCCCGAAGTTCCGCCAGTTCATCGCCGGACTGCAGGCCTACATGCCGGACCTGATGCTGATCTACGCGCCGTTTGTCAACTCGTATCGGCGTTATGTCACGGGCAGCCAGGCGCCCGTCAATCTGCATTGGGGTCACGACAACCGCACGGCAGGCCTGCGCGTGCCGCTGAGTTCGCCCGCGGCGCGCCGCGTGGAGAACCGCATTGCCGGCGCCGATGCCAACCCCTACCTGGCCATCGCCGCCAGCCTGGCAGCGGGTCTGGCCGGCATGCAGGAAGAGCTCGCATCGACCGAACCCATGGAAGGCAATGCCTACGACCAGCCGCGGGGACTGGCGCGCACCTTTGTGGTGGCGCACGACCAGATGGCGGCCAGCACCTCGGCGCCTCGCCTGATGGGCGCGGAGTTCGTGCAGGCCTATGTGGCCGTCAAGGGCATGGAGTACGACAGTTACCTGAGCGAAATCAGCGCCTGGGAGCGCCGCTTCCTCCTGCCGCAGGTTTGATGCCGCCATTCAGGCGCTTCTGGCTCGTCCGGCGCGTCAGGTGACCAGGACGGCGCGGAAGTCGTTCACATTGGTCAGGGTCGGGCCCGTGATGACGGAGTCGCCCAGGGTCTCGAAAAAGCGGTGCGCGTCGTTGTCGGCAAGGCAGGCGCGCGCGTTCAGGCGGGCCTGACTCGCCCGTTGCAGGGTATCGGGCGTGATCAGCGCGCCGGCGATGTCTTCCAGGCCGTCGACGCCGTCGGTATCGCCGGCCAGGGCGTAGACGCCGGGGCAGGCCTGCAGGCTCAAGGCCATGGCGAGCAGGCACTCCACATTGCGCCCGCCACGGCCCGAGCCCTTGACCGTGACGGTCGACTCGCCGCCCGACAGCAAGACGCAGGGTGCAGGCGCAGGCTGGCCATGCTGGCGCACCTGCCGGGCGATGCCGGCCAGCACGGTACCCAGTTCGCGCGCTTCGCCTTCCAGCGCGTCGCCCAGGATCACGGGGGTGACGCCGGCCTCGCGCGCCACCCTGGCTGCGGCCTCCAAGGCCATCTGGGGGGTGGCGATCAGCCGGGTTTCGCAACGCGCGAGACGCGCGTCGCCGGGCTTGATGCTTTCGCCCAGGCCTTGCTCCAGCCATGCCAAGGCGGCAGGCGGTATCGGGATCTGGTAGCGGCGCAGCACCTCCAGCGCATCGGCGCAGGTGCTGGCGTCGGGCACGGTCGGGCCCGACGCGATGTCGACGAACTGGTCGCCCGGTACGTCCGAGATCAACAGGCTCAGCACATGCGCGGGCGCGCAGGCAGCGGCCAGGCGTCCGCCCTTGATGGCGGACAGATGCCGGCGCACGCAGTTCATTTCACTGATGGTGGCGCCGGACTTGAGCAGCGCGCGGTTGATGTCCTGCTTGTCCGCCAGCGTCAAGCCCGGCGCGGGCAGGGGGAGCAGGGCGGAGCCGCCGCCTGAGATCAGGCACAGCACCAGGTCGTCCGGCGTCAACCCTTCCAGCATGGACAGCATGCGCCGCGCGGCGGCTTCGCCCGCGGCGTCGGGTACCGGGTGTGCCGCCTCGACGATCTCGATATGCCGGCAGGGCTGCGCATAGCCGTAGCGCGTCACCACCAAGCCGGACAGCGGACCCTGCCAATCGTCTTCAACGGCGCGCGCCATGGCTGCCGAGGCCTTGCCCGCGCCGATCACGATCAGGCGGCCTCCGGGCTTCAGGCTCGCCGGATCGGGCAGGTGTGGCGGCACGCAGACCGAAGGCTGCGCGCTGGCAATGGCGGCATCGAACATGCGGCGCAGCAAGGCGCGCGCGTCAACATCCACGGCTGCTGCGGCGCTCATGTCTCAACGCTCGTGCTCATGTTCCCGATCATTGCCTCTTTCGTTGCCGCGTTCATTGGCACGTTCGTTGCCATGCTCATTGCCTCGCTCGCGCGGCTGGTTCTGGGGCTGCGCCTGGGGTTGAACCCGCTCCTGGCCGGGGTTGTAGGGCCGGCCGCGTTCCTCGGCTGGGTTGAACACGGCATTGCCGCCGCCTCGACCGGGCTGAACGTAGGGGGCAGGCTGTGCTGCCTGAGGCGCTGCGGGCGCAGGACCGCGTCCATACTGCTCATTGGGGCGCTGCATGCCTGGCTCAGGGCTGCGGGCGTTGTAGTTCTGCCGGTGCAGTTCCTGCTGGCGGTCCGGCGCCGGATAGTTGCGTCCGCCGTATTGGCGCTGGTATTCCGGCAGCGGCGCTGCATGCGGCACGTTGCGGTGGTCCCACTCATCCCAGCCACGGTGCCGCGCGGACCAGTCGCGTCCAAAGCGGTCGCCCCAGCGCGGGGGCATTTCGCCCACCCAGCCGCGGAAATACGGCGGGGGCATGCGGTAGTAGCCCACCGGGACGCGCAGGATGAAATACGGCACGTCCATGGGGCTCACGAGCATCCAGGGGCCGTTGTACCAATTGCTGACATACCAGTTGTCGCCCATGAAGGCCCAGTATTGGCCTTCATAGAAGAAGAAATTGGAATTGAGGTCCGGTGCGTAATAGACCGGATAGCCCGGTATCGGCACCAGTTGAGGATAGGCCGGCACGTTCACGCCGATGCTGACGCCCGGTACGCTGAATCCGATGCTGACCTGCGCCGACGCGGGGACGCTTGCGGTGCTGGCGGCGATGAGGGCCGCCAGGGTGATAGCGATGGCACGCATGAAATTCTCCAGTTCTTCCGGTTCAGTTGAGTCGAGCCGAGGTCTTCGGTCAAACCACCGGCCGCCATACCCTAACGCAGCAGCCACAGGTTTTGTTGACCTGTCTTTATCGACCTGCCGGCGACGCCTGTATTTTCATGGTTTTGCACAGCAGGCAAGGGCGTCCAACTCCGCTACATTTCCGAGGCCGCCGGCCCCACGAGGGAAGACGGTGTTCACCGAAAAGAAATGGAGAAGAGTTGATGAGCCAATCCGTGGAACTTGGCACCGCCTCGGCGCAGCGGGAGCTGACCTGGCGCGCGCTGCTGTTGGGCGTTGCGATCACCCTGGTCTTTACTGCGGCCAATGTGTTCTTGGGCCTGAAGGCGGGCTTGACCTTTGCAACCTCCATTCCCGCGGCGGTGATCTCCATGGCGGTGCTGCGCGCCTTCAAGGGCGGCTCCATCCAGGAGAACAATATCGTGCAGACCGTGGCTTCGTCGGCCGGCACGCTGTCGTCCATCATCTTCGTGTTGCCGGGCCTGGTGATGGTCGGCTGGTGGAACGGATTCCCCTACGGCGTGAGCTTTTCGATCTGCGCGCTGGGCGGGGTGCTGGGGGTGATGTATTCGATTCCGCTGCGGCGCGCCTTGGTGACCCAGTCCGATCTGCCCTATCCCGAAGGCGTGGCCTGCGCCGAGGTCCTGCGCGTGGGGGCGGAGGAGGGGTCCGACATCCAGTCCGGCGCCCAGCATGTCAGTCGGGCTGGGCTGGCGTCCATCGTGCTGGGCACGGTGTCCTCGGCCTTGTTCGCGGTGGTGGAGGCGACGCAGGTCTTCGCCAGCGACGTGGTGCAGTTCTTCCGCATCGGCCCGCGCAGCGGCGCCAGCGGCTTCGATTTCAGCCTGTCGTTTGCCTTGATCGCGGTCGGGCACCTGGTGGGCCTGTGGGTGGGCGTGGCCATCCTGGTCGGGATCCTGATCAGCTGGGCCGGCGCCGTGCCTTATCTCAGCAGCCTGGCGCCCGGCGGGGACGCCATGGCGGCAGCGGACCTGGCGCAATCGGTCTGGAGCCACAAGGTGCGCTTCATCGGCGCGGGCTCCATCGGCGTGGCGGCCATCTGGACCTTGATCAAGCTGGTCAAGCCGGTCTATCTGGGCCTGAAGTCCGCCATGCACGCGGCGCGCGTGCGCAAGTCCGGGCAGGGCGCCAGCCTGCCGCGCACCGAGCAGGACATTCCCATCGGCCTGGTCGGCCTGGTCACCCTGGCCTGCATGCTGCCGATTGGCGGCCTGCTGGCTAGTTTTGGCCAGAGCGCCGGGCTGGGCGGACAGATGAGCCTGTTGCTGGTTGGCGGGCTGGTCTACATCGTCCTGATGAGCTTCTTCGTGGCCGCCGTGTGCGGCTACATGGCGGGGCTGATCGGGTCGTCCAACAGCCCCTTGTCGGGCGTTGGCATCCTGGTGGTGATTGGCGCGGCGCTGCTGCTGAGTTTCGTCGTCAAGCCCTTGCTGCCGTCGTCGGCCGGACCGGCGCTGGTGGCGTTCGCGCTGTTCGTGACCTCGGTGGTGTTCACCGTGGCGACGATCTCGAACGACAACCTGCAGGACCTGAAGACCGGCCAGCTGGTCGATGCCACGCCCTGGCGCCAGCAGGTGGCGCTGATCGTCGGCGTGGTGGCCGGCGCGGTGGTGATCCCGCCCATCATGGACCTGCTCAACCATGCCTACGGCTTTGCGGGCGCACCCGGTGCCGACCCGTCGCGCGCCCTGGCGGCGCCGCAGGCGGCCCTGATCTCGGCCCTGGCTCAAGGCGTGATCCAGGGCAATCTGGAGTGGCCCCTGATCGGCGTCGGCGTGCTGATCGGCGTGGTCGTCATCGTGATCGATGAGCTGCTGAAGATTCGCGGCTCGGCGCATCTGCCGCCGCTGGCCGTGGGCCTGGGCATCTACCTGCCTTCGGCGACCACCTTGATGATCGTCGTGGGCGCGATCGCCGGCTGGCTGTTCGACCGCCGAGCCGAGCGCACCGCCGACCCCGCCGGCAGCAAGCAGCTGGGCGTGCTGATGGCCTCGGGGATGATCGTCGGCGAGAGCCTGGTGGGCGTGCTGATTGCCGCCGTGGTCGTGGTGACGGGCAGCTTCACGCCGTTGGCCCTGGTGGGGCCTGAATTTGCCGACACCTCGGTGTGGCTGGGCGGCGCGGCCTTCGCGCTGGGCATCGCGGGTACCTATGTCTGGTTGAACCGCAAGAGCGGGCTCGCCAGGGCGGGCGCATGAGTTCAGCCCTGGGCGGCTCCGAGCTCGGGCGTCTGCCGCTGTCCGTTTGCATGATCGTCAAGGACGAGGCGCAGAACCTGCCCATGGCGCTGGCCAGCGTCAAGGACTGGGTGCAGGAGATGGTCGTGGTCGACACCGGCAGCAGCGACGGCACGCAGGCCATTGCCTCCGGGTTTGGCGCGCGCGTGCTTGAAATCGCCTGGCAGCAGGATTTTGCGCAGGCCCGCAACGTCGCGCTGGACGCGGCCCGCAGCGAGTGGATCCTGTGCCTGGACGCCGATGAATTCCTGCTGTCCGGCGCCCGCGAGGTGCTGGCCGCGGCCCTCCGGCGTCCCGGCTTGGCCCAGACGGTCTCCATCGGCCTGTTTGCCGGCGTGCCTGAAGTCCTGGAGGGCCGGGTTCAAGGCCAATGCGTCAGCCAGTTCGCTTCGCTGCGGCTGTTCCGGCGCGATCCGCGCATCCGCTACCGGGGGCGCGTGCATGAGGATGTTTCCGAGTCCCTGCTGGAGATCGGGGCCGACGATTGGCCCGATTCGGGCCTGTTCGTCGTGGACCACGGCTATGGCGAGGCGCAGGCGCGCGAACTCAAGCGAGCGCGCAACCTGCAATTGCTGGAACTTGCGCATGCCGAGCAGCCCGATCAACTCTTTGTCGCGTACAAGCTGGCCATCACGCTGCCGGCGTCTCGCCAGGCGCAGCGCCATGAGGTGCTGATGAAGGCCTTGGCGCAGGCCAGGTCCATGGAGCCTTCGGTGCTGAGATCGCAGGCCTTCATGCCGCGGCTGCTGGCCGCCGCCATCCAGTCCTGCGTGCAGCGGGGCCGCCTGGTCGAGGCGGTGGACATCAGCCAGCCCTTTGTCGCCCTGCTTGGGCCTTTGGTGGCCTTCAGCACCGGGCGGGCCGCCGCGCGCGCGGGCCTGTGGGATCAGGCCGTTTTGCAGTTGCAGGATTTTCTGGACCGAGGCCTGGGCCAGCAGGGCGGTTTGATCCTGCTCGACCTCGAAGCCAGCGAGGCCCAGGCCTGCCGCTGGCTGGCCTGGTCGGCCCGGATGCGGGGTGAACTCGAATCTGCCCGTGCCTGGCTGGAGCGCGCCATGGCCTCGGCGCCGCCTGCGCAGCGCATGGGCGTCGGTTGCGAGGGGGTGCGGCTCGACTTGGCGCAAGGCCGCATCGAGCGCGCCGCGGCGTATCTCGATGTGCTGGCCCCCTTGGCGCAGGACAGCAGCCTGGCCAGGGCCGAACTGATGCTGGTCAGCGCCGAGGTGTCGCAAGCGGCCGGAGACGTGGTCGGCGCGATGGCGTTGGCCCGGGCCGCCATGGCAGGGCTGGATGCCGACCACGAGCTGGTGGATGCCGCGGCAGCGCTGTCCGCCATGCTGGAGGTGCAGCGGCTTGGGGCGCAGGAAGAAATGGCAGAATCGCGCGTCCGCGAGCTTTTTGACGCCGTCAAAGGGCAGCGCTTCGACACCCTGGCGGTGAAATGGCTGTTGTCCAGACGCCTGGGCGTGGCACTGGAACTTTCAGTTCCGCAGGCCACCCTGCAATTGCTGGAGGCAGCTTGAATGGCAGTTGGGGCATCAACTCCGAAAATGGTTGCAAGGCATGGCTACTGATTTGCAAGCAGAAAACCAGGCGCTGAGGCAGCGCCTCGATGCCATCCTGCGCGAAGCCCGGGCCAATGAACTCAAGATGCAGCGCTTCGAGCAGGTCGAGCATCGCCTGATCAGTGCGCGCTCGATGAGCGATCTGGTGAACCTGCTGCTGGACGAGTATCGCAACGCCTTTGCGATCGACGCCGTCAGCCTCATCCTGGTCGACCATGACCAGGAGGTGAGCCGGATCCTCGGTTCGGAGCGCGCGGAGGACGCGCGCATGCAGGCCCTGACGCTGGTGCCCACATCGGCGCCGATCAAGGCGCTGTACGGCGATGCCCTGCGGCCCTGCCTGGGGCCGTACCGGGCGGTCGCGCACCAGCATCTGTTCGTCGGCGCCAAGGTGCCCTTGGCTTCGGTGGCTTTGCTGCCCCTGGTGCGCCACGGCGAACTCATCGGCAGTTTCCATTTCGGCAGCAGCGATCCGGCACGCTATGAGCACCATGCGGGCACGCGCTTTCTGGAGCGCCTTGTTGCCGTGATCTCGGTGTGCCTGGAGAGCGCGCTGAACCAGGAGCGGCTCAAGCAGGCCGGCCTCACCGACGCCCTGACCGGCGTGCACAACCGGCGCTACTTTGAACATCGCTGCCAGATCGAGATCTCGCAGGCGCGGCGCTACCGCCATCCGCTGGCCTGCATGTTCCTGGACATCGACCATTTCAAATCCATCAACGACGGCTATGGCCACGGCACGGGCGACGAAGTCCTGCGCACCGTGGGCAAGCTCATCCTGGGGCAATTGAGGGCCGGCGATACCATCGCGCGCTACGGCGGCGAGGAATTCGTCGCCTTGCTGCCTCGCGCCAGCGCCGAACATGCCTGCGAGATCGCCGAACGCATCCGCAGCAAGATTGCCGCCACGCCCATGGCGGCGCTGTCGGGTGAGGCGCTGCGGGTGACGATTTCCATCGGCCTGTCGGTGCTCGATGCCGAGCCTGGCGATACGCCCCAGGGGCCGGTGGCCGAGCACCTGGTGGCCAGCGCGGACGAGGCGCTCTACGAAGCCAAGCGCCGTGGACGCAACCAGGTGGTCTGGGAGTTCGAGCCCGCGCCGGTGAAGCTGCCGGTGCTGACCGATGTGAAGCCGCACTGATCTTTTCGCCGATTCAAGCTCGGGGTTTCACTACCCTTGCTTGGGGGTGGAAAAGCGGCGCCAATCGCGGTTAAATCCTGCCCATGACGTCGCAAGATCAATCGCACAATGCGAAACCTTGCTAGCTTTCAGACCTTACCGCAGAGATTGAGCCATGAAACATATCCTGACCGCCGTGACCTTGGCCGCCATCGGTTCCGCGTGCTTTGCTGCCGACAACCAGATGCAAGACAGCGCTTACCAGGCCGAGCAGGCGCTGCGCAGCGAGTGCGCCTCGCAGCATGCCGTCAACCTCAACAAGTCGCAGGATCAGAACGAATACGTGTTCGTCTATGCCAAGTCGGAATATCGCGGCGAGTACCAGGCCGGCCATGTGCTGGGCTGCAGCGAAGGCCAGTACGCGGCGTACCTGAACAGCGCCGATCCGATGCGCGTGATGGCGGCTTACCCGACCGCGGCTGGCCGTGCCAGCTCCAAGGCCCAGGACGGCAAGCCGGCCTCCGGCAACTGATCGCGCCTGATGCGCCGCGGTAGCGGCGCAGGCATTTGAACGCAAAGAGCCTGGCGGCGGTTGTCGCTCAGGCTCTTTGTGTTTTTTCATGCGCTTGTCGGCGGCAGGCTACGGGTCAACCCTGGTCGAGGGAAGGACGTTGATGGAGCACGGAGGACATCATCATGCGTTCCAGATCGCTGCGTTTGAGTCAATTCGTCGATTTTCGTGGTCCGGCGGTGGAGTCCGCCAGTCAAGCGGGTTCGAGCGCACGATGGCGCGGCCTCGACGCGCAAAAAGAGGAAGTGATGTGGTCCTCTCGCCGGCTTGCCTCGGGCTCGGACTGGATGGGAGAGCGATTGCGCAAGCCCGGTGGATCGAACCGCTGACTGAAGCGGGCGACGAGGGCGGGCGGCAAGGCGTAGGATGAGCGGTCATATTCCGAGGTAGAGATTGATGGCCATCTTTGGCGTGAGTCGTTCGATGCGTCCCGCGGCGCGTGTTGCAGCCGGGCTTGCGGGGCTTGTCGTTGCGGTTCTGCTGCTGTTGACATGGGCGCTACCGGCCTGGATCAAGGGCCCGGGCATGCGCATGGCAAGCCAGGCGGTCGGGCGCACCGTCAGCGTCGACGATGTGGCGTTCCAACCATGGCGCCTGGGCGTGGTGGTCGAGGGTTTGACGATCGCGGGCCCCCAAAGCGGCGCGGCGACGGCTCCGCCGCCGCCTTTGCTGCATATCGCGCGCGTGGATACCGCCTTGTCGCTGCGCTCGCTCTGGTATCGCTGCCTGGTGCTGGAGTCGCTGCAAATCGATGCGCCTCAATTGACCTTGAGCCGGCTGGGCAGCGGTGCCTACGATATCGACGACCTGATTCAACGCTTCAAGCCCGATCCCAAGGCCCCGCCTTCGCAAGGGGGCCTGGCCTGGGGCCTCTACAACATCGAGCTGCGCAATGGCGCAGTGCATTTCAATGACCGGCCGGCATCGCGACAGCATCAGCTCACTGAGCTGAATGTGTCGCTGCCTTTCGTGTCGGATCTGGAGGCTACCGTTCAAACCCACGTGCGGCCGCACCTGAGCGCCAAGCTCAACGGGGTGGCGCTCGACAGCCTGGTCGACGCCCGGCCTTTCCTGCAGGACCACGAGGGGCGCTTGCATCTCGAGTTCACGGGCTTCGATTTCGAACCCTACCGCGTCTATTGGCCGGCCAGCCTGCCGGTGCAGCTGCGTCGCGGGCTGCTCGATGCCAAGCTGGACCTGGTGTTTGAGCAGGCGCCGGGCCAGGCCGCCCGCGTGGACCTGACGGGGCAGTTGAATGCGCGTCAATTCGAATGGGGCCTGCCCCAGGTGGCACAAGCGCAACAAGCGCCGGCATGGCTGAGCTGGAATCAATTGCAGGTGGGCATCGAGCACCTGCAGCCCCTGGCGCGTCAAGTTGTGCTGGGCCAGGTGGTCTGGCAGGCGCCGGTGCTGGATCTGCGCCGTGATGCCAAGGGGCGGTTGGGTTTGCCGGGCACGGCAGGCCCTGAGCAGGGGGCGGCGGTGGCATCCAGTGATGCGCATGCCCCGGTCTGGCGGGTTTCGGCGCGCGGATTCGCTATTCGCGACGCGCAAGTACATTGGCAAGACCTGGCCTTGGGCGACGCCGCAGATCCGGTGACGCCGCTGCAGGTCCAGCATCTGGACCTGACCCTGGATCGTCCGCACTGGCCCCTGACGGACACGCCCGTGCCCCTGACACTGAAGGCGGAGCTGCCGGCGGGGCCGGGTACCTCCGGGCCGGCCGGCATCGAGGCGAAGGCGACATTGTCCAAGGCGCAGGCGCTACTGGCTTTGCAATGGCACGATCTGGATGTGTCGGCCGCTACGCCGTACCTGCAAGCGCAGCTGAGCAAGGGCCGGGATTGGCATGTGCGCGGCGCCTGGTCCGGCGGGCTCAGCGTGCAGCTGGCGCAGCCTTTGTCCGCCGACACGCAAGACCTGAAACTGGAGCTCAGCGATCAACTGCTGCGCGACCTGGCGCTGCAGCAAGGGACGCAGACACGTCTCGGCCTGGAGGCCGTGCAGCTGGACCGGGTGACTCTTGCGGGCGCCGACCACACGGTGCAGGTCGGTGCGCTGACCTTGAAGACCCCTTGGGTCAACATGGGGCGCGAGCACGATGGCAGCCTGAGCCTGCCGCAATTGGCGACATTGCCGGCCGGCAAGCCAGTGCAAGAGAGCCCGGCCCCGCATCGCGAGGCGCATCCGGCGACGGAGCAGCCCTGGCGGCTGGTACTGGACCACTTGAAGCTGGACCATGGGCAGGTCGACCTGCGCGATGCGCTCCCCGAGCCTGCGCAATCGCTGAGCCTGCAGGCACTGAACCTCGAACTCAGTGCGCTGCGCTGGGGTGATGCGAACGCCAAGCCCGCGCAGCTCAGTTTGGAGGCGTCGCTGGTGCCTGGAACGCAACGCAATAGCAATAGCAACGGCCACGGCGGCGGTTCGAGCAATACAGGCAATGCGCGCACCGGCACACCGTCAGACCGAGGCGCTGCCGGGCGCCTGCAATGGAAGGGGCAACTGGCGCTTGCACCGCTGGCTGTGCAAGGCCAATTGCGGGCTGAACGGGTGCCGCTGTACTTGGCCAATGCGTACCTGAGTTCCGATCTGGGGTTGGCGGTCCAGCATGCCGAGGCGGGATTCAAGGGCCGCTTGAGCTTCAACCAGCCCCCCCATGGCGCTGCGCGAGCCAGCGTCGAGGGCGACGTGCTGCTGTCCGACTTCTCCATGCTGCAGACGCGCGAGGTCGAGGGTCGGCGCGAGCTGGGCGAGCAGCTGCTGGGCTGGCAGGCCTTGGCACTGCGCGGCACCCAGCTCCGCTGGCAATCCGACCAGCCTTTGGCGCTGGCCATCCGCGACGTCGATCTGAGCGATTTCTTCGCCCGCATGATCGTGGACGAGCAAGGCCATTTCAACCTGAAAGACCTGGGTCCGCAAAGTTCTTCGGGTGGAGCGCAGACTGAAGCGCCGGTTTCCGGCGCATCGGCCGCAGTGCCCGCCGTATCGGCGGCATCGATACCGTCAGGCGTTGCGGCCGCGCCGCCGCAAGTGCAGATTGGCGGCGTGCATTTCCATGCCGGCCATGTCGACTTCTTCGACCACTTCATCAAGCCCAACTACAGCGCCCAACTCACCGACTTGCAGGGCAGCCTGGGTGCCTTCACCAGCACGGACCCGCGCCTGGCGGCGCTGCGTCTGAGCGGCCGCGTGGCCGGGACAGGCTTGCTGGACATCGCCGGATCGATCAACCCGCTGGCCAAGCCCTTGGCGCTGGATCTGACCGCCAACGCGACCGACATCGAGCTCGCGCCCATGTCGCCCTATGCGGGAAAGTACGTGGGTTTCGGGATCGAGAGGGGCAAGCTGTCGACCCATTTGACCTATCACATCGCGCCCGGCGGCGCCCTGGAGGCCCAGAACCAGATGATCCTCAACCAACTGACCTTTGGCGATGCGGTCGACAGCCCCGATGCCATCCACCTGCCCATCAAGCTCGCGGTGGCGCTGCTCAAGGATCGCAACGGCGTGATCGACGTGAACCTGCCGGTGAGCGGCTCCATTAACGATCCTCAGTTCAGCGTGGGCGGCATTGTCGTCAAGCTGATCCTCAACCTGATCGGCAAGGCCCTGACGGCGCCGTTCTCCCTGTTGAGCGGCAGCGGCAGCAATGCCATGAGCCAGGTGCAGTTCGAGCCGGGATCGGTGTTGATGCATGATCCCGCCGCGCTGGACGGCCTGGCCAAGACCATGGACGACAGGCCTCAGCTGGAGCTGAGCATCACCGGCTGGGTGGACCTGGACGCCGAACGCCAGGCCATGCAAGGCCAGTGGCTGGACGAACAGTTGCTGGCGGAGCGCCGTCGCGAACTGCAGCGTGAACAGACGGACCAGGCCGACAAGGAAACGCAGGCCGCCTTGCAGATCGACGATGCACAGCGCGGCCGCCTGCTGCGGCAGGTCTACCGCAGCCGCAAGGTCGCCGGCCAGCCGCGCAATGCGCTGGGCATGCTCAAGGACGTGCCCGATGCGCAAATGCGCGCCATCCTGATGGCCTCGCACGCGGTCGATGCCGACGGCGCCAAGGCCTTGGCCCTGCAGCGCAGCGTGGCCTTGCGGGATGCCCTGATGGCCAAGGGCGTGGCGAGCGCGCGCCTGTTCCTCGGCGCACCGAAGCTGCACCAGGAAGGCGAAGATGCGGCGGCGGACCCGGGAGGGTGGGTGCCGCATGCGGAGTTGGGCCTGAGCGCGCATTGACCTGCTGGCACCGGCGCCGTACTCGACGGGGCCGGTGTGTCATCTTGCGGTGATGTAATCCGGAGAACTTGAATCGTGGGGGAAGGAACCATATGAACGTGCTGAGAAATGTCCTGCTTGCCCTGTTGTTCAGCTCGACAGCCGCCATGGCCGCGCCGGCCAGCGACGGCGCCGTGAAGCAGTTGATGGCGGTGACGCATGCGCAAAAGCTTCTGGACGGCATGCAAGCCCAGTTCGGCACATTGGTGAACAACGCGATTCAACAGGCCCTGAATGGGAAAGTGCCGACGGCCAGGCAGCAGCAGGCCATCGACAATATGAAAAGCAGGACGCTTTCGCTGATGCATGACGAACTGGCCTGGGAGAAGTTCGAGCCGATGTGCGTGCGCCTCTACAAGGAGACCTTCACGGAAGAGGAGGTGCGCGGCATGCTGTCGTTTTACAAGACGCCCGCCGGCCAGGCGGTGATCAACAAGATGCCGCTGTTGGTGCAGAAGACCATGGTGGACGTTCAGGGCCTGCTTGCCGGAACGGCACCGAAGCTGCAGAAGATCCAGGAAGATTTCATGAGCGAGATGAAAGTCGCCGATGAATAGATCAAGTACAACAGATCAAGCGTAAAAGGAATCCCAAATGATCGTCACAGTATTTCGCTCGCGCTTGCGCGATGAAGCTCGCGAAGCCTATCTGGCGCTGGCCCCCAAGATTTCCGAACTGGCCAAAAGCATGCCGGGTTATCTGTCCCACAAGGCCTTTGTGGCGGAAGATGGCGAGCGCGTCACGATCGTGGAGTTCAAGGACCAGGAAAGCCAAAGGGCCTGGTCCACGCAAATCGATCATGTCGCGGCAAAGAAGCAAGGCCGCGAGGCGTTTTACACCGAGTACTCGATCCAGGTTTGCGAGGTGCTGCGCGAATCTAGGTGCGTGGTGCCAGACTGATGGCCCAGCCGAGGTCTCAAGGAGGCCTCAGCACCCAACCCGCGAGGGGCGTCGTCGTCACCGAATCGGCGTCCCTGTCCGTATGTCGGCCCCCATCAGGTGCCATTCCAGCAGCGCCACGAATCCATCGCTGCAGGCCACCACGAAGCGCTGGCCGTCGGAGTGCACCAGGGTGCCCGGCGGGACGCTGTGGAGCTCGGTCCAGCACTGCGCACGGTGCACGTGCAGCCAGGCCTTGTCCACGCGCGCCAGAACCTCCCAACGCCCGAAGGCGCGGATCTGGCGCTCCAGGGTCTGAGCGCTGTCGTTGAAATTCAGCGTCCGCTGCGCTTCGGTGAAATAGGGCGTGTATGTTCCCGGGCCTTGCGGTTTGGCTTGCCCCCAAAGCGCGTCGAGTTCGGATGCCACCCTGCCGGCCAGTTGGCGGCTGGCGATTTGCGTCTTCAGGTCCAGGGTCTCGTGGGTCTCGTCGGTGGCGGTCCTGAACAGCTTCTGGGCCAGGATGTCGCCAACGTCAAAGTCCTTCGCCACCTTGTGGCAGGTGCTGCCCCAGAGCTGCTGCCCTGACAGGATGCCTTCCACAATGGGGTAGGGGCCGCGGCCGTAGGGCAGCGGCGAGGGGTGGAAATTGATGGCCTTGGGCAGGTAAGCCTGCCAGTCGCCGATGCGCCAGCGGTAGCTGGCCACCACAAGCAAATCGCAATCCCGCTCAGCCAGGTCGGCCAGGGCCCGCTCGTCCAGACGCGAGAACTGGATGTCGATTTTCAAGGCCTCCGCGCGGGCAATGACCGCTTTGTTCTGATGCATGCGGTCGTCGGTCACGCCGGTGAAGAGCTTCACGGGGGTCCATCCCTGCTCCAGAAAGGCGTCAAACACGCCAAGATAGCGGTCCGTCGCGGTGATCGCGAAACGACGTGAGCTCATGACATCGATACTTCCGTACTGCAATGCCCTGGACTCTAGCGCATGGCATGTCCTGGATTTCCTGGGCAGTTCAGGATTGGACGGGTGGAGCCGGCGGGCGTTGCGCCGGCATCAGCAAAGGTTCAGGCGCTGGCTTCCTGCGGCACGAAAAACCACAGCAGCAGGTAGAACAGGATGCCGCTGCCGGCGCAGACCATGAGCAGCACGAACAGCAGACGCCAGACCCAGGACGGCATGTCGGTCGCTTCGGCCAGGCCGCCGCAAACGCCGCCTAGCCAGCAGTCGGTGCGGCTGCGTTTGAGACTTTGCAGGGCGGTGCCGGTGCCGGCGTTGTTGGAATTCGACTGGTAGGTCGCATTCAATAGCTTGGCCTTGGCGCGTGCGAACTCCTCGTCCGAAAGTACGCCCGAACGATGCAGTTCGCCGAGCTTGGCCAATTCTTCGCTGTCCGACATGAAGGACTCCCACGGGTTGCAAAGCGCGTAGCGTAACCAGAAATTGCAAGGCCGGAAATGGGCAGGTATTCCGGCCATCGGTTTGCCGTGCTGCGGCGACACTCGAGCGGTGATGGTATGAGGAGTCCGCGATGCTGAAACGAACGCCCGAATGGTTTGAGGCGCAGTACGACAACCTGGCTCGCGTCTCGAATTCGGCGCATCTGCTGGGCCGCTGGGCCGAGGCCTCAGCCCTGGTTCGCCGCAGCGCGCCGTGCATCCTCGACATTCCCTATGCAGGTCCCGGCAGCGATGCGTCGGAGTGCCTGGATATTTTCCCGAGCACGGCGTCCAAGGCGCCCGTGCTGGTGTTCATTCATGGCGCCTACTGGCGTGCCTTCGACAAGTCGGACCATTCGTTCGTCGCTGCGGTCTATGCGCAGGCGGGCGCCATGGTGGTGATTCCCAATTACGGCCATTGCCCCGCGGTCAATGTGGAGCAGATCTCCATGCAGATGGCGCAGGTGCTGGCCTGGGTCTGGCGCAACATCGCTGATTTTGGCGGCGATCCCAATCGCATTTATGTCGTGGGACATTCGGCCGGCGGCACGCTGGCGGCGATGTTGAGCTGCTGCGAGTGGAAGTCCCTGGGCGCCGACCTGCCGCGCCAGCTGGTGAAGGGGGCGCTGTCGATCTCCGGCCTGCACGACCTCAAGCCGCTGCTGAACGTGGCGTCGGTCCAGGCCGATCTGCAGCTGACGCCGGCTGCCGCCAAGCGACTGAGCCCCATTCACTATCCCGCGCCCGCCGCGCCGCACTATGCCGTGGTGGGCGCCGACGAAAGCGATGAATTCCACCGCCAGACGCAAGTGCTGCGTTCACAATGGGGCGAGCGCGCCGTGCCGGTGTGCGCCACCTTGTCGGGCCTGAATCACTTCAACATCCTGCACGATTTCGTCGACCCCGAGGGCCGGCTCTATCAGCTGACGCGACAACTGCTGGACTTGCGCTGGTACAGCCCGCTGCTCTGAGGGGGCGCGTTCAAAGCGCCGTGTAACGCCCAGGGCGGTGGTTGATGGCCAGGGCGGCATTGATCGCCAGCATGCCCACCATCGACAGCGCAACGCGCTCGGGCGCCACCACGGGCAAGGCGCAGAGCAGGATGGCGCCGTCCAGTCCGGCCTGCACATAGCCGGCCCGCCAGCCGTAGCGGTCCTGCAGGTACAGCACCAGCACATTCAGGCCGCCCAGGCTGGAGCGGTGGCGGAATAGGATCACCATGCCTGCGCCGATCAGCAGCCCGCCCGCCAGCGCCGCAAACCACGGGCTGAGCGAGGCGATCTGCAGCCATCGCGGCATGGTTTCCGACAGGACGGACATCAGCGTGACGGCCAGCAGCGTCTTGAGCGCCATGGGCAGCCCCAGGCGCCGATAGGCCAGCCAGTAGAACGGCAGGTTCAGGCAGAAAAACAGCGCGCCGAAGGGCTGGCGAAATACGTAGTGCAGCAGGAAGGCGATGCCCACCGTGCCGCCGGTCAGCATCCCGACCTGCTTGAACAGGGTCACGCCCAGCGCAACAAACAAGGTGCCGGTGATCAGCGCCTGCGCGTCTTCGAAGTGGGTGTGCCGGAAGCTGCGCGTGACGGCCTTGAGAGTCGCTGCCATTGCTTATTCAATGATGCCGGCCAGGAAAAACTTGATCAGCCCCTTGGCGGCAAAGCCCACCAGCCCGAAGCCCAGGCCCAGCAGCAGCACGAAGGTGCCGAAGCGGCCTGCCTTGGATTCGCGCGCCAGCTGGATGATGATGAACACCATGTACAGCATGAAGGCGGTGACGCCGAAAGTCAGGCCGAACTGGGCGATCTGTTCTTCTGTGAATCCGAACATGGTGGGTCAATCCATCGCGGCCAGCCCCTTGGGCTCGACCAGGTCGCGGTAGGCGTGCCAGCTGGCATGGCCGAGCCAGGGCAGCACCACGATCAGGCCCAGCATGCCGGTGGCCATGCCCAGCAGGGTCAGGAACATGATCAGTGCGGCCCACAGCGCGACCGGCGCCGGATACTCCATCACCGCGCGCCAACTGGTGAAGACGGCGCCGAGCACGCCGATCTGGCGGTCCAGCATCAAGGGCACGGCCACCAGCGACGAGGCGAACATGGGCGCAGCCAGCAGCGCGCCGAGCGCCAGCCAGGCCTCGAACACGTGCGAGCGGTCGTTGAGCACGACGTGGCGCAGGAAGTCGTGCGGCGTATTGACGGGCACGCCGGCAAAGCTGCGCACCAGGGCCGCTGAGGTCAGCACCCAGCCGGTGCCCGCGAGGGCCAGCAGCAGGCCGAAGGCGATCAGGCGGCCGTCATGCGGTTTCCATGCCTGGAACACCGTGGAAAGACCGGCCGGCCGTCCCAGCTCCAGTTGGCGGCTCAGGGCGTAGAGCCCGGTGGCCAGGATGGGCGCCACCAGCAGGAAGCCGCTGAAGGCGCCCGCCAGCAGCCAGAAGCGGTCGTGGGCCAGCACAAAAATCAGCGCGCCGGCGGCCGCCATCAGCAAGCCCTGCAGCAGCGATGCGAGGGCGCAGTGCCGCAGGTCCTGCCAGCCGCGCGCCAGCCAGCCCAGCGGGCGCAGCATGGGCACGGGCTTGACGCCAAAGCGGCGCGATTCCTGCAGGGCTTTCTCGGTGTATTTGGTGGTCATGAAGCTCATCATGCTGCCATGCTCTCATGGCAGCCGCGTTGACGAGCATCAAGATCAACCCCTATTCGGCAGGGATAGGGGTGGTTGCCGGTTTGCCCCATCACGGCGATGGTGCTGGGCGAGCTGGTGCTGGAAGCGTCCACATAATTCGCTGACTGTCCTGCAAAAGCGTGAACTTTGTTTTGCCGGGTGCAAATCAATTGTTCGAATTTGTACGCTGGTTTGGAGCGGGTTTTGGGGCGGGTTTTAGGTCGGATTGGACAGACGTCAAGCCGCTAGCAGGCGGCGCGCCGCATCCGCGATGGATGCAGGCGCCGCATCCGCCAGCGCCATGCGCGGCGCCTGCGCCAGCTGCGGATAGTGCCCCAGCAACGAGCGCTCGTAGCCGGGGTCGTAGTGCTCGAGCATCAGTGCTGCAAAGACCTCGGCCCAGCGGCCAACGCGGGCCTGCGATTGCCACTGGCTGACGCGTTCGCGTCCGCGCAGGGTGACGAGTTTGTTGAGCAGGGCGCAAAACTGCTCGGGATCGGCGCAGAAGTGCGCATAGTCCTCCAGCAGCAGCTGCACACGCCCGTCGGTCGGCATGTCGATCCAGATGCAGCGGCCCTGCAGGCGCATGCGCTCGTGCAGGACTTCAGGCACCCGCAGCTGGCCAACCTTGCGGCTTTCGCTTTCGACGAAGATCGGCCGCGCCGGATCGAGCAGACGCAACTGCTGCCAGACGAGGCTGTCGAAGCCCTTTTGGCTCGGCTGCGGGCAGCCGGGCAGGGCGCCGAGCACCGAGCCGCGATGGGCTGCCAGCGCTTCCAGGTCCAGCACCTGGGCGCCTTGATCGGCCAGGCCTTGAAGCAGTCGGGTCTTGCCGGACCCGGTTCTGCCGCACAGCACGGTGAATTGAAGCGAGGCGGGCAGGCGGTCCAGGTCATGGCGGACCCGTGCGCGGTAGGCCTTGTAGCCGCCATGCAGCTGACGCGAGCGGAAGCCCACCTGGCCCAGGAACCAGTTCATCGCGCCCGAACGCTGTCCGCCGCGCCAGCAGTACACCAGCGGCTGCCAGTGCTTGGGCAGCGCCTTGGCATGCGTCTCCAGGTGCCTGGCGATATTGCGCGCCACCAAGGCTGCGCCCATCTTGCGGGCCTCGAAGGGCGATTGCGCATAGAGCAGGCCGACTTCGTGCCGCTCCTGGTTGTCCAGCACTGGCCAGTTCAGTGCGCCGGGCAGGTGGTCTTCGGCAAATTCGGCGGGCGAGCGCACGTCGATGATGGCATCGAAGCGCGTCTCGGGCGCCAGCGCGTCGTCAATGGAGATGATGTGATGCTGGGCCACGGTGCGGCTTGGGTGGAAGGGGTGTCAGGGGTTCAGGGCTACGGCGTCCAGCAATTCGCTTTCGAATTGCAGCTGCAGCCGGTTCTGCTGCAGCGCCGGCCCATCGACCAGGAAGGTGTCTTCGACCCGCTCGCCCAGGGTCGAGATCTTGGCCAACTGGAGATTGATGTGGTGGCGGGCCAGCACGCGGGCGATGGCGTACAGCAGGCCGGCCCGGTCCGACGCGCTGACCGACAGCACCCAGGCCTGCGCGCGCTCGTCCGGCCGCAGGTTGATGCGCGGCGTGTAGGGAAAGGATTTCACGCGCCTCGAAAGCCGTCCCTTCTTTGGCTCGGGCAAGGGGCCGGTCGCGCTCAAGGCTTCGGCCAGGCGCGTCTCAACCAGCGAGACGAGGTCGCGGTGGTGCAGGTCGAGTTCGGGCGAGATCACCTGGAAGGTGTCGAGCGCAAAGCCGCTGCGCGTGGTGTGTACCTTGGCGTCGAGAATGTTGAAGCCGCCGCTGTCGAAGTAGCCGCAGATGCGGGCGAACAGATCGGGCCGGTCGGGCGAATACACCAGCACCTGCAGTCCCTCGCCGACCGGCGAGGGGCGCGCGCGCACCACGACCTCCGGCACGTCCACATGCCGCCACAGCGCGCGGGCGTGCCAGGCCAGGTCGCCGGCGTCGTGGCGGGCGAAGTAGCTGACCTGCAGCGTGTTCCAGAGCGGCACCTCCGTGCCCGGCAAGGCCGAATGCAGGGCCAGGATCTGGCGGGCTTCCTGCTTGCGGGCCTCGATTTCGGCGTCGCGGCTGGGGCTGGAGCCGCCCAGGGCGCGCAGCGTGATGCGATAGAGATCCTCAAGCATCTTGCCCTTCCAGGCATTCCAGACCTTGGGGCTGGTGCCGCGGATGTCGGCCACCGTCAGCAGGTACAGGCCGGTGAGATGGCGTTCGTCGCCGACCAGCTTGGCGTAGGCTGCCACGACCTCCGGATCGGACAGGTCTTCTTTTTGCGCCACGCGCGAATGCGTCAGGTGGTTCTTGACCAGGAATTCCACCAGCTCGGTGTCTTCCTTCATCAGGCCGTGCTCGCGGCAGAAGCGCCGTACCTCTGTCGCGCCGAGGTTCGAGTGGTCGCCGCCGCGACCCTTGGCCACGTCGTGGAACAGCGCGGCGATGTAGAGCAGATAGGGCTTGTCCCACTGCGCCGCCAGTTGCGAGCAGAACGGGTATTCGTGGGTGTGCTCGGGAATGAAGAAGCGGCGCATATTGCGCAGCACCATCAGGATATGCTGGTCGACGGTGTAGACGTGGAACAGGTCGTGCTGCATCTGGCCAACGATGCGGCGAAACACCCACAGGTAGCGGCCCAGCACCGAGGTCTGGTTCATCAGCCGGAAGGCGTGCGTGATGCCCTGCGTTTCCTGCAGGATCTTGATGAAGGTCGCGCGGTTGACCGGATCGCGCCGGAACGCGCTGTTCATCAGCTCGCGCGCGTTGTAGAGGGCGCGCAGGGTGCGGGCCGACAGGCCCTTGACGCCGGGGGTGCGTTCGTAGACCAGGAAGGTGTCGAGGATGGCGTGCGGGTCGCGCGCGTAGAGATCGTCGCTGACCACTTCCAGCATGCCCGCCCGGTCCAGGAAATTCGGCGTGATGTGCCGCATGGGCGCATCCTGCGAGCCGTTGATGCGGTCCTCCAGGTTCAGCAGCAGCACCTGGTTGAGCTGGGTGACGGCCTTGGCCGCCCAGTAGTAGCGCCGCATCAGGATTTCGGAGGCGCGCTGCGTCTTGTCCGACTGGTAGCCGAAGCTCTCGGCGACCGCATGCTGCAAGTCGAACACCAGCCGGTCTTCGCGCCGGCCGGCGACGATGTGCAGGCGCGCCCGGATCAGCTTGAGCACGCCCTCGTTGCGCTGCAGCTGGCGGCTTTCGAACGGCGTGATCAGTCCGGTACTGGCGAGCTCGGGCCAGGTCTTGCCAAGGCCAGCGGCGCGGGCGATCCAGATCAGCACCTGCAGGTCGCGCAGGCCGCCGGGGCTTTCCTTGGCGTTGGGCTCCAGCGCGTAGGGCGTCTCGTCGAACTTGGTGTGGCGCTGGCGCATCTCCAGCAGCTTGGCGCGGAAGAAGGCCTTGGCGTCCATGGCGGCCTGCAGGCGCTGCACCAGGGTCTGGAACAGCGGCTTGTCGCCTGCCAGCCAGCGGGCTTCCAGCAGGGCGGTCTGGACCGTCACGTCGCCGTCAGCCTCGCTGACGCATTCGCTCAGCGTCCGTACCGAGGAGCCGATTTCCAGGCCGACGTCCCAGCAGGCGGTGATAAAGGCTTCGATGCCGGATTTGATGGTGCCGGGCTGATGCGCTTCCATGCCGTCGGGCAGCAGCACCAGCACGTCGACGTCGGAATAGGGGAACAGCTCGCCGCGGCCGTAGCCGCCGACGGCCGCCAGCGCCGTGCCGGGCGGCAGCTGGGCCAGGTGCCAGAGCGTCTGCAGCGTGCTGTCGACGTGGCGGGCTAACTTGCGCATCAGCGCCGAGGCGGCGGAAATCGTGGGCTTGGCCTGCCTGAACTGGTTCAGCAGCTCCTGCTTGCCGCTGCGGAAGTGCTGGCGCAGCTCCGCCACGCCGATGTCAGGCCGGCCCGACATGGCTCAAGCGTTGATGAACGCGGGCGGCGGCGGGCTGCCAGCCGACAGGGTGAGGACCTCGTAGCCCGTGTCGGTCACGACCAGCGTGTGTTCCCATTGCGCAGAGAGCGAGCGGTCCTTGGTAACGATGGTCCAGCCATCTCCCATTTCGCGGATTTCGCGTCGGCCGGCGTTGATCATCGGTTCGATGGTGAAGACCATACCCGGCACCAGCTCTTCCAGCGTGCCCGGGCGGCCGTAATGCAGCACCTGCGGCTCTTCGTGGAACTTCTGGCCGATGCCGTGGCCGCAGAATTCGCGCACGACCGAGAAACCGTTGCTTTCGGCAAAGGACTGGATGGCGTGGGCGATGTCGCCCAGTCGCGCGCCCGGCTTGACCTTGGCGATGCCCTTCCACATGGCCTCGTAGGTGAAGTTGCACAGCCGCTTGGCGGCGATGGAGCCTTCGCCGACGACGAACATGCGGCTGGTGTCGCCGTGCCAGCCGTCCTTGATGACGGTGACGTCGATGTTGACGATGTCGCCGTTCTTCAGCGGCCTGTCGTTCGGGATGCCGTGGCAGACCTGGTGGTTGATCGAGGTGCAGACCGACTTGGGGTAGGGCGTGTAGCCCGGCGGGCAGTAGTTCAGCGGCGCGGGAATGGCCTGCTGCACGTTGACGATGTGATCATGGGCCAGCTTGTCGAGCTGCTCCGTGGTGATGCCGGGCTTGACGTGCGGCGTCAGCATGTCGAGGACTTCGGAGGCCAGGCGGCCGGCAATGCGCATGGCAGCGATATCGGCTGCCGATTTGATCGTGATGGTCATCGCGCAATTATCTCAGAGCTGCTCAAATTCCGCTCAGCCCACCCAGACGACCACCAGGGCCGCCGCCATGCAGTAGCCGCCGAACAGATGCCAGCGATCGCCTTCCAGCCAGCGCGACAGCCAGCGCAGCGCCAGCAGGCCGACGACAAAGCTCAGCATCATGCCGACCAGGCCGGGCGTGGCCAGTTGCCAGAATGCGCTGGCGTGCTCGGCCGTCATGGCGGCCTGGGCCTTGTAGACGCGCAGCGCTTCGCGCACGATCACGGCCGGCGTGAGCACCACGGCCAGCGCAAAGCTGAATTCCTCGGCGCGGCGGCGCGCCACGCCCAGCGACAGGCCGGACGAAATGGTGGCGCCCGAGCGCGAGAAGCCGCGGAAGGGCAGGCACAGGCCCTGCACGGCGCCGATGATCGCTGCGCGCCTGAGCGTCAGGCGGCCGGCGGGATTCTCCTTGACGCGCGACGACAGGATGATCAGCACGCCTGCCGCGAACAGGGCGCAGGCCACCAGACGGGCATTGCCGAACAGGTGCTCGATCTCGAACTCGGGCTGGTGCGCCATGAACACGTGCTTGATGACCGTCATCAGGCCGAAGCCCACCACGCCGGTCAGGGCGGTGGCGACGACGATGTTCCTGGCGTTGTCGCGCAATTCGGCCGTCGATGCGAAATAGCTCTGCCGCCAGGCCGACCAGAAGTACACGATGGTCGAAAACATGGTGCCGGTGTGCAGCATCACCAGCAGCAGGGTCATCTCGGGCGAGGTGGGATCCAGCCCCATCAGCTTTTCGGCCGTGATCACATGGGCCGAGCTCGACACGGGAAGCAGTTCGGCCACGCCTTGGATGGCGGCCAGGATCAGGATTTGAATGAGGTCCATGGGGATTTTTGAAGGGGCCGTGCCCAGGGCGGGGCAGCGCCCGGTGTGTAGCCGGTTGTCGTGATGGCAAGATGTACGAAAGGGCGGAATGATAGCTGCCGCGCAGACTAGAATTCCAACAGTTTGTATGGTGCATGGCCCATGGGGCCGGCCGATCGTTCTAGAGGATTGACATGAATTTCGAACAGGCCCGTTTCAACATGATCGAGCAGCAGATCCGGCCATGGAATGTGCTGGATCTGACTGTGCTGGACTTGCTGGGCGTCGTGAAGCGGGAGGATTTTGTTCCCTCTGCCAGCCGCAACCTGGCCTTCATGGACACCGAACTGCCGCTGCCGTGCGGCCAGTCCATGCTGGCGCCGCGTCTGGAGGCCAGGCTGCTGCAGGAGCTGAAGGTCGAAAAGCACCTCAAGGTGCTGGAAATCGGCACCGGCAGCGGCTTCATGGCGGCCCTGCTGGGGCACCGCGCGCGCCAGGTCATCACGCTGGAGACACAGGCTGAGCTGGCGACCTCCGCCGCGGAAAAGCTGCGCCGCGCCGGCGTGTTGAACGTGACCGTTCACGAGGCGGACGGCAGCCGCGGCCTGCCCTCGGAGGCGCCGTTCGACGCCATCCTGTTGTCGGGGTCGGTGGCCTTCGTGCCCGAAGTCCTGCTGCAGCAGCTCAAGGTGGGTGGCCGTTTGCTGGCCGTGGTGGGCGACGAACCTGTCATGCAGGCCACCTTGTTCACGCGCGTGGCCGACAAGGAGTACAAGCAGGTCGAACTGTTTGACACCATCGCGCCGCGCCTGACCGGGTTCGAGCAGCACCCGGCCTTCAGCTTGTAAGGTTGATGCCGTGAGCGATGCCCCCCAGGTGCCGGGCGGTGCGGTACAGATCGACGTACAAACGCTGCAGGAGTGGCTGAAGTGCAGTCGGCCGCCCTTGCTGCTGGACGTGCGCGAAGCCTGGGAGGTGGCCTTGGCCCGTATCAACCCGGTGCCGAGTGCCGGCGCAACACCCGGCACCTCGCCCGGCGCGCCCGCGCTCAAGAACTGGCTGCATCTGCCGATGTCCGAGGTGTCGAACCGTTACGAGACATTGGATCGTTCTCAGCCCATCGTCTGTTATTGTCATCACGGGATGCGCAGTCTGCAGGTCGTCGCATTTCTGATGCATCAGGGCTTTGACTCCGTCTATAACCTCGTCGGGGGCATAGACGCGTGGTCGCAAATGATTGATCCGTCCGTGCCGCGTTATTGATTTGGACGCGAACGAGCTGGGTGCCACGCCAATGAGTGGCAGCCCGGCCGCGTTTGTCTTTGATCGAATTCAAACCTTGCAAGGACGTTCCATGGTCGCATTTCGCCTGTCTTCATCCCTGACTCTGTCGTCGGCATGCGTGCTCCTGATGGCGTGCGCATGCGCCGCTCCGGCTTCCGCGCAAAGCCTCCAGGCGCTCTATGAGGCGGCCCGGGCCTATGACGCCACCTACCTTGGTGCCCGCGCGCAGGCCGATTCGGTGGTTTACCGGGCTGCCCAGGCCGACGCCCTGGCACGTCCATCGCTGGGCCTCGGCGTCAATGGCACGCGAACTGAATACAACCTGCCCGGTTATCCCGCCACCGTGGGCCAGCAGGTCGTCATGATCCCTGGCGGCCGCCAGGGCCTGACCAATTGGCAGGGTGGATTGAACGCCAGCTACGCGCTCTACAACCGCTCCAACAACCTCACCATCGACCAGGCCAAGCGGGGGCTGGAATCCGCGCAGGCCGACCTGGAGAGCGCCGAGCAAGACCTGATCGTGCGCGTGGCACAGGCCTATTTCGACGTGCTGGCGGCGCAAGACACCCTGGCCACCTCGCGTGCCAACAAGGCGGCGATTGCCGAGCAACTGGCCGCTGCGCAGCGCAATTTCGAGGTCGGCACCGCCACCATCACCGACACGCGTGAAGCTCAGGCGCGCGCCGACCTGGCCATTGCCCAGGAGCTGGCGGCCGACAACGATCTGCGCGTCAAGCGCGTGGCGCTCGACCAGATCGTCGGGCGCGTGGGCGTTGAGCCCAAGCCCCTGGCCTTGCCGGTGGCGTTGCCGGCCTTGCCGTCCAACAACGTCGACACCTGGCTGGCGCAGGCGGAAGCCACGCATCCCTTGATCCGCAAGGCCCAGCTGGCGCTGGAAGTGGCCAAGCTCGAATCCGAGAAGTCCCGTGCCGCCGGTGAAGTCACGCTGGCTCTGACGGGGACGGTTGGCGGGCAGTACCAGTCCGGCGAGGCCGCCGCCACGCCGGGCACGACCACCAGCGCCTCGGTCGGCGTGTCGCTGAACTACCCGATCTATGCCGGCGGTGCCATCGAAAACCGCTTGAAGGAGACCGTCAAGCTGGAAGACAAGTCTCGCGACGACCTGGACTTTGCCCGCCGCAGCGTCGAGCAGGCCACGCGCCAGGCCTTCTTCGGCGTGCAGTCCCTGGAAGCGCAGGTCAAGGCCTATGAGGCCGCCGAGTCGTCGACCAAGCTGGCCCTGGACGCCACGCTGCTCGGCTACAAGGTTGGCGTGCGCGTCAATATCGACGTCCTGAACGCACAGACCCAGCTCTACACCACCGAAAGCAATCTGGCCCGGGCGCGCTACGATGTGCTGGTCAACGGGCTCAAGCTGCGCCAAGCCGCGGGCCTGCTGCGTCCCGACGACGTGACGGCGGTCAACCAATTGCTCGTCCGGTAAACCTCGTCCACACAATTTTCTTGCATGATTTATCTGCTGTCGCCAGCCAAGTCCCTGGATTACGAAACCCCTGTCGCCCCTGAAGTTCTGAAACTGGCCAGCCAGCCGCAATTCGTGGCCGAGGCGCAAGGCTTGATCGACCTGCTCAAGCCGCAAACGCCGGCCGACATCGCCCGGCTGATGCACTTGTCGCAAGAGTTGTCCGAGTTGAACGTGGGGCGCTATGCCGCCTGGACGCCCACGTTTGACGCCGACAACAGCAAGCCCGCCGTGCTGGCCTTCAATGGCGATGTCTACGAAGGTCTGAACGCGGCGCAGCTGGATGCGACTCAATTGCGCTGGGCCCAGCAGCATGTGGCCATCCTGTCGGGCCTGTACGGCGTCCTGCGCCCGCTGGACTGGCTGCAAGCGTACCGGCTGGAAATGGGCACGGGCCTGCCCAACCCCAAGGGCAGGAACCTGTATGCCTACTGGGGCGATCAGCTGGCGGAGCATCTCAACGTACGGGCCGCCGCCAGCCAGGTGCCCGTGATCGTGAACCTGGCCTCCCAGGAGTATTTCAAGGCGGTGCAGCGCCGCTGCCTGCGGCCGCGCGTGATCCACTGCCAATTTGAAGACTGGAAAAATGGGCAGTACAAGGTCATCAGTTTCTACGCCAAGCGGGCCCGTGGCCTGATGGCGAGATATGCCATCACGCACCGGATCGATTCGCCCGACGGGCTGAAGCATTTCGACCTGGAGGGCTATGCCTTCCAGGCTGAGTTATCGTCGCAGGATCACCTCTTGTTCAGACGGCGCCTCGTTTGATTTCGCTGCTGTTGGTCACGCCATGAGCGCTCAAGTCATTTCCCCGGAATTGCAGCAATGGCTGCAGGCGCAACTGGCTGCCCGCGTCGAGAAAGACCAGGTGCTGCAAGCCATGCAGCAGATCGGCTGGGCGCCGCTGGTGGCCCGGCGCGCCTACAACGAAGCGCTGGAGGCGTTTCAGCGAAACCAGGCGGGCGCGGCGCCTGCGATGCCTTCGCCCGATTTGCGCCAGAAACCCAGCGTTGTGCGGGTGAACGGCCACGACACCACGGTGCTGCTGGACATGAAGCATCCGCGCGTGGTGGTGTTGGGCAATTTCCTGACCGATGCCGAATGCGATGCCATGCGGGCGCAGGCGCAAAGCCGCCTGACGCGGTCGGAGACGGTCACGCTCAACATCGACGCCAGCGAAGTCAACGACGCCCGCACCAGCGATGGCATGTTCTTCGAACGCGGCGAAAACGAACTCTGTACCCGCATCGAGGCGCGCATCGCCAGCCTGCTGCATTGGCCCGTGGAGCGCGGCGAGGGCCTGCAGGTGCTGCGCTACAGGCCGGGCGCCGAATACCTGCCGCATTTCGACTATTTCGATCCTGCCCACGCCAGCACGCCCAGCATCCTGAAGCGCGGCGGACAGCGCGTCGGCACGCTGCTGATGTACCTGAATACGCCCACGCGGGGCGGCGGCACGGTCTTCCCGGACGCAGGCTTCGAGGTCGCCCCCATCAAGGGCAATGCCGTGTTTTTCTCCTATGACAGTCCGAATCCGGACACCCTGAGCCTGCATGGCGGCTCGCCTGTGCTCGAAGGCGAAAAATGGGTCGCAACGAAGTGGTTGCGGCAAGGCACTTTCGAGTGAGGCCGGTTTGCACTTTGCTTTTGCTCTACCATCCTGACCCATGACCAACGCCGACCCCCAAGAACTCGCCAAATTCAGCGAACTTGCCCACCGCTGGTGGGATCCTGAGAGCGAATTCAAGCCGCTGCACCAGATCAATCCGCTGCGCCTGGCGTGGATCGAAAGTTATTGCCCGCTGGCCGGCTTGCAGGTGCTGGACGTGGGTTGCGGCGGCGGCATCCTGACCGATTCGATGGCGCGCAGAGGCGCCCAGGCCTTGGGCATCGATCTGGCCACCAAGGCCCTGCGCGTGGCGGAGTTGCACGCCCTGGAAGCAGGAACCCCTCACATCCGCTTTGAGGAAATCGCCGTCGAAGCCCTGGCCGAGCGCGCTCCCGCAAGTTTCGACGTGGTGACCTGCATGGAAATGATCGAGCACGTGCCCGATCCGGCTTCGGTGGTGCAGGCCTGTGCCACCTTGGTCAAGCCGGGCGGCTGGGTGTTCATGTCGACCTTGAACCGCAATTTCAAGTCCTTCATGCTGGCCATCGTCGGCGCGGAGTACCTGCTCAAGATGCTGCCCAAGGGTACGCACGAATACGCACGCTTCCTGCAGCCCGCCGAACTGGCGCAGATGTGCCGGAACGCCGGGCTCGACCTGCAGGCCGCCAAAGGCTTGACCTACAACCCCTTGAGCCAGCGCTACAGCCTGAGCGCCGACACCGACGTCAACTACATGGTCGCCTTGCGTCGCCCTTCATGAGCACAACCCGCCAGGACGCTTCGGGCATCCGTGCCGTCCTGTTTGATCTGGACGGCACCTTGATCGACAGTGCGCCGGACCTGGCCGGCGCCGCCAACGAGATGCGCAGCGTGCGCGGCCTGGAACCCCTGCCATACGAGCACCTCCGTCCCATGGTCGGTTCCGGCGCCCGCGGCATGCTGGCGGCGTCGCTGCAGGTGGCGCCCGACCATGACGAGTTTGACGCCTTGCGCCACGAGTTCCTGCATCGCTACGAGCAGCGCATGCTGCAGGCGACCTATGTGTTCGAATCCGTGCGTCCGTTGCTCGAAGAACTCCAGCGTCAGGGCGTGCCCTGGGGCATTGTCACGAACAAGGCCGAGCGTTTTGCCTTGCCCGTGACGCGCGCGCTCGGCTTGTTCGACCAAGCCGCCTGCGTGGTCGGCGGTGACACGACGCCGCACTCCAAGCCTCATCCCGAACCCTTGCTCGAGGCCGCGCGACGGTTGAATCTGCCGGCTTCACAATGCGTGTACGTCGGCGACGACGAGCGAGACATGCTGGCCGGCCATGCCGCCGGCATGCTGACCGTGGCCGCAGCCTGGGGTTACCTAGGCCACGAAGCGCAAGTTGACCGCTGGGGCGCCAATTTCGTCATCGAACATCCCCTCGAGCTCTTGAGTTGCGTTCAATTGCTTTAAAATAGATGAAAAGGGCGCTTCTATAAACCGTAGCGAGCGGCCCGCAGGGCTCGCGAGGAGCACAGCCGTACTCTCTGTACGGCGAGCACCGCAGTGAGCGCTGAGGGCCGCGCAGTAGGTTGATAGATGCGCACTTTGGGGCCGACCTGGTTTCGACGTGGGTGCGGATCCGGAGTAGGGCATGCCGAGCACCAGTCCGCTCGTAAAACCACTGGAAACAAAGTAACTGCAAACGACTCTACGTTCGCACTCGCCGCTTAATACCGGCTGAGCTTCTCAACGGTTGGCCAATGGGCCGGGCGCCAAGCCGCAAGGCGGGGTGCTGAGAAGACATTCACATTGGCTGGTTCACGGTCGGGTCACTCGGCCATGAACGAGATTGAGTGACTGGCGGGAAAGGTAGCGTGCCGCTGCGCGACCTGAACGCGAGATTCAAATCAGACGGCTAAGCATGTAGAACTGCCTGGTGATGGCTTACGGACGCGGGTTCAATTCCCGCCGGCTCCACCA
>JAFALA010000087.1 GCA_019234815.1 Burkholderiaceae bacterium | reverse complement strand
TTGACCACCGGGCCTTGCAGGATGTTGGGGTCGACCTTCTCGCGCTGCTCGGGCGGCACCACCGACACGAGCAGCTTGACGAGGCTGTCTTCCAGATCGTTGGCCAGCGTCACGACCTTGGCCACGACCTGGCCGGTGAGGTCGTGGAAGTCCTGGGCCATCATGATGTCCGTCAGGTGCTGGTCGATGCTCGCCGTCGAGGTCTCGACCTGCTTGACGAAGTTGAACACCGCGCCGCTGGCCACGGCCTTGACCGGGTCGGCCGTGATGGCCTTGGCCATCTCGTGCGCTGCCTTCGAGATCTGCGCGTGCTCGCCCTTGGCCTGGTCGACCGAGTTCAGCACCTTGTTGGCCGCGTCTGCCGTCTTGTTGGCGATGTACGAAAGCCGGCTGCGCGCATCGGGCAGGCCGTCCGTCGCCACCTGCAGCTTGGGCATGACGCCGAGCTGCTGCATGGTGTCGTGAAGCACGCGCGTGATCGTGCCGATCTGCTGAAACACTTCGGGGGAAACCTGCAGGGGCTCCGTGCCGCTCAGGTTCTTGAGATCTTCGAGTTGCATGACCGCCTCCTAATACTGACTTAGGCCGCGGCGGCCAGCTTCTGCATGATCTTCTGGACCTTTTCTTCCAGCGTGGCCTTGGTGAAGGGCTTGACGATGTAGCCAGCCGCACCGCTTTGCGCCGCCAGGACGATGTCTTCCTTGCGCGCTTCGGCCGTGACCATCAGCACCGGCAGGTGCTTGAGGTTGGCGTCTTCCTTGATGGCCTTGAGCAGCTCGAAGCCGGTCATGTTCGGCATGTTGATGTCGCTGACGACGAAGTCGAACTTGCCGTTGCGAAGCATGTTCAGCGCGTCGGCACCGTCTTCGGCTTCCTCGCAGTTGTTGTAGCCGATCTCCTTGAGCAGGCCACGCACGATGCGGCGCATGGTGGAGAAATCGTCAACAACCAGGAATTTCATGTCAGCGCTCATGGCAGCCTCGCGGGAGAAAAAACTATCGTTACTGGGTCACAGGGGACGAGCTGGGCATTGTCGCAGCGTCGGCGCCCCCTTCCTGAGAAGAATCCTGGGAAGAATCCTCGGTGTCAGGCAAATTCTTCAACACCGCGTCTTCCGCGTCCCGGTTCATGACAATGATGCTAATGCGGCGATTCATCGGATTCGTCGAATCGTCGGGTAGAAGCAACTTCGACGCTGCCAAGCCTGTCACGCGCAACACCCTCTCGTCAGGCAGGCCGCCGGCGACCAGCTCGCGCCGCGAGGCGTTGGCCCGGTCGGCCGAGAGCTCCCAGTTGCTGTAGCCGCGCTGCCCGCCCGGAAACGCCTGCGAATCCGTGTGGCCTTCGATGGTCAGGCGGTTGGGCAGATCGCCCAGCACGCCGGCCAGTTCGTGCAGCAGGTCGCGCATATAGGGCTTCACGACGGCGCTGCCGCTGTCGAACATCGGCCGCTTGTCCTGGTCGACGATCTGGATGCGCAGGCCTTCGTTGGTCATGTCCAGCCGGATCTGCCCGCCCAGCGCCGCCAGCTTGGGGCTGGACGCGATCATCTTCTGGATCTGGTCCTTGATCTGCTGGAGGCGCACCCGCTCGGCGCGGCGCTGCTCTTCCTTGAGCGCCCGCAGGTTGATCGTGCGGCGCGGCGACTGCACGTCACCGGCCTTGACCTGGCCCGTCTGGCGCGTGAGGTCCTGGCCGCCGCCCTTGACCACGTGCGAGGCATCGCCAGAACCCGACCCGCCGAACATGGCCACCTTGAGCGGACTGGCGAAGAATTCGGCAATGCCCTTCTTGTCGCCCTCGGTCGTCGAGCCGAGCAGCCACATCAGCAGGAAGAAGGCCATCATGGCCGTGACGAAGTCGGCGTAGGCGATCTTCCAGGCGCCACCATGGGCGGCATGGCCGCCCTTCTTGATGCGCTTGATGATGATCGGTTGAAGCTTCTTGGAGTCGCCGGCCATACCTTATGCCCCTCGCCCGCGGGTACGCGGTCGGTCCCCCGCGGGGACGTCGATGCGAGCGGGATCGACCCGCTCGATCATCGACCGGATCCGTCCTTGGGAACGGCCCGGCGGACGGATTGGAAAACTCCGCTCAATCATGGCGTTAGCGCCGGAATCGCGCAACTGCATCACTTCTTCTTCACGTGCGCCTCGAGCTCCGAGAAGCTCGGCCGGTCGCCCGAGAACAGCACCTTCCGGCCGAACTCGATCGCCACCTGCGGCGCATAGCCCTGCATGCTCGCCAGCAGGGTCGTCTTGATGCACTGGTATTCCTTGCTGCCGTCCTCGACCTTCTGTTCGAGCAGGCCCGCCAGCGGTTCGGCGAAGGCGTAGGACAGCAGAATGCCCAGGAAGGTGCCGACCAGGGCCGAACCGATCTTGGCGCCCAGCACCGGCGGCGGCTGGCCCACCGAGCCCATGGTGTTCACCACGCCGAGCACGGCGGCCACGATACCGAAGGCGGGCAGCGCGCCAGCCAGGCGCTGCAGCGCGGCCACGGGCGCATGCTCTTCCTGGTGGTGGGTGTCGATCTCGCTGTCCATCAGCGACTCGATCTCGTGGGCGTTGAGGTTGCCCGAGACCATCATGCGCAGGTAGTCGGTGATGAAGTCGACGAGGTGGTGGTCCGAGCTCACGCCCGGGTATTTCTGAAACAGCGCCGAGGTGCCGGGGTCGTCGACGTCCTTTTCGATGGACATCAGGCCTTCCTTGCGCGCCTTCTGCAGGATGTCGTACATCAGCGCGAGCAGTTCCATGTAGCGCGCCTTGCTCTGCTTGCTGCCCTTAAAGCAGCGTCCCAGGCCGGCGGCCGTGGCCTTGACGACCTTCATCTGGTTGTTGGCCAGGAAGGCGCCGATGGCCGCGCCGAAGATGGTGATCATTTCGAAGGGCAAGGCCTCGACGATGACCTCCATATTGCCGCCGTGGGCAATGAAGACGCCGAAGATGCAGGCCAGTGCGATGACCCAGCCGATGATGACGAACATATTTTTCTCTTGACTTGGGCGTTAGAGCCCGCCCGGCCAAACTGGCGGTGGACCTCGGACATATCGGCGCGGCGGCCGACCTCTTGAGTCAGCGCCTCGCGGCATCGGGCGAGTGTGCCCGCAACGTAGCCGAGTTATGCGCCCTGTTGCGCGGCATCGGCCCGCCAATCCCCGAGTTTGTAAACCAAAACCTCGTGGTGTCCCGACAACTCGATGCGAGCGACGGGCATTTCGCCAGGAATTTCGAAGTCCAGGCTGGCCAGGTGCGTGCCCGGCAGCATCTCCAGGCGCGCCTTGGCCCAGGCCTGGGCCATGGACTCGGGGCGCTGAAATATATAGACAAGGGCGAAGCCGCTCCAGTCGAGCAGCCACATGTCGCCCTGCAGCACCGCCGCGTCGACGCCGCGAAGGCGCAGCAGCAGCCGGGCGATGCGCGCGAGCAAGCCGCTCCACTCGATGCCACGCAGCCGCGCTTCCGGGTAGGCACGAGCCAGTTCGGCCAGCCCGTGGCCGACGCCGCAACCGGCATCGAGTACTTCCGAACCCGGCGCCAGGGGCACAACGCCCGGCAAGGCTTCGAGCGCACCTTCCGGCGTCGGGTACAGCGGCGCGTCGGACCAACTGCGCAGCGGGTAGACCAGCAGCAGCACCCCGAGCGGCACGAGCCAGGCCCAGGTAGCGTCGACGCGCCCGAGCATGAGGATGGAGAGCGGGAAGCCCAGCGCCACGATGAGCCGGCGCCAGCGCTGTGCGTGCAGCAGCGCCAGGGCGGCGCCGAGGAATCCACCGGCGGCCAAGGCCAGGCCGGCGGGCACGCCGACCACGGCAAGCAAGGCGAACAGGCCCCAGGCCAGGGCCCAGCTCAGCAAAGCGGCCAGCGGCCAGCGCAAGGAATGCATCAACGCATTCTTATATGGATCTCAGTGTCGGCAT
>JAFALA010000049.1 GCA_019234815.1 Burkholderiaceae bacterium | reverse complement strand
ACGTCGTGTTCATCGGCCCGATCGGCCCGCAGGTCGCGCTGATCGGCAGCGTCAACAAGCCTGCCATCTTCGAACTCAAGCCGGGCGAGAGCGTCAACGACGTCGTCGCCATGGCCGGCGGCTTCAGCGCCGTGGCCGACCGCAGCCACCTGACCGTCGAGCACATCCGCGATCGCGACGACCAGCGCGTGATGCAGCTCGCTCTGCCGTCCGCGGGCGCCGACAAGCCCGAGAACGGCGACCTGCTGCGCGCATTCAGCGCCGTCAGCGCCGTGCTGCCGCTGGACAAGCAGAACGTGCGCGTGCGCGTCGAAGGCGAGGTGCGCCGGCCTGGCGAGTACATCCTTCCGGCACAGACGACGATGGCAGCCGCCATCGCAGCCGCCGGCGGGCTGACGCCGGCCGCCTACATCTACGGCACCGACTTCTCGCGCGAGTCCGTCCGCGCAGTGCAGCAGCAGAACTACGAGCGCGCGCTGCGCGACCTCGAGACGCAGTTCACCCGGAGCACGGCGACCCAGCGCGCCACTTCGGCCGACGACGCTGCGGCGTTGGCCGCCCAATCGCAGAACACGACGCGCCTGATCGCTCAGTTGCGATCGGTCCACCCCTCCGGCCGCATCGTGCTCCAGATGGACCCGACTCGTCCTGAGCTGCCGAATCTTCCTCTCGAGAGCGGCGACCGCATCCTGGTTCCAGCCCGCCCGACGACCGTCGGCGTTTTCGGCAGCGTCTTCAATAGCGGCAGCTTTCTCTACACGGCCGAAAGCAGCGTGGCCGACGCCATCAAGCTCGCTGGCGGCCCGACGCGCGGCGCGGACCCGGGCAGCGCCTTTGTGATCCACGCTAACGGCAGCGTCGTCAGTGCGCGGCAGAGGTCGGCCGGTTGGCTGAGTTACGGGAGCACCCTCGAGGGCGTGGCTGCGCAGCCGGGTGACACGGTGTTCGTGCCGGAGGAACTGAATAAAACGACGTTCATGCAGGACGCGAAGGATTGGACGACGATCCTCTATCAGTTCGGCCTGGGTGCAGCAGCACTAAAAACCATCAAGCAGTGAGAGCGGTGAACAAGTCTATGCAAGATGCTGCTCAAACCGGGCCGGAAATGGAACATGACAGTTCCGGCTTGGGCTTTTTCGACCTGCTGACTATCCTTGTCCGGTATCGGCGGCCGCTGCTGATCGCGCCGGTGGCGCTTGGCGCGCTCGCACTGGGCGCCACCTATCTGGTCAAACCTACATTCACGGCCAAGACGACCTTCCTGCCACCCCAGCAGCAAGGGGCGACCGCATCGGCATTGGCATCCATCAGCTCGATTGCAGGTCTGATGGGCGCTTCGGCGGGCATCAAGACGCCGGGCGACCAATATGTCGCGCTGCTGCAAAGCGCGACAGTCGCCGACCACGTGATCGACAATTTCCACCTGATGGATTTGTACAAGACGAAATATCGCTTTGAGGCACGCCAGGCGCTGGGCAGCAGCGTACGAATTTTGCTGGGAAAAAAAGATGGCCTGATCACGATCGAGGCCGATTCGCAAGACCCTGACCTGGCCGCCAATATTGCAAATGAGTACGTCGCAGGGCTTCGGGAACTCACTAGCCACTTGCAATTGACAGAAGCCCAACAACGCCGAGCCTTCTATCAAGCCGAACTGGAACGGACCAGCAAGCAACTGACTGCAGCGCAGACAGCACTCCAGAACAGCGGCTTCAACGCTGGCGCCCTGAAGACCGAACCGAAGTCTGCCGCCGATGCCTACGCACGACTGCAGGCCGCGCTGACCGATGGAGAAGTCAAGCTCGAATCTCTGAGACGCACCCTCACCGACTCTTCGCCTGAGGTTCAGCAACAGCTTGGTGTGCTTGCCAGCCTGCGCGAGCAACTGCAAAAGGCTGGGCAGCAAACGCTCCCGCAAAGCGACGCCGACTACATCGGCAGATATCGTGCGTTCAAATATCAGGAAACATTGTTCGACCTGTTCTCGAAGCAGTTCGAGATGGCGAAGCTTGACGAGAGCCATGATGACACGGTGATCCAAGTCATCGATGTCGCCACGCCGCCGGAGCACAAAAGTGCACCAAAACGAGCGATGACGGCGATTGCAACCGCGCTGCTGTCCGGCGCAGCCCTTGCCTTCGTGCTGATCTTCCGGGCGCTTTGGCGGCAAGCGGCCGAGCACCCCGTCAACACCGGGAAAGTCGCTCGCCTGCGCGCCGCCTGGGGCCGCCAAATCACTTAGTACGTGCGCTAGGCGTGCCGCCATCTGATACAGTTGAATCCGTTCAACGATTGAACAGATCATGTCGGATGACGCCCAGGAATCGGAAATCGACTACGAATTGCTGCATCAGATTGGCCAGCAGCCTGATGCCAGCCAGCGCGCCCTTGCGCAGCGGCTTGGCGTTAGCGTGGGCAAGATCAACTACTGCCTCCGCGCAGTCATTGATCGCGGCTGGGTCAAGGTCAACAACTTCCGTCGCGCCGACAACAAATGGGCGTACCACTACCTACTTACACCAAGCGGCGCAAAGGCCAAATTGAAGCTCGCACGCGAATTCCTTGCCCGCAAGGAGCTCGAGTTCGAGCAGCTTCAAAGCGAAATCGCAGCGCTTCGCAGCGAGGTTGATAGAGACAGAGCCGTACCATGAACCCAGACAGCAAGATTTTCGTGACGGGTCACCGAGGCATGGTGGGCAGTGCAATCGTGCGCCGACTGCAGGCTGGCGGTTATTCGAACATCGTCACGAGAACCCGTACAGAACTCGATTTGCTCGACCAGTCGGCCGTTCATACGTTTTTCCGTGACGAAAAGCCGGACTACGTATTCGTTGCGGCCGCCAAGGTCGGCGGCATCCAGGCCAACAACACATTCCGCGCTGATTTCCTTTATCAAAATCTCCTGATCGAGGCGAATCTGATTCACGGGGCCCATCTAGCCGACGTGGATCGGTTGATGTTTCTCGGCTCGAGCTGTATCTATCCGCGCGACTGCAACCAGCCGATCAAAGAAGAGTATTTGCTGACGGGCTCGCTCGAGCCCACGAACGAGCCCTATGCGATCGCAAAGATCGCGGGCGTCAAGCTGACAGAGAGCTACAACCGGCAATATGGTCGGAAGTACGTTAGCGTCATGCCGACCAATTTGTACGGCCCGAACGACAACTACGACCTGGCCAGCAGCCACGTGCTGCCCGCCTTGCTCCGGAAAGCGCACGAAGCACACACGCGCGGCGACCAGGAAATGGTCGTCTGGGGATCGGGCGCACCGCGTCGCGAATTCCTCCATGTGGACGATCTCGCCGACGGCTGCGTCTTTTTGTTGGAGCGCGACTACGACGGTCCGCTGCTGAACGTTGGAACCGGCGCAGATGTGACGATCGGCGAGCTCGCGGAAATCGTCATGGACGTTGTCGGATTCCGCGGCCGGATCGTCTACGACCGTAGCAAGCCGGACGGAACGCCGCGCAAGCTGCTGGACGTGAGTCGCCTCGCTGCACTGGGATGGCGGGCCCGCACACCACTTCGCGCGGGTATTCGGGCCGCGTACGAGGCGGCACCGTTTTTCGAATAGCCCCTAACAACTTGCATTGAACCTATGTCTCAACCCAAAGTCGCCCTCATCACCGGCGTGACCGGTCAAGACGGCGCCTACCTCGCCGAACTGCTGCTGAGCAAGGGCTATACCGTGCACGGCATCAAGCGCCGCTCGAGCCTGTTCAACACGGACCGCGTGGACCACCTCTACCAGGACCCGCATGTCGACAACCAGCGCTTCAAGCTGCACTACGGCGACCTGACGGACAGCACGAACCTGATCCGCATCATCCAGCAGGTCCAGCCCGACGAGATCTACAACCTCGCGGCCATGAGCCACGTGGCGGTGAGCTTCGAGACGCCCGAGTACACCGCCAACGCCGACGGCATCGGCACGCTGCGCATCCTGGAGGCCATCCGCATCCTGGGCTTGGAGAAGAAGACGCGCTTTTATCAGGCATCGACCTCCGAGCTCTACGGCCTGGTGCAGGAGATACCGCAGAAGGAAACCACGCCCTTCTACCCGCGCAGCCCCTACGCCGTGGCCAAGATGTACGCCTACTGGATCACGGTGAACTACCGCGAGGCGTATGGCATGTACGCGTGCAACGGCATCCTGTTCAACCACGAGAGCCCGCTGCGCGGCGAGACCTTCGTGACCCGCAAGATCACCCGCGCCATCGCGCGCATCGCGCTGGGCCTGCAGGACTGCCTGCACCTGGGCAATATGAGCGCGCTGCGCGACTGGGGCCACGCCAAGGACTATGTCGAGATGCAGTGGCTGATGCTGCAGCAGGATCGGCCGGAGGACTTCGTGATCGCCACGGGCGTGCAGTACAGCGTGCGCCAGTTCGTGGAGTTCGCGGCGGCAGAGCTGGGCATCGAGATCGCGTTCCAGGGTGAAGGTGTCGATGAGGTCGGCATCGTCAAGGCGGTGAGCGGCGACAAGGCCAAGTGCAAGGTCGGCGACGTGATCGTCAAGGTGGACCCGCGCTACTTCCGGCCCACCGAAGTGGAGACGCTCTTGGGCGATCCGAGCAAGGCCAAGGCCAAGCTGGGCTGGGAGCCCAGGACGACGCTCAAAGAGCTGGTGGCCGAGATGGTCGAGGCGGATTACACCTCGGCGCGACGGGACAGCCTGGTCAAGATCGCCGGCTTCCAGGCCTATGACTATCATGAATGACGACCGCTGCGCGATGGACCATTCCAGCGCGCGAGTGCGGGCGGTCAGCTCACGTGATTCGAGGGCGGCGCTGACGGCCGATTTCAGCCACATTCCGATGCTGGATGGGCTGAGGGCATGTGCCATCCTGTTTGTTCTGGTCGCGCACTTCGGCTTTTCAAAATGGGTGCCGGGTGGGTTCGGCGTCACCCTGTTCTTTTTTATCAGCGGGCTGCTGATCACCCGGCTATTGCTTGCCGAGACGGCATTGACGGGCCGGATTCGCGTTGGTCGCTTTTACGCGCGGCGCATGCTGCGGCTATATCCAGCGCTGCTAGTGGCGGTGGCTGCCAGTTACGGTGTTTATGCTGCGTTCGAAGGCCATGTGCTTTGGCGCGACGTGGCTGCCGTTCTGCTATATGTTTCCAACTACTATGGGGACTGGGTCGGATTCGGTTCTGGCTATCCTGAGCAGTTTCAGAGCTACGTGCACATCGGCATTTTGTGGTCGCTGGCGGTGGAAGAGCAGTACTACATCGTCTTCCCGCTTGTGTTCGTACTGCTCAGGTGCAATGCGCGCCGGCTGCTTCCCGCCCTGACTTCACTTGCATTGGCCTGTCTGGCATGGCGCCTGTACCTGGCGTCGAATGGTGCGACGAGCCACCGTCTGTACGTGGGCACGGATACTCGTATCGACTCCATTCTCTATGGCGCAATGCTCAGCTGCATCTTGGCAGGGCAGTCCGGCCGTAGTTGGCTCGCACGCATGACCCAGCCTGGAATGCTGTGTCTCGCCCTGCTGGTGCTTCTGGTCTGCTTTGTATACAGGGACGATTTCTTCCGCGATACCTGGCGCTACACCTTGCAGGGCCTCGCGTTGATGCCCTTGGTCGCAGCCGTGTGCTTTACGGATAGCCTGGCCTCGATCACTGAAATTCTGTGCTCGTGGCCGATGCGCATGATCGGCGTTTGGTCGTACTCCATCTATCTGACGCACCAGCTCGCGACGACGCTGGCTGCCATGGCCACGCACGAGCACGATGGGGCGGGTTTTCAGCATCTTTCATGGCGTTGGTACGCAATTGCCCTGACAGCAACGGTAACGCTGACGGGCGTTTCCTACTATTTTGTGGAACGTCCATTCTTCGGGTTAAGACATCGCTTTGGCTCGCGCACGGTAGGTCCCGTGTCTGCCGCCTGAGCAAGGGATCGCGATGAAGATATTCGTTACAGGCCATCGCGGCATGGTCGGTTCCGCGATCAAACGTCAGTTGGAGAAGAAGGGCTATGGCGACATCCTTACGGCTAGCCACGCCGAACTGGAGTTGCTTGATCAGCGCGCCGTGCTCGCTTTCCTCGCAGCCGAGAAGCCTGACTACATCTTCATCGCGGCGGCCAAGGTTGGCGGCATTCAAGCCAACAACCTCTATCGCGCCGACTTCCTTTATCAGAACCTCATGATCGAGGCCAACCTGATCCACGGAGCCCATCTTGCGGGCGTGCAGCGCCTGATGTTTTTGGGGTCCAGCTGCATCTACCCGAAGCTTGCGCCCCAGCCGCTCACAGAAGACGCCCTACTGACCGGTCCGCTCGAGCCCACCAACGAGCCCTACGCCATCGCCAAGATTGCTGGAATCAAGCTCTGCGAAGCCTATAACGCCCAATATGGCCGCCAGTACACGAGCGCCATGCCGACCAATCTCTATGGCCCGAACGACAACTACGACCTGACCAACAGCCATGTGCTGCCGGCCCTGATCCGCAAATGCCATGAGGCCAAGCAACGTGGCGACGCGGAGCTGGTCGTCTGGGGAACGGGCACGCCACTGCGCGAGTTTCTCTACGTCGACGATCTCGCCGACGCCTGCGTGCACCTGATGGAACAGGGTTACGACGGTCCGCTGGTGAACATCGGCTGCGGTAGCGATGTGAGCATCAGCGAGTTGGCCGAGACGGTCATGAAAGTGGTCGGTTTCGAGGGGCGCATCGTCTTCGACGCGAGCAAGCCGGATGGCACGCCGCGCAAGCTGATGAGTGTCGAACGCATAGCCGCCCTCGGCTGGCGAGCATCCACGACGCTCGAACAGGGCATCGGGCTGGCCTATGCGGACTACCTTGCCCGCAGCCACTGACATCATGAGTCTGGGGGAGCGTTCCATCTCTGCGGTGTTCTGGGGCGCCGGCGGCGCGGTGTTGCGCATCGTGCTGCAAATGACCTCACAAATCACGCTGGCGCGCCTGCTGGGCCCGGCGGAGTACGGGGTCTTCGCCGTTGGGTCCGTAGTTGTGAGCTTCTGCATGTTCTTCGCTGACTTTGGTCTTGCCTATGGCTTGATCCAGAAGCGAGAGGTGACCGACGAAGACATTCGCTTTGCCTTTACGTGGCAGCTTCTTGTTGGCGCGCTGGTGTCCATCGGCATCGTTGCCCTTTCGGGGCCGATCGCACAATTCTTCAACGAGCCGCGCGCCCGGGCCGTCGTGGCCGTCATGTCGCTGATCTGCCTAGCCACCGCCGCCACTGGCACGTCGATGAACCTACTGAAGCGCAAGCTGGATTTCAGGACGCAGCAGATAGGCCTGCTCGTGAGCTACGCGATCGGTTTCTTCGGCGTTGGAATTCCCATGGCCTTGTCGGGCTGTGGAGTGTGGTCACTGGTCGCTGCATGGATCGCGCAGGCTTTCGTGATGTGCATCCTGTTCTATCGCGGTGTCAGGCATCCGGTGCGTCCCTTGTACTGGTATGCAGACGGGCGCAGCCAGGCGGCCTACGGGCTGACTGTGCTGCGCACCAACGTGCTTAACTGGTTTGTCGGCAACGTCGACAGGATCATCGTGGGGCGCGTGCTTTCCATTCGTGACATCGGCCTCTACTCGACCATGTACAACATGATCTACGGGCCCAGCGCGTCGATCCTGAGCATCGTGCAGCCTGTGTTCTTCTCGGCCTCGGCGCGAGTCGCAGAGGGCGCTGACGATGACACCGCACACAAGCTGGCGCGCGGCTTCGTCACGCTAATCGCCACGGTTAGCCTGTATCTTCTGCCGGTCTTTGTGTCGGCCGCGGTCCTGGCCGACGATTTTGTCCTCGCGGTCTACGGGCCGGCCTGGCAGGAGGCTGCGGCCGTACTGCGCCCGCTGGCGCTCGCCATGCCCTTCTTCATCGGCTTCGGCCTGAGCACGCCGATGCTATGGGCCCAAGGGCGGCCACAGGACGAATTCGCCAAGCAATGGCCGGTGGCGCTCGGATGGACGGTGGTGTGCTGGCTGCTGGCCAAACACGGGCGTGTCGAGGCCGTAGGCTGGGGGGTCTTCGGCCTGTTCATCGCGCGCTTCGCGGTGGTCATGCATGCGGTGACCAAGGTAGCGCCAGTGCGCTGGCGAACGACTTGGCATGCGGCGCGAGGTGGCGTGCTGGTCAGCGTGCTCGCCGCGGGTGCGGCCGGCGCCGCGGACTACGCGTTGCGCACGATTGGCGGCAAGCCGGGCGCTTGCGTCATTCTCGCGGTGGCGGCTGCGGTGCTGGCCTTCTATGCGTGCCTGCGGCTCGCACCAGGACTGGTGGTCAATGAGGTCAGCGGGCTCGTGTCCGGCGTACTGAGCCGTTTCCCTAGGCCTTTGGCACTTCGCCTTGCTTGGATGCAGGGAGCGGGAGGTCGACGATATGAGTGAAGCTCAACTGTTTGGAATTCTGTACTTCGGTGGCATAGCCTTGGTATTCAGCTTGACGCTGGTGGTGATGCAGGCGGCCTTCATCGACCTGGCATCACGCTTTGGGCGCCATCTGATGCCATGGGTTCCTGCCATTGCCCTGGGCGCCGGTGCCATCGCGGTCGCACTGTCCAAGCGCAGCCTTGAGTTCGACGCGTTCTCCGGCGGTGAAAATGCGCTGGGCGATCCCAGTTCGTCCTGGATCAACCGGATTGGCAATGCGATATTGCTGGCCATCGCTCTGGGCAAGATTGCGCAAGCGTTGTTCGCCAACAGGGATCGGCGGCCGCTGTGGACCTACTCGGCAGAGCAGCACGCCAACCGGCGGCTTTTCATTGCCTTCCTGACCTTCTGCGTATGCAGCCTGATTCTGCCCATGGTGCTGAGCGACCATCCGGCCTTCGAACACGACGGGCTCGTGGCCGCCCCGATGTTCATTGCAGCCTATCTTTCTCGCGGCGAACGCCTGGACGGAGTGATCGCGGCGGCCAAGTGGACGCTGGTGCTCATCATCGTCGGTAGCCTCGGTGTTGCGGTAGTGCGGCCACAGCTTGCTGTTGAGAGCCACTACCTAACGGGTTGGATTCCTGGCCTGCAATCGCGCCTGTGGGGGCTGGCTTCGCACGCTAATCACATGGGCGGGCTGGCGCTATATCTGATACTTCTTCTCGCGCTGCAGCCGATGCAGCGCAGGTGGATGGGCGCCCTGGCATGGTTGCTGGCGCTTACGGCGCTGATGTTGACGCAGTCGAAGACCAGCTGGTTTGCTGCGCTATTGGCCGGTGGGGCCATCGGGCTGTATCGGCACGGCCGCGACGGGCGCGGACGCTTGCGAGTTGAGACGGTCGTGCTGATGCTCCTGGGAGTCTCGGCCGTGGCGATTGGCTTCCAGTTTGTTGACGCCACCAAGTTGATTGATCGATTCCTGGACAGCGACGCCGGCGCGGGGCTGACCTCGCTGACGGGCCGGACGCGGATCTGGGCCGAGGCGATCAGAATGTGGCTCGATTCGCCGATGTTCGGCTACGGGCCGGAAGCCTGGGCGCCCTTGCATCGCATGCAGATGGGAGTGCCGACGGCGACCCAGGCGCACAACCAGTTGCTGGAGTCCCTGGCAATTGGCGGGCTCGCGTCGGCTGTGCCGATGGTCGTGTATTTCGCGATGCTCGGCGGTGCGGCGGTCCGGGCCGCTGATCGCACGCGAGGCGTCTCGCTAGGATTCTTCCTAGTGTTTGCCGTGCGCAGCCTGTCGGAGACTCCACTGGGCATCGGCAATCTGGTGGGTGGCGACGTCGTGATTCAACTCCTGCTGTTCATGCTGGTTATCAATGAGGCCGGGGAGCTGCAATCGGCTCCAGCGCCAAAGCTCGCCGACGTGCCGACCACGGCCGGGCTGATCCGCCGGCGCGCGCAGCCTGGGCATGGGCGTATCTGAAATGCTTGTCAGCGTCTGCATCTGTACCTGCAAACGACCTTCGGCGCTTGGGTACCTGCTCGAAAGCCTATTGCGGCTCCAGGTGCCGGATGGGGCCTCGCTGGAATTCGTGATTATCGACAACGACGCCCAAGCCGGCGCGCGGCCCACGGCCGAGCGCTTCATTCCTCAGTTCGCCTGGCCGGTGCGCTACTGCGTTGAACCGCGTCCTGGTGTCAGCCAGGCGCGCAATCGCTGCCTGAGCGAAGCGGGCGGCCAATGGATCGCGTTCGTCGATGACGACGAATGGATCGAGCCCGACTGGCTCGAGCAGTTGCTGGCGTGCGCGCGACGCGACGATGCCAATGTCGTGATCGGCCCGGTGCTGGCTGCGTTCACGGCTGAGGCGCCTCCCTGGGTCACTGCCAGCGGCGTGTTCACGCGCCGGCGACTGCCAACAGGTACCCGGCTTGGCTGGTGGGACTGCGCCTGCGGCAACGCGCTCCTGTCCACGGATCTTGCCCGGCGCGTCGGCGGCTTCGATGTCGGCTTCGGGGCCTCGGGTTCGGAGGACACGGAGTTCTTTAGCCGCTGCGAAGCGGCGGGCGCGCGGATGGTGTGGTGCGACGAAGCGATCGCGACAGAAGGGATCTCTCCCGTTCGGTTGACTCGCCAGTGGGTGCTCGCACGTGGCGTGAACGGCGGTCGCAATTACGTCCGCATCGTTCTTCGTCGGCGCGGATTGCTTGCCTTCCCGGCACTTTGGCTGCGCGGCATGCTGGGCCTGCTGGGCTACGGCGTACTGGCGCTGTATGGCCGTGCCGTAGGCCGACCGGCGACCATGCGCTACGAGCAGCATGCCGCCGCCGGCTTCGGCAAGATGACGCCGTGGGCCATTCGCCGCACCGGGCTTTACGGCGACGCCATGCAGCGGAAGGATTCGCGATGAGTGGCGTGTGGTGGCCTTCGCGCTGCTTACAAAAAGCTGGTTTGCCCCCTCGAAAGAGGGCTACTGAAACATTGCCAGTTCGTAATGCCAATGCATCATCGAACCAATTCAGCATTTACCGCAGTGGCATCGTGGAACAGCGCGCCTGACTGCTAGACCGGGACCCTATGTGTGGAATCAATGGCGTGGTGCCGCGTCACCCGCAAGCTCGCGAAAGCCTCAACCAGAAGATCGCCGCAATGAACGCCGCCATCGCCCACCGCGGGCCCGATGGAACCGGTGTCTTCTCGACCGAGCGCCTGGGCCTCGGCCATGTGCGACTGGCCATCATCGATCTCAGCGAAGCCGGCGCCCAGCCGATGACGCTGGCCGATGCGGGCCTGACGCTGGTTTTCAATGGCGAGATCTACAACTACCTCGAGATCGCCGAGGAGTTGCGCAGCTTGGGCCACGTGTTCGTCGGGCATTCCGACACCGAAGTCCTGCTGCATGCCTATCGTCAATGGGGTGAAGACTGCGTTCAGCGCTTCAACGGGATGTGGGCTTTTGCGATCTGGGACGCGCGCAGGCAGCGCCTCTTCGCCTCGCGCGATCGCCTGGGGGTCAAGCCCTTCGTCTATCACCAGAGCGATGACGCCTTTCACTTCAGTAGCGAGGTCGCAGGCCTGCGCGCGGTCTTGCCGCTGCACGAGGCTAATGCTGCCAAGCTCCACGACTACCTCGCCTACGGGTACCGGACGAACAACGGCGAGGGCTTCTACAAGAACGTCTTCGAGCTCAAGCCTGGCCACAACCTCGTCTGGGAGGACGGACGCATCACCATGCGCCGTTACTGGTCCCTGCCGCAGTCGGGCGAGCGACGGGCCGTGCCAGCGTCGGAGCGCGCCGAAGCCTACGCGGAGCTGCTGCGCGACGCCGTGCGCCTGCGCTTGCGCAGCGACGTGCCCGTCGCACTGCTGCAAAGCGGCGGCGTCGACTCGTCGGTGATCTGCACCGTCGTCGACGACGAGGTCGGCAAAGCCGGCGCGGGCGCCCATGCCGTGCGAGCCTATACCGCGACCTTCCCCGGCGAGCCGGTGGACGAGTCGGCCGCCGTGCGCGCATTGATGACTCGATGCCCGAACATTCACTCGGTCGAATTGACCCCGAGCGGCGAAGACCTGGCAGTGGAGCACGCGGCTTACGTGAGGGCCATGCAGGAGCCCAAGGCGGGGCCGCCGTCGTTCGCGCATTGGCGGCTCATGCGCGCGATCCGCATGCAGGGCACCAAGGTCGTGGTCAACGGCCAGGGCGCAGACGAGGCGCTCGCAGGCTACGGCTCCTACATCACCGGCTATCGGCTCCTGGACCTTTTCCAGCGCAATCCGCTGGAGGCCCTGCGCGAAGCGAAGGCCATGCGCTCGCACATGGGCTTCAGCGCGGTCAGCCTGACGCTGCAGATGGCCAAGGCGATGGCCGGCCGTCGCGCCGCGTCGCATGTCCGCTCGCGCTACGTCGAGCGTGCCTTGCCCTTGCTCGCGCCTGAATTCCATCGTGAGCATGACGCCTACCTTCCCAACCTGACGATGTCGTGGCACGGCGATAACCTCGATCGACACCTTCGCTCGCAGTTGGAGGACTACGGCTTCAACCAGATCCTCCATTACGAGGATCTGTCTTCGATGAACCACGGCATCGAGATCCGCTCGCCGTTCGTGGACTATCGCCTCATGGAGTTCGCCTTCACGCTGCCGGATGAGGCCAAGTTCTCGCGCGGTGTCACCAAGAAGGTCTTGCGCGACGCCTTCGATGCCAGGGTGCCGCACTCCATCATCCGCTCCAGCACCAAGATCGGTTTCGGCGTGCCGTGGTCCGAATGGCTCAGGCGCCCGGCCATGCAGGCCTACATCCGTAGCGTGGTCGATTCCCCGGCGTTCCGCCAGCGCACGCTCTGGAACGGCGACGAGGTCGCGCGCCGCCTGCAGGAGCCGGTAACGGGTGGCATGGCCAGTGCGGTCTGGCGTTTCCTGATGGCGGCCGTGTGGCTCGATCAGGCGGGCATCACGAACGTCTAGCCTCGGCGTAGATATCGAGCAGCTGCGCCAGATTGCGCTCTGGCGTGAATTGGGCTTCGTAGTCGGCGCGCGCGTGTCGGCCCATGCTGGCCATTTCTCGCGGATGCGCCGCAGCCCAGGCTAGCTTGTCGGCCAGATCGGCAGCGTTGCCAGGTTCGAAGAGCAGCCCGGTCCGGCCTTCGCTGACGAGGCTGGCGAGCGCGCCGATTCGACTGGCAATCACCGGCAGGCCAGCGCCCAGCGCCTCCACCAGCGTTCGGGGGAAGTTCTCGTACCAGATGCTGGGTAGCACCAGCGCCGCGGCCGAAGCCATGCGCTGCTGCACCTGCGCGAGCGGCAACGCGCCGAGCATGTCCACACCGGGCAGATTCTTCAGCAAGTCGGCCGACGGGCCGCTTCCCGCGACGGCAAGACGAACGTTGACGCCGCCGTGGCGCCAAGCCTCGGCGAGTGTCGACACGCCTTTCTCGTGCGAGAGTCGTCCGACGAAGAGGAATCCGTCGCGCGGTGCGTCTGCCCCCGGCGCCGGGGCTTCGACGAAATTGGGCTTGATGACGATGCGCTCGGCGGGCAGACCGGCTTCAATGAACTTGTCGCGACAGAAGCTGTTGAGCGCGATATAGCGTGTCACCTTGTGCTGCCACGTGCCCAGCGCGCGGTGCAGCACGAGCATGCCGGCCAGCACGCCAGTCTGTGCACGCGAGCCGCGATAGCAACCATGCCGGATCGCGGGTAACGGTGCGCGGGCCATGCAGTCCTCGCAGACCTTGCCATCGCGCAGGAACATCGCCTGCGGACACGCCAGCCGGAAGTTGTGGAGCGTTTGCACCACCGGCACCCCGGCGGCGGCGGCGGCCCAGTAGATGCTCGGCGAGATCAAGGGAAAGGTGTTGTGCACATGGACCACGTCGGGCCGGAAGGCCTCGATGCGCTCGCGCAACTCGCGCGCCGTGCGGCGCGACCACAGGGTGTCCAGCGCAGCCGCGCCGCGACCCATGCCGGCCAGCTCGTCGTTATGGCGGGTCAGCAGTTCGACGGCGTGGCCGTGCTGACGCAACAGCGCCGCCTCGGCCTCGACCACCATGTCTTCGCCGCCGCGCTGTTGGTAGGCGTTGTGCGCCAGCAGGACGCGCACGGGGGCTTGTTCGGATGTCTTCATAGCGGGCGCGGCGCCAACAGGAATGCATGCAGCCGCTGGGCCACCGCCTGGCTTTCGAAGCATTCGAGGAAGCGCGCTCGGGCTTGCCGCCCGCTTTCGGCCAGGCGCGCCGGATTCCCCAGCCACTCCATCAGTACGGCGGCGGCATCGTCGGCTGCATCGAGCGGAAGGAAGGCGCCGGTCTGGTCGTCGACCATGACTTCAGGAATGCCACCCACCGCGCCTGCGAAGGTCGGTACGCCACGCGACTGGGCTTCGATGAGCACGAGGCCGAAGCTCTCCATGCGGGCCACATGCAGGCAGGCGCGATGCGCCGCAATCAAGGTCGCGGCATCCTTGCGAAAGCCTAGGAAACGAACCTGGCCGGCGATGCCGAGCTCGGCGGCGTGCGCCTCCAAGGCCGCGCGATCCGGGCCGTCGCCCACCACGGTCAGATGGAGCCGATGACCTCGCTGCGCCGCCGCCGCAACAATGTCCAGGGCGTAGCGCTGGTTCTTGCGCGGCTCCAGAGTGCCGATCGTGACCAGGTCAGCCTCGACGGTACGGGACTCGGGCGGTGTTCCCGGGTCGGCCACGAAATTCGGGATCACGGCCGCCGGCACGCCGGCAATGCCCGGCAGGCGCTCGGCCAGCGTGCGCTGCATGAAGGCCGAGACGAAGACCAGGCCATCGACGGCGGCCAGGGTGCGGGCCTCGAACGCGCGCATCGCGCAGGCCTGGCGGCCCTCCATGGCGATCAGGCCTTTCTGTGCCCATTCGTCGGCCTGCGAGACGTTGAAATGGACGACCATCACGACCTTCTGCGCCGCGCTGGCGCGCGCGCGCAATGCCGCGGCGGCGGAAAGCGGGCACTGGGCGTAGACGACACAGACGCGGCCATCACGCAAGCGGCGGCGCAAGGCCCATTCGAGAAACACGGCGTGCCAATGGCGATACCACCAGACGCTGAGTCCGCCGTGCAGCCGATGCAGGATGACGCGCAAGCCGAAGACCGGATAGACGAGCCACAGCGGGCTGTCGTAGGGCGTGGCCAGCGAGGCCGCGTGCCCTTGGCCGGCCAGCCAGCGCAGGAATGCGCGGAAATGCGTCTGCACGCCTGTCTCGCCTTCCGGCCGCATGATGGTGGCGACGATCACTTCAGCCACTGGAGCACCCCTCGCGAAAAGTTGTCGGCCATGGTGTCGATGGAGTGGCGCTCGGCAGAGGCCTGCGCACCCTGGCGCAGCAGCGCCAAGCGCTGCGGATCCTCGAGCAGCGCGACCAGCGCCGCGGCGAGCGCGGTGACCGTTGGCTCGACCACCAGGCCGTTGCGGCCCGGTTCGAGGTACTCGATCTCCGGGCTGTGGATGGGCAGGTCCGTCGTGATCAGCGGCAGCCCGGCGCTGAAGGCGTCGAGGATGCCCAGGCCGACCAAGCCCGGATTGAGCCAAGCCCAGCTGCTCGCCAGCAGCGCAGCCTTGTCGCGCCCGAACTTCGGCCCGACGTAGCGTGCCCAGGCATGGGCGGCCGCGAAGGCACGCATCTCGTCGGCTAGCGGGCCGCCGCCGATGGCGACGAACTGCAACGAGGGCAGGCGCTCCCGAGCCGCCAGCAGCGCCGGCAGCATGAGGTCGAGCCGCTTGTTGGCATACAGGCTGCCGCAGTAGACGAGCAGCGGTGCCGCGGCATCCAGCCCCAGGGCCTGCAGGCGTTGCGCCTTTTCGTCGGACGTGACGGCGCCTACCTGCTCGCGCAGCTCGCGGGTATCCACGGCGTTGCCCACGGCGGTGATGCGGCGCGAGTCGAACCCTTGGCCACCCACGTAGTCGGCGGCACCTTCGGTGTAGGCAAACCACCAGTCGGCCCAATGCAGGGAGCGGCGTTTGAAGCGCTCACCGCGTGATGCGGCATCGCCCTGCCGATCGCGGCCGTGGCCCCAGTACGCTACGCGGCGAATGCCGAGCGACTGGGCCAGCGCGAGGGGGTAGTTAATGAGGTTCTTGTTCGCGTGCTCGACGACGATGCCGTCTGCATGCAGCAGCGGGCGCGGCACTGGAATCCACAGCAGCTTGCCGCCGAGCATGCGGCTATCGACGCGGCGTCCGAGGGGGGGCGGAAGATCGACGTTGTCGCCGCGCAGCACTTCGGTCGCCCAGGGCCGACCGTAAACCACTTCGAGCTCGACGCCAGCGGCGGTCAGCCGCTCGTCCAGCGCGTGGAAGAACGGAACCCGATATCCCTTCATCACCGGCTGGACGATGACCAGTCGCTTCGACCTACTCAACTCAGGTTCCTCAACCGCATGTCGTGCTCCGTTTCAGCCCGGAGCATAGGTGACCGGTGTGACGTTTCGAACCCGCTGTGCTCAAGGGGCACGCTTGAACTCGGCTTCGAAGGTGGCGCTCTTGTCGCGCACCTCGTAGTAAATGGCTTGCCGCTTCGCTGGCAGGGGGGTGTCGGGTGCCGTGGCGGTGTAGATGTGCATGCCGGCCGGGCCACGCACCGTCATGAGATAGCGATGGCCGCTGCAATCCAGCGTCGCTTCCCATTCCGTTACGCCGGCGGCCATGTTCAGCGAAGTCCAGTACTTTTGCATGGCAGGCACTGCAGGCGGAGCTTCCAGCACGGCAGGCGAGGTACCGCGTCCCAGCTTGACGTCGCAGCCTGTGTTGAAGACCACGCCGAGGCGGCGCGACTGGCCACTGGGAATCGTGATGGCGCTGCGCTCGACGAAGCCCTGCGTGGTGAGCCGGTACGCGCGCGTGACGCGGGCGTCGGGCTGGTAGTGCGCATGCGTTACCGCCAGGCGATCCTGCGTGGCGTCGAACTGGTCGATTTGTCCTGGTGCCCAGCCGGTCTGGCCTTCTCCGTCGATCAGCGGCACGTTGTTCGCAGTCCCGCGCTGGAAATACTCGGTGTGATAAGGCGAGCCGTAGTCGACCGTGCCGGGGTCTCGGGCGATCACGGTCTTGCCGTCATGCAGCTCGAAGGTTGTCAGCTCCTGCTGAACGTGGTTGGCGATCGACGCACCATAGTGAACATAGGCCTGCCAGTCGCCGGCACGCAACACGGCCTGTCGCACGCTCGGGAAGTTGCGGGTCCGAGCGGCCGGGATCATCGGTGGCTCGGTCGGCACCGTGGCGGGCGGATCGAGCAGCGACTCCCAGGTCATGGTGGTGTTCGCGCGCGCCAGGCCCCAGTAGGTGGGCGCCGTGCGGTAGAGCAGCCAGTGGGCATACGGCGCGATGACCTCCTGAACCCCGCGGCTGTCGTTCGGGTTGGGCAGGGTGTTGTCGTCGAAGCGATAGTCGAAAGTGACCAGCAGCATCCGCAGCGCCTCGTCGCGCAGCGCGGCAAAGCGGTCGGCGTAGCCTTCGATGCCAGCTTGCGCCAGCAAGGTCGCAAGGCCCTGGATGACGTAAGTGTTGTAAGCGAATGTGCCTTCGATCCAGAAGTTGTCGGCGGTGAGGTCGGCGGCCATGACGGCATCGATGCCTTGCGGCCCGCGCTGCGCCTCATCCAGCAGTGCGGTGTCTCCGAAGCGCATGGCGATTGCGGCGCGAGCCATCTGATGCCAGAGCTGGATATTGCTCATCGGCGCGCTCGTGACCTTCAGGTTGGCGGCCATGGGCTCGAAGAGCTTGTCTCGCCAGACGGCGTAGCGAGCCGGGTCGACGGCATCGCGCAGCAATCGAGCGGCGTCCAGCAACTTGAAGACGGCGACTGCTTCGTCCAGCCCTTGGGCGTAGAGCGTGCTGCGGCCTTCGTGGGTGCGCAGCGGGCCGTTGGCGTAGTACGACGCATAGAAATCGAGCTGTTGCGCGGCCCAGTCCGCATACCGACGCTGGCCACTCACACGGTAGATGCGCGCTGCCGTGAGCAAGTGGACGATGTTGTAGTCACGACTGATCGCGACCCAGGCGCGCAGGGCCGACTTGGTGTCGTCAATCCCTGCCGGTTCATCAGGGGGTTCCTGGCTGTCCGGTGTCCAGGTGATGGGCGCACCGGTCCGCGGATCGATATAGGCGAGCGGCCAGCCTCCGACCCGGTTCGGGCCTTCGAAATGCTTGTCCATCCAGGCGTCGACGCGCGCCTGTTCGTTGCGTACCCAGCGCAGGACGGACGGGTCGCTGCGATAGCGTTTGCCGAGTGCTTCCCAATCCTCGCGAGCCACGCGCGGGCCGTAATAGATCGCCGAGGGCACCTTGGCCAAAATGTCGACGACGCTCGACGCCGTGGTGGCCTTCCCGTCACCGCTGGGCAGCGGCACGGCGGGCAGGCGCTCGGGATCGTCCCACAAGGCCGACCTCGGCACGGACTGCGCCGACACGATGAAGGCGGCCGCGAGCGCCTTGTCGCTCGGACTGCTGTCGCTGCAGGCGGGCAAGCACGTCGGCAGGAACAGGGCCGCCACGAGCCAGGACTGTGCTCGACCCGAAGGGGAAAAAGTTTTCATGGTGTCGTGCATTCAGCGATGCGGCAGGAGCCACTCCCGAAGGCAGTAGCCGATGAACCGCGAATTCCCCACCAGATACCTCTTCCACAGCCTCCCCGGCTCCTGGCACAGCCGGTAAAACCACTCGAGCCCGGCATTGCGCATCCACACGGGTGCCTGCGACTTGGTGCCGGCGATCAGCGCAAATGCGAGGCCGACGCCCAGTGCGATGGGCTGGAGCTGCGGCTGTTGCGCAGCCATCCAGAACTCCTGCTTTGGGCAGCCCAGGCCGACAAAGAGCAGGTGCGCGCCACTGGCGTTGATGCGCTCGATCGTGGTCGGGTCGGCCGGCGGCTCGGCTGCAAGCATGGGCGGCGACTCGATACCGGCAATGCGCAGGCGCGGGAAGCGCTGGCGCAGCGCGGCCTCAAGCAGCGAAACCTCTTCAGGCATGCCGCCGTAGAAGTAGGCCGACAGGCCTTCCGCTTCGGCGCGTTCGCAGAGTTCGAGAACGAGGCCCGGACCATAGACGCGCGATGCAGGCTCCCGCCGCAGGCGGCGCAGCGCCCAGACCAGCGGCACGCCGTCGGTGACGACGGCGGTGGCGTCTTCCATCACCGCGTGCAGCCGCGGCGTTTGGGTAGCGCGAGTGAGCATGTCGACGTTGGCGACGCAGACGAGGCCGCCAGCGCGTAGTCGGGCACGGCCGATCACCTGCGCGACCGCGGCGGTCATATCGCCGACATCGATGCGTACGCCAAACAGGCGTTGCCGCCGCAACAGTTCAGGCATGCAGACGCTCGGCCAGGATCGCGACGATGCGCTCAGCCGCCTTGCCATCCCACAGCGCCGGCCGGCGACCGCGCTTGCCCCCGCCGCGCAGCACATCGAGCGATGCGGCGATGACCTTGGCCGGCTCGGTGCCCGCCAGAACGTTGCTGCCCTCGTCGACGGTGACCGGGCGCTCGGTGTTCTCGCGCATCGTCACGCAGGGCACGCCGAGCGCCGTGGTCTCTTCCTGCAGGCCGCCGCTGTCGGTCAGCACGAGGGCTGCGTCCTTCCAGAGGTGCAGGAAGGACATATAGGCCTGCGGGCCCATCAGCGTGACGTTGGGACCGAGGTCGATGCCGTGCTTCTCGAGGTTGCCGCGCGTGCGCGGATGGACCGGGAAGACGATGGGCGATTCGGCACCCACGGCACGCAGCACTTCGGCGACGCGGCTCAGTGATTCGACGCTGTCGACGTTGCTCGGGCGGTGCAGCGTGACGACGACATAGCGGCCGGCCTTGGCGAGCGCCGCGCGCTTGGGGGCGTCGGTCTCGAAGCCGCTGGTGTCGATGTGGGCGAGCTTGTCGGCCTGGTAGAGCACGTTGTCGACCATGACGTGGCCGACGTCGAAGACGATCTCGGCCGGCTTGCCCTCGTGCAGCAGGTGCTGCATGCCGCTGGGCTCGGTGACGAAGAACCAGTCCGAAATGGCGTCGGTCACGAGGCGGTTGATTTCCTCCGGCATGCTCATGTCGCCGCTGCGCAGCCCGGCCTCGACGTGCGCGACCGGGATGCCGGCCTTCTTGGCGACGATGGAACAGGCCAGGGTGGAGTTGACGTCGCCGACCACGAGGCAGGCGGCGGGTTTCTCGGCCGCGCAAAGCTGCTCGTAGGCTTGCATGATGCGGCCGGTCTGTTCGGCGTGCGTGCCGCCGCCACAGCCCAGGCGCACGTCGGGGGCCGGAATGCCGAGCTCCTCGAAGAACACGTCATTCATGTCACGGTCGTAGTGCTGGCCGGTGTGGACGATCTTCCAGTCCAGGCGGCCGTCCGCCTGCAGCGCGCGCACGATGGGCGCGATCTTCATGAAGTTGGGGCGTGCGCCGGCGACGAGGTGAATGCGGGGACGGGTCATGGTGGGCTCAGGTCCGTTGTGCGGCGATTCTAGGGATCCGCGATGACGCGGCCGCGGCGGGTCTGCGCGAGTTGTCAACGAGTCGCGGCAGAATACGCGCTCCATCGAAGGGGAAACGCTTGAAAGTTCTCGTGACTGGCGCCGCTGGCTTCATCGGCATGCATGTCAGCCAGATTCTGTTGGCGCGTGGCGACGAGGTCGTCGGCCTGGACAACCTCAACGACTATTACGACCCGCAGCTCAAGCGCGACCGCCTGGCGCGGTTGACGCCGCTGGCGGGCTTTCGCTTCGTCGAGATGGACGTGGCCGACCGCGCCGGCATGCCGGCGCTGTTCGCGGCCGAGCGATTCGACCGCGTTGTCCATCTGGCGGCCCAGGCCGGCGTGCGCTATTCGCTGCAGAACCCGCATGCCTACGTCGACAGCAATATCGTCGGCTTCATGAACATCCTCGAGGGCTGCCGCCACGCGGGCGTGCAGCATCTCGTCTATGCGTCGAGTTCAAGCGTGTACGGCGGCAATACGCTGATGCCGTTC
>JAFALA010000004.1 GCA_019234815.1 Burkholderiaceae bacterium | reverse complement strand
ACCAGGTCGACGATGGCGTCGGCCAGGCCCGTCAGCGGCGCCAGCTCCATCGAGCCGTAGAGCTTGATCAGGTCGACGTGCACGCCCTTGTCGGCAAAGTGCTGGCGGGCGATCTCGGTGTACTTGGTGGCGACGCGGATGCGCGAGCCCTGCCTGACGGCGGCGGCGTAGTCGAAATCATCGCGCGTGGCCACGCTCATGCGGCAGCGCGCGATGTTCAGGTCCAGCGGCTGGTACATGCCGGCACCGCCGTGCTCGATCAGCACGTCGCGCCCGGCCACACCCAGGTCGGCGCCGCCATACTGCACGTAGGTCGGCACGTCGGTGGCACGCACCAGCACCACGCGCACGTCGGCGCGGTTGGTCGGAAGAATCAGCTTGCGCGAGGTTTCCGGGTTCTCCAGCACTTCGATGCCTGCGGCCTGGAGCAGCGGCAGGGTTTCTTCAAAGATGCGGCCCTTGGAAAGTGCCAGGGTGATCATCGAGGGTCCTCAGGAACAGGGCGTGTCAGTGCGCAGGCGTCGCGGCGGCAGCCGCGAACTCGGCGGGCGTGAGCGTCTTCATCGACAGCGCGTGGATCTGCTCGCGCATGCGGTCGCCCAAGGCCTGGTACACGCGCTGATGGCGGCGTACGCGGTTGAGTCCTTCGAATTCCTTCGAAACGATGGTGGCAAAGAAATGTCGCCCGTCGCCTTCGACCTGCAGCGTTTCGCATGCAAGCCCGTTGGCGATGTATTGCTGGACTTCGTTGGGAGTGGGATCGGCCATGATGTCAGGGATTTTACTCAGCTGCGCAATTTGTAGCCGCGCCGCAGCAATTCCAGCGCCAGCGCCGAGACGCCGACGAAGCTGCTCGCCACCACGGCCAGCGACAGCCATGGCGACACGTCGCTGACGCCGAAGAAGCCGTAGCGGAAGCCGTCGATCATGTAGAAGAACGGGTTCAGATGGCTGATGGCCAACCAGAAACCGGGCAGCGAATGGACCGAATAGAACACGCCCGACAGAAAGGTCATGGGCATGATGATGAAGTTCTGGAACGCCGCCATCTGGTCGAACTTCTCAGCCCACAGCCCGGCGATCAAGCCCAAGGCGCCCAGCATGCCGGCACCGAGCAGGCCGAACAAAACAATCCAGAGGGGCGCCGCCATGTCCGGCGGCGCAAACCACACGGTGACGATGAACACGCCCAGGCCCACGGCCAGGCCGCGCACCACGGCCGCCCCCACATAGGCCAGGAACCAGGCCCAATGCGACAGCGGCGTCACCAGCAGGAACACCAGGTTGCCGGTGATCTTGCTCTGGATCAGCGAAGACGAGCTGTTGGCAAAGGCGTTCTGCAGCACGCTCATCATCACCAGGCCGGGAATCAGGAAGCTGGTGTAGCCGACCGAGCCGAAAACCTTGACGTGGTTCTCCAGCACATGGCCAAAGATCAGCAGGTACAGCACCGAGGTCAGCACCGGTGCGGCAACGGTCTGGAAGCTGACCTTCCAGAAGCGCAGTATTTCCTTGTAAAACAGTGTGCCCGCGCCGCTCATTGCTCGTCCCCATTCATGATTTCCAGAAACACATCTTCGAGGTCGGCGCGGCCGATCTCCAGGTCTTCCACCTGGCAATGCGCCGCACGCAGCTTGGCCAGCACGGTCTCGACCTCGCTGGCGTCGTGCGCCTTGATCTGCACGATGCGGCCGGTCACGCGCGACTGCTCGGCCAGTTCGACCGGCAGCGCCGAGTCGGTCTTGAAGCGCAGCATCGTGGAGGCGCGCCCGGCCAGCAGGTTGGAGGTCCGGTCCAGTGCCACCACGCGGCCCAGCTTGAGCATCGCGATGCGCTGGCACAGCGCCTCGGCCTCCTCCAGGTAATGCGTGGTCAGCAGCACCGTGTGGCCTTCGCGGTTCAGGCGCGCGATGAACTGCCACAGGGTCTGGCGCAGCTCCACGTCGACGCCGGCCGTGGGTTCGTCCAGCACGATCACCGGCGGCCGGTGCACCAGGGCCTGCGCCACCAGCACGCGCCGCTTCATGCCGCCCGAGAGCTGACGCATGTTGGCATTGGCCTTGTCGGCCAGGCCGAGGTTCTCCAGCAGCTCGGTGATCCAGGCGCCGTTGTTGCGCACGCCAAAGTAGCCGCTCTGGATCTCCAGCGCCTCGCGCACGCTGAAGAAGGGGTCGAACACCAGCTCCTGCGGCACGATGCCCAGGCTGCGCCGCGCCGCCGCGTAGTCGTTCACGACATCGTGGCCATGCACTGACACCTGTCCGGCGCTGGCCTGCGACAGGCCGGCCAGGATGCTGATCAGGCTGGTCTTGCCGGCGCCATTGGGCCCCAGCAGGCCAAAGAACTCGCCTTGCGCAATGTCGAAGGTCACCTGGTCCAGGGCCTTGACCTGCCCCCCGCGATAGGTCTTGCTGACTTGATGGAAACGGATGGCCGGTTCGGCCCCCGCAGATGCTGAGGAGGAAGATTGCATGGGGCGCGATTGTAGGGAGCACCACCATTTCGCGCTGGCTTGGAGCCAAACCCCTAGGAAGCCCGGGCTTCTTGGTGCCAGAATGGTTTGTAGGAGCCCTCTAAAAAAGATATTCCATGGCCACCAAGAAGCCTCGCCGCACCGCGGAACGCATACTCGAAGTCACGCTCGATCTGTTCAACCGCTTTGGTGAACCCAATGTGTCGACGACGCTGATCTCGGCCGAACTGAACATCAGCCCGGGCAATCTGTACTACCACTACCCGGCCAAGGACGAGCTCATCAACGCGCTGTTCGGCCGCTACGAGCGCGAACTCGAAGACCTGCTCGGCGCGTCCAGCAACGTCCGCAACGTCGAGGACGCCTGGCTGTTCTTCCACATGCTGTTCGAGCTGATCTGGAAGCACCGCTTCCTGTACCGCGACCTCAACGACCTGCTGTCCAAGAACCGCCGGCTGGAGACGCATTTCCAGACCGTGTTG
>JAFALA010000101.1 GCA_019234815.1 Burkholderiaceae bacterium | reverse complement strand
GCCTTGGCTTCGCCGCCGAACTTCTTCGACAGCACGGTTGCGATTGCAGCCGTCAGCGTGGTCTTGCCATGGTCAACGTGGCCAATCGTGCCGACGTTCACGTGGGGCTTGGTACGTTCAAACTTGCCTTTTGCCATTTCAATTCTCCAAAAAAGAGCATTCGCCAGTCTGTTGGTTTAGCGTTTCCGCAGTGTTCGTAAATCCCGCCGACTGGCAAACGGGCGACTCACTGCGAAGACGATTCTTGAAACACTCCAACCGGCCCTGATCCAGCGGCACCCGAGGATCCGGCTCTGCCGGGCCTCCGGGTGCGCCCCCTTGAGGGGGCCGGCGCAGCCGGTACGGGGTGGTCTTACTTCCCGCGGGCAGTAATAATCGCGTCGGCGACGTTCTTCGGAGCTTCGCTGTAGTGCTTGAACTCCATCGTGTACGTGGCACGACCTTGCGACATCGAGCGCAGCGTGGTCGAGTAGCCGAACATTTCCGACAGCGGAACTTCAGCCTTGATCGACTTGCCGCCGCCGGGCATGTCGTCCATGCCCTGCACCATGCCGCGACGGCTGGACAGGTCGCCCATCACGTTGCCGGCGTAGTCTTCAGGCGTTTCGACTTCCACGGCCATCATCGGCTCAAGGATCACGGGGCTGGCCTTGCGGCAGCCTTCCTTGAAGCCCATCGAGGCGGCCATCTTGAACGCATTTTCGTTCGAGTCCACTTCGTGGTAGGAACCGAAGGTCAGCGTGACCTTGACGTCCACCACCGGGAAGCCGGCCAGCACGCCGTTGGGCAGGCTGTCGATGATGCCCTTTTCAACGGCCGGGATGAATTCGCGAGGAACCACGCCGCCCTTGATGGCGTCGACGAACTCGAAGCCCTTGCCCGGCTCTTGCGGCTCGACGGTCAGCACGACGTGGCCGTACTGGCCCTTGCCACCGGACTGGCGCACGAACTTGCCTTCGACATCGGTGGCGGTCTTGCGAATGGTTTCGCGGTAGGCCACTTGCGGCTTGCCGACGTTGGCTTCCACGCCGAATTCGCGCTTCATGCGGTCGACGATGATTTCCAGGTGCAGCTCGCCCATGCCGGAAATGATGGTCTGGCCCGATTCTTCGTCGGTGCGCAGGCGGAAGGACGGATCTTCCTTGGCCAGACGGCCCAGGGCCAGGCCCATCTTTTCCTGGTCAGCCTTGGTCTTGGGCTCGACGGCCTGCGAGATCACGGGCTCGGGGAAGACCATCTTTTCCAGCGTGATGATGGAATCCGGATCGCACAGGGTCTCACCCGTGGTCACGTCCTTCAGGCCCACGCAGGCGGCGATGTCGCCGGCCAGAATTTCCGAGATTTCTTCACGCTGGTTGGCGTGCATCTGCAGAATACGGCCGATGCGCTCCTTCTTGCCGCGGATCGGGTTGTAGACCGAGTCGCCCGATTTCAGCACGCCCGAGTAGACGCGCACGAAGGTCAGCTGACCGACGTACGGGTCGGTCATCAGCTTGAACGCCAGGGCGGCGAACTTCTCGTTGTCGTCGGCCTTGCGGGTGACTTCCTTGTCGTCTTCGTCGGTGCCCGGAACCGGGGGAACGTCGATCGGCGAAGGCATGAAGTCGATCACGCCGTCCAGCATGCGCTGCACGCCCTTGTTCTTGAAGGCGGTGCCGCAGAACATCGGCTGGATTTCCGCAGCGATGGTGCGCTTGCGGATGGCGCCGATGATTTCCTCTTCGGACAGCTCACCGGTTTCCAGGTACTTGTTCATCAGCTCTTCGCTGGACTCGGCCGCGGCTTCGATCATGTTCTCGCGCCACTTGACGGCTTCGGCCTGCAGGTTGGCCGGGATGTCTTCGTAGCTGAACTTCATGCCTTGCGAGGCTTCGTCCCAGATGATGGCCTTCATTTTGATGAGGTCAACCACGCCGGTGAAGTTTTCTTCGGCGCCGATGGGGATCACGACGGGCACGGGGTTGGCCTTCAGGCGCACCTTCATCTGGTCGTAGACCTTGAAGAAGTTCGCGCCGGTGCGGTCCATCTTGTTCACGAAAGCAAGACGGGGCACCTTGTACTTGTTGGCCTGGCGCCAGACGGTTTCAGACTGGGGCTGCACGCCGCCCACGGCGCAGTACACCATGCAGGCGCCGTCAAGCACGCGCATGGAACGCTCCACCTCGATGGTGAAGTCCACGTGTCCGGGGGTGTCGATGATGTTGATGCGGTGCTCGGCGCGGCCCAGGTCCATGCCCTTCCAGAAGCAGGTCGTTGCAGCGGACGTGATGGTGATACCACGCTCCTGCTCCTGCTCCATCCAGTCCATGGTGGCGGCGCCGTCGTGCACTTCACCGATCTTGTGGTTCACACCCGTGTAGAACAGGATACGTTCGGTCGTTGTGGTCTTGCCAGCATCGATGTGCGCGGAGATACCGATATTGCGGTAGCGCTCGATGGGGGTCTTGCGTGCCATGATGTCACTCCAAATGCAGTGAGCCGCCATCGGGTTCGTAGAAACCCGAGGCGGCTAATGAGGTCTAGTTTAGAAGCGGAAGTGCGAGAAGGCCTTGTTGGCCTCAGCCATACGGTGCACTTCGTCACGCTTCTTCATTGCGCCGCCACGGCCTTCTGCGGCCTCCAGCAGTTCATTGGCCAGACGTTGGGCCATCGACTTTTCACCACGCTTGCGGGCCGATTCCTTCAGCCAGCGCATGGCCAGGGCCATGCGGCGGACGGGACGAACTTCCACGGGAACTTGGTAGTTCGCACCGCCAACGCGGCGTGATTTCACTTCGACCATGGGCTTCACGTTGTTCAAGGCGACCATGAACACTTCCAGCGGATCCTTGCCGGCCTTCTTTTCGACTTGCTCCAGGGCACCATAGATGATGCGCTCTGCAACCGCCTTCTTGCCCGATTCCATGATGACGTTCATGAACTTGGACAGGTCGACATTGCCGAACTTGGGATCGGGCAAAATTTCACGCTTGGGTACTTCGCGACGACGTGGCATGGGAATCTTCCTTCTGCTTCAGTTGGCTGGAGCTTTCGCCCTCAACCGGGGATGCCCACACATTCGGGCCATCCACTTACTCGGCTGCTGCAGCCCTTCCTAGAGCTTGCACAAACCGCTAAAAATCCGACTTCAGCGCAGCAATGAACTTAACACTGAGTCATGACAACTTGATTGAAAGCTGATTAAGCCTTCTTCGGACGCTTCGCGCCGTACTTGGAACGCGACTGCTTGCGGTCTTTCACGCCCTGCAGGTCCAGAGAACCGCGGACGATGTGGTAACGCACACCCGGCAAGTCCTTGACACGACCGCCGCGCACGAGCACGACGCTGTGTTCTTGCAGGTTGTGGCCTTCACCGCCGATGTACGAGATGACCTCGAAACCGTTGGTCAGGCGCACCTTGGCGACCTTGCGCAGAGCCGAGTTCGGCTTCTTCGGCGTCGTGGTGTACACGCGGGTGCAGACACCGCGGCGCTGAGGGCACGACTGCATAGCCGGCGATTTGGATTTCGTGACCTCGGTCTCACGACCTTGGCGCACGAGCTGATTGATGGTTGGCATGAGTAACTTGTTCCCGTTTGAAGTTACGAATTCTGAAAATTTGCTTAAACGTATGCAAAATGCATAGGCGAAAGCCTCCCAACATGGGGAGCCCGCGAGTGTAGTACAAAGCCTAGGGTTTGCACAAGTGCCTTGGCCCCGAAATCTGTGCAACGAAAGTGCGCCACTGTCATCAGCGCCCCCACGCACCGCGCTAGCATCATGGTGGGAGATCCTCATTGGACTTCCGCCCAAGCTTTGATACCCGCACTTCAACTGACTCACTGACCCAGGAGCGTGAATCCATGGATGCCCAGCAAATGATTTCCGAGTTTTTGTCGTCTCCCCAAGGCGCCCAAGCCGCGCAAAGCCTGGCCGGCCAGGGCTTCAATCCTGACGATGTCCAGCAGATGTTGAGCCATGTGGCCGAGACCACGCACAGCCACGCCGAGGAGCAGAACGCCGGCGTGATGGGCGACCACCCGGGCAAGAGCTTCTTCGCCGCGTTCGCCGCCGGCCTTGTCAAGGGCGATGGCTTCTTCGGCTCGCTGTTCGCAGGCGGCGAAGGCATCCTGACCGGTCGGGTGGCCGAGTCGCTGGCTGGCAAAATGGGCATTGATCCAGGCGCGGCCTCCACCGTGGCCGCCGCCGCCACGCCCTATGTGGTCGCCTTCCTGAAGGAAAAGTTCGCCTGAACCTCAGGCCACGCCAGTCCATGAGCCGTTTGCCCGAAGCCGCCACGCCGCGCGTGGTGATAGACACCCAGACCGTCATGGATTGGCTGGTGTTCAAGGAACCCAGCGTGATGCCGCTCGCGCACGCCCTCAGCTCGGGCGAGCTGCATTGGCTGGGTCACCCCACCATGCTGGAAGAACTCCTGCATGTGCTGGGCCGCGGAGTGGCGGCCAGCAGAAATCCCGACATTGCAGCCATTCTGGCTGTTTTTGCCGCGCAATGCCGGCAGATCGAGGCACTGCCGCCCCGCGCACCCCGGTTGGTGTGCCGCGATGCCGACGACCAGATTTTCATCGATCTGGCCCTGGCGCACGGCGCAAGATGGCTGATTTCACGCGATCGCGCCGTGCTGGCACTGGCCAAGCGGGCCAAGCCTTTCGGACTGGAGATCCTCAGCGCACCTCAGTGGGTCAGGCTGCATGCGACCCCCGCCGCCAGCGAGACTTGAGCCCCAGCCTTGATCTTTGATCCTCAGCCGAACGCCGGCTGCCCGCCGTTGGCGGCCACCGGCGCCGCCTGCGTCGGCGCCATCTGGTCCTGCGTGGCCCGGTCCATGACGGCAAAGGCCTGGATCAGGAGCTCGCTCAGGCGCTCCGGATATTGCACCTGGTTGCGGTCGGAGAACAGGCTGACCTGGATCTGCCCGGCGTACGACACCAGCGCGAACCCGACGCCCATGGTGCCGGCCTGCGGCACCCAGCACATCACGTCCGTCATGCGCGTGCCGGCCAGGTAGCGCGGCAGGGCCGGACCTTCGACATTGGTCAGCACCGCCGAACCCTTGGACGTGAACATGCGCAGGACCAGCGATTGCAGGGCACGCGGCAGGTAGCCGGTCAGGGTCAGGAAAAACATGGTGGCGTGCGGCTGGTGCGAGGCCTTGATGGCGCGCATGCGCGCATTGACCTGGCGCAACTGCTCCTTGGGCTCGGCGATGTCGGTGGGCATGGTCATGGCCACCAGGCCGAAGTGGTTGCCGAGCAGGAAGGCATCGCTCTTGTTGCGCAGGTTGAAGGTCACGGCGCTGCGCAGCGGCTTGCTGTCGACCGCCTCGCCTTGCTCCTGCAGGTACAGACGCAGCGCATGCGACACGGCCGCCACCCAGACGTCGTTGATGGTCGCATTCATGCGCTTGGCGATGCTGCGCACCAGGTTGAGCTCGATGGCGGGCAAGCAGATCAGGGATTTGTCCTGGCTCAGGGGCCGCTTCAGTCGCGTCTTCAAATCCGGCAGCAGGAGCGCGAGCCGGCCGAGTTGCGCGGTGATGCGCGACCAGAACAGGGCCCGGTGGGCGCGCTTGCAGATCGGGTGCACGGCTGGGCGGGCATGCTTGGGATGCCACTCCAGCGAGGGCGCCTGGCCGTGGTCCTGCGAGTCGTCGGTCAGGTGCTTGAGCACGTGCACCAGGCCTTCGCCGTCGGTGATGCAATGGTGCAGGCGGAACACGATGGCGTAGCCGTTGCCGGGATGCTGGATCACGGTCATGTGCCACAGGGGCCGGTCGGCCGGCAGCGGCGCCAGCGCCACGGCATCGAGCTGCTGCTTCAGGCTTTGCTTGTCGAACACGCGGTCCTGCACCTGCAATTGCACATGGCGGCGGATGTCGAAGCTGGTGTCGGTTTCCCAATGCGGGCGTCCGAAGCGTGCCACCACCTTTTGCGTGAAGCGGGCGTAATTGGGCAGGCGCTGCTCGATGGTGGCGCGCAGGCGCTCGAAATCGAGTTCGCCGTCGAACATCAACACGCTGTTGATGACCATGAGATTCCTGCTGGCGTCCATGCGGAACCAGGAGAAGTCACGTCGCGTCATGGGTGTTGTCGTCATGCCCGTCACCTCTTGCCTCGTCGATTTCTATTTGTTCGACATCCCGGTACAAGTGCCGAGCGTCGTGAAGCAATGATGCGCAGGACCGCGTCAATTCAACTGACTTGGCGAGCCAAGCTCTTGGTCTGGCGTACCCTCCATTCGGTAGGGTGGGAGAACACTGATTGCCGTGAGCGGCAATGGCCCAGCCAAGAAAAAAGGCCGCCAACCCTGGGGCTGACGGCCTTTCGACGGGGACGCAGAACGCTTATTCGGCGCTGCCTTCTCCGCTCTGCTCGATGCTGGCCAGTTGGGCAGCGGCCATTTCCTCAGCTTCCTGCATGGCGATGGAACGGCGCTCGGCGTCGTCCATCTCTTCCTTGGCGCGGCGTGCGTCGTGGAAGGCCATGCCGGTGCCGGCGGGGATCAAGCGGCCGACGATGACATTTTCCTTCAAGCCGCGCAGCTCGTCGCGCTTGCCCATGATGGCAGCCTCGGTCAGCACGCGGGTGGTTTCCTGGAAGGAAGCCGCGGAGATGAAGGAGTCGGTCGACAGCGAGGCCTTGGTGATGCCCAGCAGCACGTCGGAGTGCGTGGCGATCAGCTTGCCCTCGCCGCGCAGGCGGTCGTTGGTGTCCAGCAGCTCGGAGCGTTCGACCTGTTCGCCGATGATGTAGTGGCTGTCGCCGGCGTTGGTGATCTGCACGCGACGCAGCATCTGGCGAACGATCACCTCGATGTGCTTGTCGTTGATCTTCACACCCTGCAAGCGATAGACGTCCTGCACCTCGTCGACGATGTAGCGCGCCAGTTCCTCGATGCCCAGCAGGCGCAGGATG
>JAFALA010000084.1 GCA_019234815.1 Burkholderiaceae bacterium | reverse complement strand
GCGACGACGTGCTCAAGGGCGTCAAGGTCACCGGCGGCGACGGCGTCACGCGCGTCGTGCCTTGCGACCAGGTGCTGGTGTTCTTCGGCCTGTCGCCCAAGCTGGGACCGATCGCCGAATGGGGCCTGGCGCTCGAGCGCAAGCAGATCGTGGTCGACACCGAGAAGTTCGAGACCAGCGTGCCGGGCATCTTCGCCGTCGGCGACGTCAACACCTATCCCGGCAAGAAGAAGCTGATCCTCTCGGGCTTCCACGAGTGCGCACTGGCAGCCTTTGCCGCCGCGCCCTACATCTTCCCCGAGAAGCGCATCCACCTGCAGTACACCACCACCAGCCCCAAGCTGCACAAGGTGCTGGGCGTGGACACGCCGGTGTTCGACTGAGCGAACGATTTCCCGTTCCACCGAAGGCTGCCATTTGGGCAGCCTTTTTTCTTAGGTCCGGCCAATCCATTACACTTGCCAGCTCGGATTCATCGAATCCGTCCGCTAGGGGTGCTGGCTCATCTGATGAGCCGGCTGAGAAAGTCCCTTTGAACCTGATTGAGGTAATCCTCGCGCAGGGAAGCATGACAGACTCCATGCCATGACCGCACCATCGTCGATGAGCGTCGCCATGGGTCTGTGCTGCCCTACCATCGCTTTTTGGAACACCGATGGCACGACGTCACCACATCCACATCAACCCACGGCGGAGTTTTCCCCTGAACTCCTTGTTGAGCGCCCTGCTCTGCGCCGCACCCGCGTTGGCGCAATCCACGGCTGACAATCAGCTGCCCCCCGTCACGGTCAGCGCCAGCAATCAAGATGCTGCTGTCGCGATCGGCGGATTCGGCAGCACGCCCCTGGCCAAGCTGCCCCTGCAAGCGAGCACAGTGAGCCGGGACCAGCTGTTCGAGGACGGCATCAACGACCTGCGCGGCCTCACCGCCCTGGATGCCAGCGTCAGCGACAGCTACAACGCCATCGGCTACATCTCCTACCTGAACGTGCGCGGCTTCCAACTGGACCCGCGCTTCAACTACCGCCGCGACGGCCTGCCCATCGATGCAGACACCGCTCTGGCGCTGGGCAACATCAACGACATCGAGGTGCTCAAGGGCACCAGCGGCATCCAGGCCGGCACGAGCGCGCCCGGCGGCCTGGTGAACCTGGTGGTCAAGCGTCCCACGGGCAACTGGCTGGACGCCTCGCTGGCCTTGAGCGAGCGCGGCACCACCGAGGCAACCTTCGATTGGAGCCAGCGCTTTGGCCGCTCCCAAGGCGCGGGCACCGAATTCGGACTGCGCATCAACGCCAGCGCCGCCGATCTGCATCCCTTGCTGAACAACGCCGAAGGCAAGCGCAACCACCTCGGCGTGGCCGCCGACTGGCGTCCCGGCACCGACACGCTGCTGCAGGCCGAGTTCGAGATCAGCCACCAATCCGAACCCAGCCAGCAGGCCTACAGCCTGCTCGGCGCCACGCTGCCCAACGCCGCGCATGTCGATCCCAATCTCAACCTGAACGACATGCCGTGGACCGAACCCGTGGTGTTCGACAACATCCACGCCTCGCTGCGCTGGCAGCAGAAGCTGTCAACCGATTGGCGCCTGGACATGCACTACGGCTTGCAGCGGCTGCGCTCCGACGACCGCGAGGCCTTCGCCTTTGGCTGCACCAACTCCACCAGCGGCCAGGTCTTCTACGACCGCTTCTGCGGCAACGGCGATTTCGATCTCTACGACTTTCGCAGCAACAACGAGCATCGCGATGTCGACGCGCTCGACACCTCGCTCAGCGGCCGCTTCGAGACCGCCGGACTGCAGCATGACTTCACGGGCGGCGTCCTGCTCACGCACACCTTGTGGCGCCTGGGACCGCAAACCTACGCGTACGCCGGGGAAAGCAATGTCTACAGCCAGAATTTCAGCATCCCGCCCAACCCCGCACCCAATGCGACCAACACCGACCGCCACGAGCACACCACCGAGTTCTACCTGCGCGACAGCATCCAGCTGAGCAACGAATGGCAGCTGTTTGCCGGCCTGCGCCACACGCAATTGCACCGCGACAGCTGGCAGACCGACGGCACGCAAGCCGCCGCCTACGGCCAGAGTTTCACGACCCCCTGGCTGGGCTTGAGCTACGCCGTGTCCGCGCAGCAAATGGTGTATGGCAGCTGGGGCCAGGGCGTGCAGTCCGACGTGGCGCCGCAGTTGCCCACCTACACCAATGCGGGCCAGGCGCTGCCTTCCGCCGTGAGCCGGCAGTTCGAACTGGGCTACAAGGTCGGCGCCCGGCAAGTCGATTGGTCCATCGCGGCCTTCGACATCGAACAGCCGCAGTGGAGCAGCCTGGGCGCATGCAGCGGCGCGATCGCCAGTTGCACGGAAACGCTCGACGGCACGCAGCACAACCGCGGACTGGAGGCTCAGGCCGACCTGAAATGGCGCGACGGCGCCTTGAGCGGCAGCGCGATGAAGCTGCAGGCCCGCCGCGAGGGCGCGATGGAGCCGGGCATCGATGGCCTGCGTCCCACCAACGCACCGGAAGAAACGCTCAAGCTGGAGGTCCGGCAGGGCCTGGGCCGGTTGACGGGCTGGCAAGGCTTGCACGCTCACCTGGCGCTGGTCTACGAAGGTCCGCGCGCCGTGCTACCCGACAACAGCGTCAACATCGGCGGCTGGAGCCGCATGGATGGCGGCTTGCGCTTCGACCAAACCCTGGACCAGGCGCAGCTCACCTGGCGTCTCGGCGTGAACAACGTCTTCGACAGGCGCGCCTGGCGTGAGTCGCCCTACCAATACGGCAGCGCCTACCTCTATCCGCTGGCGCCCCGGACTTTCAGGTTGAGTTTGGAAATGCGCTTGTGAGGTACGGATTTTTCGTTCTATAATGCGAGGCTTAGTTCCTCGATAGCTCAGTCGGTAGAGCGCCGGACTGTTAATCCGTAGGTCCCTGGTTCGAGCCCAGGTCGAGGAGCCAAAAAATACTTGAAATTGCTCAGGATTAAGCGCAATTTCATACCGATCAAGATTCCCTCAGAATCTATTCCTCGATAGCTCAGTCGGTAGAGCGCCGGACTGTTAATCCGTAGGTCCCTGGTTCGAGCCCAGGTCGAGGAGCCACTCATCAAATGAAACAGCACCCGGGTGTAAGCCTGGGTGCTTTTTTCTTTGCCCCGGTGAAAAATGCAAGCTGGATCAGCCCACGGGAGTCCGTCATGCCCTCCATGCGCATACGCAGTTTGTATTCGCTCGCACTGGCCGCCGCGATAGCAGGTTTGGCAAGTCTGGCAGGATTTGGAAACTTCGCCTGCGCCGACACCCCACGGGATGTCCAGATCGTCAGCACCGATCTGCGCCCCTTCTCCGCCGAGCAGCCGCCTGATGCGCCCGGCGCTTTGAGCGAGATGGTGCAGGAAATGCAGCGCCGCGTCGGCTCGAGCAGCACCATCCAGTTCCTCCCCTGGTCGCGCGCGCAGCTGATGGCGCAAACACAGCCTCGCACCCTGATCTATCCGCTGACTCGTACACAGGAGCGCGAGAGCCAGTACCAATGGCTGGTGAAGCTCTACGAGCAGAATTTCGTGTTCATTGCACCGCGCAAGTCGGGCCTAGATCTGAAGGATGTCGGCAAGCTCCGCGAGCTTCGCGTGGCCGTGATGCGGGGCTCGGCCACAGCCGCGCAATTGCGACTGCTCGGATTGCGTCATCCGCTTGAAGCCAACACCGTCGAAGACATGGCCCGCATGCTGCGGTCCGGCGTATGCGACGTGCTGCTGGGCAGCGAGGCGATCGACCTGCGCGTGCTGGACCAGCGCGGCATGCCTGCCTCCGAGCTGAGCGTCAGCGCGCCCGTGTTCACCGGCATCATCTGGCTGGGCGCATCGAAAGACATCACAGACCAACAAGCCCTGGCCTGGCGCCAGGCCATGCTGGAGCTGCAGAGCAACGGCAGCTACCAGCGCATCCTCAAGAAATACCAGCTGCCCATGCCGGGCGACTCGTTCTTCAAACCGTTCTCGATCACCTTGACCACGGAAGAGTACCCCCCCTACAACATGAGCTCGCCGCAGGGCCAGGTGACCGGGGTGTCGACCGACATCGTCAAGGCCTTGCTGGCCGAAGCGGGCTTCCACTACCAACTGGCGGTCTACCCCTGGGCCCGGGCCATTGCAATGGCGCGCACGGACCCCGACACCTGCGTCTTCTCGATGTCACGCACCCCCGAGCGCGAAGCCTTGTATCAGTGGGTGGGGCCACTGGTCCAGAACGACTGGGCCCTGTTTGCGCTCCCGGACGCGCCAGTTCCGGCACAGCTGCCGGACGTGGTCAAGGCCACCATCGGCAGCTACCAGGGCGACGCCATCGTGCCGTATCTGCAAGGGCGCGGCTACATGGTGGACGTGGCGCCTTCGGACGACGTCAACCCGCAAAAACTGCTGCATGGTCGCATCGACTTCTGGGCCACCGGCAAGCTGATCGGCCAGTACCGCCTGCAACAGCAGCACATCGACAACATCAAGCCCGTGCTGATCTTCAACCGCACCGAGATGTACCTGGCCTGCCAGCGCGACATGCCGCAAAACCTGATCAACCAACTCAACGACACGCTGGCTGCGATGGACAAGCGCGGCGTGATCAGCACGATCTACAGCCGCTACGGCTATACCCGTTGAGACCGCTGCGAAAGTCGCGGCCGCCCCGATTCTGAAGTCAGGCCTTCTTGACGTACGCGGACTTGAGCTGCATAGCGCCGATGCCATCGATCTTGCAATCGATGTCGTGATCGCCATCCACCAAGCGGATGCTCTTGACCTTGGTACCCACCTTCACGACCAGCGACGAACCTTTGAGCTTCAAGTCTTTGATGACGGTCACTGCATCGCCATCCTGCAGCACATTGCCATGGGCATCGCGGACCACGCGATGCTCTTCCGCCGGCGCCGGCTGCGCGACCCGGCTCCATTCATGGCCGCATTCGGGGCACACATACTGAGCCCCGTCTTCATAGGTGTACGCAGACTGGCACTGGGGACATTGGGGCAAGGCGCTCATACTGGTTTTCGCGATCGCTGATCAACAATAATGCGCCATTGTCGCGCCGATGCGGCCTGCAAGCCGCTTCAACTTATTCAATTGCTATGGAATTCACCACCATGCCCACCCTGAAACAATCCCTGATCAGCACCATCCTGGCTTTGTGCGCTGGTGTCGTGCATGCGCATGACTACAAGCTTGGCGACGTGCACATCGATCACCCCTACGCCAAACCCAGCGTCCCCGGCTCCAGCACGGGCGCGGCCTATATCGCCTCCCTGGACAATCTGGGCGCGACAGCCGACCGCCTGGTCCGCGCAAGCAGCCCGTTAGCAGGCCATGTGGAACTGCACAGCATGGGCATGGATGCGAACGGTGTCATGCACATGAAGGAAGAAGCCTACATCGCGCTGCCGCCCGGCGCCTCGGTCAAGATGAAACCGGGATCAGGCTGGCACCTGATGCTGATGGACCTGAAGCAGACCATCAAGGACGGCGAGCATTTCCCCATGACGCTCGAATTCGAGCATGCGGGCAAGATCGACGTCGACGTGCAGGTTCAAGCGCCACATGCGCATGGCGCATCTGCAACCTCGGGCGAACACATGCACTGAAGCCTGTAAAAAACCCCGCCGGACCCAGGGGCCTGGCGAGGCCTGCGTGACGCCGGATCCGATCCAAAGACCGGACCTCGAACTCACAAACGCTCGAAGATCGTTGCAATGCCCTGGCCGCCGCCAATGCACATCGTCACCAGGGCATAGCGGCTGCCGGTGCGCTGCAGCTCGTAGATCGCCTTGGTGGCCAGGAAAGCGCCCGAGCAGCCGATCGGGTGGCCCAACGCAATCGCACCGCCGTTGACATTGACCTTGCTCATGTCGAGCTCTAAGCCGCGCGCGACCGCGATCGCTTGCGCGGCAAAGGCTTCGTTGCTCTCGATCACGTCGATCTGGTCCAGGGTGAGGCCCGCCTTCTTCAGCGCCAGCTTGGTCGCGGGGATCGGACCCTCGCCCATGATCTCATTGGGCACGCCGGCCACCGCGTACGACACCAGCCGCGCCATGGGCTTATGGCCTGCAGCAGCCGCCACAGCGGCATCGGCCAGCACAAAGAAGGCCGCGCCGTCGTTGATGCCGGACGCATTGCCGGCCGTCACCGAGCCGTCCTTCTTGAAGGCGGGCTTGAGCTTGGCCAGGCTTTCCACCGTGGTGCCGGGCTTCACATGCTCGTCGGTATCAAAGACGACTTCACCCTTGCGGGTCTGGCGCACGATGGGGACGATCTGGGACTTGAAGCGGCCCTCGGCAATTGCCGCCGCGGCCTTGGCGTGCGAGTTGGCGGCCAAGGTATCCTGCTCCTCGCGGCTGATGCCCCACTTGGCGACCAGGTTCTCGGCGGTGATGCCCATGTGGCCGACTCCGAAGGGGTCGGTCAATGTGGCCACCATCATGTCGATGAACTTGGTGTCGCCCATGCGCGCGCCGTTGCGCATGGCCGCCGACAAATAACCGCTGCGGCTCATCACTTCAACGCCGCCGCCGATGCCATAGTCGGCATCGCCCAGCAGGATGTTCTGCGCCGAGGTCACGATGGCTTGCAGGCCCGACGAGCACAGGCGGTTCACGGCCATGGCCACCGAGTCGCTGGACAGGCCGGCCTGGATGGAGGCCACGCGCGCCACGTAGGCGAAGCGGCTTTCGGTCGGAATGGTGTTGCCCACGGTCACATAGTTGATGGCCTTGGGGTCCACACCGGAGCGGACCACGGCTTCCTTCATCACCGTCCCGGCCAGTTCGCTGGGCTCGATATCGACCAGACTGCCGCCGAACGTACCGATGGCCGACCGTGCGGCACCCAAAACAACCACGTCACGCTTGCTCATGAATCAACTCCTCGCGGGCACCCGGCTTGCGCACCAGGCACCCAAGTTTGCATTTGCCCACACGGCGGCACATGCCGCCCCGTCCAGACGGAATTATCGACCCAAGTCCCTCGAACGGCCTTACGTACTATTGCAGACCTTCATGCAGACCCTCACGAGGTCTGCAGCAAGGGATCCAGCACGCGCTTGAGCCGCTCCGACGTCCAGACCGGCTGCTTGTCGTCCCAGCCGTTGTCGACCAGGCGGCCGGCACGGTCGATCACGAAGCTGACGGGCAGGCGCCAGATGCGTCCGTAGCCGCCGGCCCAGGCGCTGCCCAGCAGCCCCGTGGGAAAGCTCAGCGGCGCCGAGCGCCGCCGCACTTCGGGTAGATCGTCCGGGCTGTCCAGGCTGAAGGCCAGCACCTCCAGACCTTGAGCCGCGTGCTGAGCCGCATACCTGGACAACAGGGGCAGCTCTTCGACGCAATGGGGGCACCAGGTGGCCCAGAATGTCACCACGGCGATCTTGCCGAGCAGGTCGTGCGTGGCGATGCTGCGCCCGTCCAGGGTGTGCAGCACCAGCGGAGGCGCAGCTTGCCCCAGTTGGAGCCGGCCTGCCCCCGCCTGGCTCCAGCGCGCCCCGGCGGCCAACGCCATACCGCTGCCGGCCTGCAGCAGCCAGCGGCGACGCGATACAGCGCCGTGCGTCATGTCAGAACCCCACCGTCACACCGACTGTTGCTGTCCAGTGCGGGAACAGCTGATAGCCCTGCAACTGGCTGTGAATGGGCAGTTGCACGAAGGCGTAGACATGCGTGTTGTGCGTCACACTGGCCGTCAGCCCCGGACTGAGATAGGCAACCGTGCCCGCCGTATCGGCCATATCGGCCAACGCGCCCTGGTCCGCGGTCTTGTGCGTCAGGTTCAGTTGCAGCTGCGGCACGAAATGAGGATCGGCCTCGTAGCGCAGGCCCAGACTCACGTTGGCTGAATTGCCGGGGCGGAAATCGGCGCCCGGCTGGTTCAGCTTTTGCGCAATGGAGGTCTGGAACTGCCCGTTGACGAAAGCATCGAAATCCTGGCTGACGGCCTGGAAGTAGTAGGCGCCCAGGATCACGTCCGTGCTGCCGTTGCCGGCCTGCAGGCTGGTGTCAAGCAACTGCCCGGCGCTGTTGCCATGGTTGTCGAAAGACACTGGATTGCTGCCGACGATGCCCGTGCCGCTGGCATTCGGCCCCCCATAGTGGCCCGTGGGCAGCTTGAAGCCCAATTGCAGGCCCAGGTTGCGGGTCGGCAGGAAGCCCTGGTAGCTGCTGATCAGCTTGATGTCGCCCAGGCCCGTCACGTTGGCGTTGCTGAGCTGTTCCGGCGTGAGGGGATTGCTGGCCCCGCCGTAGGTGCTGTGGCTGCGGTCGATGTAGGGCAGCAGCACCCTGAAATTCCAGCTCGAATTGGGCGAGTACGCCGCCCCAAGCGTCGTGTAACGGTTGATGGTGTCGTTTTCAACCTCCTGGTTGGCGGCAGGATTGAGCGCAGCCACCTGGGCCTGGGAGATAGGACCACTCCCGTGCCGCAACTGGTCCTGGTTGAGGTAATCGAACTCGGCGCTCAGCAACCATCCCGGGCCGGTGGAATAGCCCATGGCGGCCTCGGAAGACAAAGCGCAGCCGCAGGTGGCGCAGGCCCATGCCGTTTGTGCCGTCACCATCGATGTCGAAGCCCATGTCAATTGAGAAATCAGTTTCATCACGTGCTTTCGGGCTCGCTCATGCAAGCCACGAATTGAGAGAAGCCACGCACCCAGCGGCGCGCGGCGCAGCATCAAATCGAAATCACGGATGAAGGAGGTGCGCGCGAGCGCGAAGGCTGCCACAGCGGCGCCAAGGCCTGCAGGACATCGAAACCGGCAAGAGATCCAGCCTGCCTCGAATCGGGCGCCCACGCCAGAAGCGCGGTCGGCAGCGGCAACGCAAAATCAATGCTGCCCAGGACGCATGCGGCGCAATCGTGCGCATGCGCCTGGCCAGGCGCCTGATCCATAGGCTTGGGTGCCGCGGCCGAATTCGATTCGGAGCAGATCGACAGGAGCCAGCTTTCGCTGGCCGAAGACAGCGGCGCGAAACGATGCGCCACCGATGCAAACCCAGCCAGCACCATGGCCAGGACGACCAGGACGCTCGTGAGTTGTCGACGGGTTTGCGCGCGCATACCGCAATTCTACCGAGGCGTCGGCAAGAAACCGCCGTTTTCCCCTCGCAAGGCCCGGGACAGGAATAAGGCCGGATGCGTCAAGCGGGCTGAATGTTCATGGCCCTGCGACTGGGCCAGGTGCGCCAGCCAGGCCGAGCGCCGCAGCACCAGGCTGGCGACTCGAAACCCGGCTTGTGCGCGGGCAGCTTCCTGCGCCGAATCACACCACAGCTGCAGGCGCCGTGGCGGCGCCAGGCCAAACGTGCATTCGCCCCACAAGGGCTTGAACTCGGCGTCGACGCGACAGGGTTTCAGGGTCCAGAGGCTTTCCATGCGAAAGCCCTGCTCTTCACGCGTCACGAGCACCTGGGCGCGGCCGTTCAGCCCCTGGACCAGGCCCGGTCCACAGTAGTCAACCAGCGTCAAGCACTGCCCCAGGCGCAAGCGCCGGACTTCACGCGGCGTCCAGAACGGCAGTCGGACCTGGCGCAGCCAGCGATCCAGGGACAGGGTCTCGAATACGGAAGAAACATCGGACATGGCATCCACGAGGCACTCCAGGGCTTGTCGATACATGTTCGGGCCTGCGGCCCGCCACCCTGACCGGGCGGAATGCCTGCATATAGCAAGTCAGGGGCCTGCCCTGGCACGCCACGGGTTAGTACCGAGACCCAGGCGACTTCTCCCGTGAGCATCGGCTTTGAAGTGGATCGCCTCGACGGCTTGGCGGGCGAAAATCCACACGGGCATCACCGCATTCGTGCGGATTTCCACCCAAGCCCGGCCATCTCACCTTCCTGGATCACGCATGCCCAGGGCCGCGCCCGGACGCGTCACACCTAGAATTGGACTCCACCCGCAAAAGCACGCTTCCCATGCCGACTCCATTCTCGCGCCCAGCCCCCATCGCCCGAATGACGATCGGGATGCTCATCAAACCTTGGGTCGCATTTCTTGGCATGTGCGTGCTCACGGCAGCCTCCTGCGCCAAGGCCGACACCACGCTGGTCTTGATTCGCCATGGCGAAAAGCCGAGCGCCGGGCTGGGGCAGCTCAGCTGTACCGGCTTGAACCGCTCGCTGGCGCTGCCGGCCGTGCTGATGAGCAAATTCGGTCAGCCCGCGGCGCTGTACGCGCCCAATCCGGGCATCCCGAAACGCGATCAGGGTGTGCCTTACAACTACATCCGCCCGCTGGCCACGATAGAGCCGACCGCCATCCAGTTGGGCCTCCCCGTCAACACGCGCTGGGGCCTGGACGAACTCGACGCCCTGCAGTCCGAGCTTCAACAAGCCTCGCATGAGGGCCAGGTGCAAGTGGTCGCATGGGAGCACAGCCTGCTGGTGCAACTGGCGCGCCGCGTGATGGCGCAGAACCACGGCGATGCCGACGCCGTGCCGCCCTGGGACGGACAAGACTTCGACAGCATCTACGTCATCAAGCTGCATGCCCATGGCGCCGCTGAATTCCAGTTGGATCACCAAGGCCTGACCCGGCTTGACGCCAACTGCCCCGGCGCGCAGCCATGATGGACCCACGCGCGCCCGAGCTCCCGCCAGGCGCGCCACGTCCGGAGGTGCTCAACCTGCTGCCTTACCTGGGCAAATGGATCTTGCTGAGCTGCGCGGTGGCCGCGATGGCCGGCACGGCTTCGGCCCTGTTCCTGTATGCACTCGACTGGGCCACCGCCACGCGCGAGGCGCACCGCTGGCTGCTGGCCTTTCTGCCTGTTGCGGGATGTTGTGTCGGGTGGCTGTATTTGCGCATTGGCCAGCAGGTGGAGGCCGGCAACAACCTGCTGATCGACGAAATTCACGACCCGAAGAAAATCGTTCCGCTGCGCATGGCCCCTTTGGTGCTGGGCGCCACCGTGATCTCGCACCTGTTCGGCGCCTCGGTGGGGCGCGAGGGAACTGCTGTCCAGATGGGCGGAGCGCTGGCGGACCAGCTCACGCACCACCTCAAGCTCAGCCATGAAGACCGGCGCATCCTGCTGATGGCGGGCATCAGCGCCGGATTTGCGTCCGTGTTCGGCACGCCCTTGGCGGGGGCCGTGTTCGGCCTTGAAGTGCTGGCCATCGGTCGGATTCGCTACGAAGCCCTGTTTCCCTGCCTGCTCGCCGCCATGGGTGCCGACCAGGTCGGCCTGATGTGGGGCGTGCATCACACCCGTTATGTGATCAGCGCCGTGCCGCAATTGTCGACCTGGAACCTGTGCGCAATGCTGCTGGCCGGCATCGCATTCGGATTCGCCGGCAAGTATTTCGCGGACCTCACGCACGCCCTGGGCGCCTGGTTCAAACGGACGATCGCCTATGCACCGCTGCGCCCTTTGGTGGGCGGCTCCATGCTTGCGGCCACGGCCTGGTTCCTGCATGCGGATCGCTACCTGGGCTTGGGCATTCCCATCATCGTCGAAGCCTTTGCGCAACCCCTGCCCCCCTACGACTTCGCAGCCAAGCTGGCGTTCACCGTCGCCTCGCTGGGCAGCGGCTTCAAGGGCGGCGAGGTCACACCGCTGTTCTACATCGGCGCCACCCTGGGCAACGCCTTGGCACCGCTGCTGCACATGCCCGTCTCCCTGTTGGCCGGCATGGGGTTTGTGGCGGTTTTCGCCGGCGCGGCCAATACCCCCCTGGCCTGCACTCTGATGGCGATGGAGCTGTTTGGCGCCGAGGTCGGCCTGTACGCCGCGCTGGCCTGCGTGGTGAGCTATCTGTGCTCGGGCCATACGGGCATTTACTCCGCACAGCGTGTCGGGCATGCCAAGCACAGGCATGCGCCGGAAGGCATCACCTTGAGCGAACTGGCGGCGTATCGCAAATCACGTTCAGCCAACCAAGAGCGGCAAGAGCCCTGAATACGCGCCCTCGCCACGAGGGGAGGTAAAACGTGGCATGAATCTGTCTCATACGTCCGATACAGTTCGGCATCATTCAAAGGATCAGGTTGTTCTATGCCAAGCGCCATCGCACGTCCAGCAACACATCCAGCGCCAATTCAGTCACTAAATTGGAGCGCAAGGTGTATCGCATGGTCTTTTGCGTGGCTCCTGACGGGCGTGGCGACCGTGCAGGCCCAGCCGCAGACGCAGGCCTTGAGTCCCAAGGAGCTGGCGTTGGACCATTGCGTGCCGGTGCTGGCGATCGACTCCACACATCACGGCTTGGAGGCCGAAAACGCGAGCGTCATGGCGGACAACCTGACACGACTGAACTCACTCAAGGCCCTGGCCGACTCAAAGGGCCCGCTTGCCGACCAGCATGGCGCCAGCCTGGAACAGGCCCTGGACGCCTCGCAAAAACCCAGCTACGTGGCACTTTGGGACGAAGTCCAGCAGTCCAACCTTGCCACGTTTGCCCGCACACGACGACTGCGCGATCTCGACATGCTGCGGCGCGTTTACGAAGCCTCGGTGCGCCTTCGCATGGGCGAGTCCGTGCCCGCGGCGAATTCCCCCGACTACCCGCCCTATCAAATCCTGGCGCAGTTGCGCGAATTGTTGAAAAGCGCGGATCACCGTCCGGCGAAGAATCCCGATGAATGCAGCATCGATCTCGCGTTCCAGGCCATGGAGCAAAACGCCAGCCGTTTCCTCGATGGCTACATGAAGCAATACCCCGAGGCGTTCAGGAAATCCAAGACACCTGCTGCGACCGCCAGCGAGCAGGCGCGCAAGACGCAGTCGACCTTGAACGAAATGTACGTGCTCTACCACTACTACATGAAGGACACGTCCAATCTGCGTTATTTCAACGACGTGTCGCAGTTGATGTACGAAGGCGTGCTGGCAGACGCCGCCAAGAGCCACGACCCGCGCGACATCGCTGCGCTCGCCGAGATGGGCAAGGCACGCTATGTCGCGCAGCCCGCCTTCATGCGCAAGCTGATGGATTTCTGGCTGATGATCGACGACATGAGCCCGGCCTGGGACAGCGCCTTTGCGTCGAGTTCACTCAACAGCCTGCCCTGACAGGGCACTTCTTTCAGCTTGCTATGCATCCCGAGCGCCGCCACAGGCGCTCGAGGGATTGATGACGGGTCAATCCGCCGTCGCCGGCTCCGCCCTGGGCTTGTTGTCGCTGCGCTTGGCCGATTGGATATCCAGCTGCACCTCCCCCGCATCGTCCACATCGACGGTCAGCCGCCCGCCTTCGACCAAGCGGCCGAACAACAGCTCATCGGCCAAGGCACGACGTATCGTGTCCTGAATCAGCCGCTGCATGGGCCGCGCGCCCATCAGGGGGTCGAAACCGCGCTTGGCCAGATGCTTGCGCAAGGCGTCGGTGAAGGTGACCTCCACCTTTTTCTCGCTCAACTGGCTTTCCAGCTGCAACAGGAACTTGTCGACCACGCGCAGGATGATTTCCTCGTCCAGCGTGCGGAACGACACGATGGCGTCCAGCCGGTTGCGGAATTCGGGCGTGAACAGGCGCTTGATGTCCGCCATCTCGTCGCCCTGCTGGCGCTGGGTCGTGAAGCCGATGGTGGCCTTGCCCATGATCTCGGCGCCGGCATTCGTCGTCATGACGATGATGACATTGCGGAAATCGGCCTTGCGTCCATTGTTGTCGGTCAGTGAGCCATGGTCCATCACCTGCAGCAGCACGTTGAAGACGTCCGGATGGGCCTTCTCGATTTCATCAAGCAACAGCACCGCATGCGGTTTCTTGGTGATGGCCTCGGTCAACAGCCCGCCCTGGTCAAAGCCCACATAGCCGGGTGGCGCGCCGATCAAGCGGCTCACCGCGTGACGCTCCATGTACTCCGACATGTCAAACCGGATCAGCTCGATGCCCAGGATGTAGGCGAGCTGCTTGGCCACCTCGGTCTTGCCGACGCCGGTCGGTCCGGAGAACAGGAAAGAGCCGATCGGCTTGTCCGGCTTGCCCAGGCCCGAGCGCGCCATTTTGATGGCCGCCGCCAACGCATCGATGGCCGGATCCTGGCCGAACACGACGCTCTTGAGGTCGCGATCCAGGCTCTTGAGCTTGCCGCGATCGTCGCTCGACACCGAGGCCGGCGGAATGCGGGCGATCTTGGCAACGATGTCCTCGACCTCTGCGCGCGTGATGGTCTTTTTCTGCTTGTTCTTGGGCAGGATGCGCTGGGCCGCACCGGCTTCATCGATCACGTCGATGGCCTTGTCGGGCAGATGGCGGTCGTTGATGTACTTGGCCGACAACTCCGCCGCAGCCTGCAAGGCGCCCAGTGCGTACTTGACGCTGTGATGCTCCTCGAAGCGCGACTTCAAGCCCTTGAGGATCTCGATGGTCTGCTCCACAGAGGGCTCGGGCACATCGATCTTCTGGAAACGCCGCGAGAGCGCCGCATCCTTCTCGAAGATGCCGCGGTATTCGCTGAAGGTCGTCGCGCCTATGCACTTCATCGCCCCGGAGCTGAGGGCCGGTTTGAGCAGGTTGCTCGCATCGAGTGTGCCGCCCGATGCCGCACCAGCGCCAATCAGCGTATGGATTTCGTCAATGAACAGGATGGCCTGCGGCTGGTCCTTCAACTGCTTGAGCACCGCCTTGAGGCGCTGCTCGAAATCGCCACGGTACTTGGTGCCGGCCAGCAGCGCACCCATGTCGAGGGCGTAGACCACGGCCTCGGCCAGCACCTCGGGCACGTCGCCTTCAGTGATGCGCCAAGCCAGGCCTTCCGCGATGGCCGTCTTGCCCACGCCGGCCTCGCCCACCAGCAGCGGATTGTTCTTGCGCCGGCGGCACAGCACCTGGACCACGCGTTCGACCTCCTGGTCGCGCCCGATCAGCGGGTCGATCTTGCCCTCTCTGGCCTGGACGTTGAGGTTCTGCGTGAACTGCTCCAAGGGCGAACTCTTGCCGCCGCCGGCAGCGTCCGCCTCGTCGCGCTCGGTTTCCTGGCCGCCACCTTCCTGGCCCTTGCTGACCTCGGGCGGATCGCTCTTCTTGATGCCGTGCGCGATGTAATTGACCACGTCGAGCCGCGTGACCCCCTGCTGGTGCAGGTAGTACACCGCATGCGAGTCCTTCTCGCCAAAGATGGCCACCAGCACATTGGCGCCGGTCACCTCTTTCTTGCCCGTGCCGGTGGACTGCACGTGCATGATGGCGCGTTGGATCACGCGCTGGAATCCGAGCGTCGGCTGGGTATCGACCTCTTCGATGCCGCCAACCGTCGGCGTGTTTTCCTTGATGAACTGCGCCAGACTCTTGCGCAGTTCGTCCATGTTGGCGGCACAGGCCCGCAACACCTCGGCTGCGGACGGATTGTCGAGCAATGCCATCAGCAGATGCTCCACGGTGATGAACTCATGGCGCTGCTGGCGCGCTTCGACAAACGCCATGTGCAGGCTGACTTCAAGCTCTTGGGCAATCATGCGGCCTCCATAATGCACTGCAAAGGATGGCCGGCACGCCGGGAGGCGGCCAGCACCAACTCGACCTTGGTGGCGGCGACATCCTTGGTGAACACACCGCAGACACCCCGCCCCTCGTGATGAATCTTCAACATGATCTGCGTGGCCGTGTCCAGACCATGGCGGAAATACTCCTGCAGCACCATGACAACGAACTCCATGGGCGTGAAATCATCATTCAACAGCAACACCTGATAGAGGCGCGGCGGCTGTGTTTTCTGCGGCACACGCTCCAGAATGGTCGTGCCGTCATCGGCTTCACGACCAGGCACAACGCCAGGCCCTTGCTCTGGCGCCGTGGGTACTTGCTTGGGAATATCAGGCATGAACTGATTCTATAGACAGGGACAAGACCACACATAAGGCTTGTTGATCTTGTATCAAGTACGCGGCGGCGTAAACCTCGAGATGCAGGGCAAATCGGGAAACGGCGCACGACAAGCCGCGCAAACGGCAATTTCTTCACGCGATCTTCACGCGCTTCCATACGCGCACAGGCATATGCGCATCACCCCTTTGGTGCATTGACACCCTGACAACGCAAAACAGAAAATTCCCCACGGGTGCACAAACACCGTGACGGAGAAGGAGAAGGAAAATGCAACAGGGAACAGTAAAGTGGTTCAACGACGCCAAAGGCTTTGGCTTCATCGAACCTGAACAAGGGGGCGATGATGTCTTCGCGCACTTTTCAGCCATTCAGATGGAAGGGTTCCGTACACTCAAGCAAGGCAGCAAAGTCAGTTTTGACCTGATTCAGGGTCCCAAGGGCCAGTTGGCTCAGAACATCACACCACTTGAAACGGGCGCGCAAAAGGCTGGCGCCACCGGTTGATCCGTCAGCGGTACTGTCAAACCTGCCATCAAACCTGTCATCGGCTGATCTATCAGCCCCAAAAAAAGGCCCGCATAGCGGGCCTTTTTTGCCTTCCTTGTTTCGGGGCGTTTCAAATCGTCACATATTGTCGATCATCACCTGGCCAAACGCCGAGCACGACACCTGCGTCGCGCCGTCCAACAGACGTGCAAAGTCGTAGGTGACCTTCTTGCTCAGGATGGATTTCTCCATGGCGCTGATGATCAGATCGGCCGCCTGCGTCCAACCCATGTGGCGCAACATCATTTCTGCCGACAGGATTTCCGAACCCGGGTTCACGTAGTCCTTGCCCGCATATTTGGGTGCGGTGCCATGCGTGGCTTCGAACATGGCCACGGAGTCCGACAGATTCGCGCCCGGTGCAATGCCGATGCCGCCAACCTGCGCCGCCAGCGCATCGGACACGTAGTCGCCATTCAGATTCAAGGTGGCAATGACCGAATATTCGGCCGGACGCAGCAGGATCTGCTGCAGGAATGCATCGGCGATCGAGTCCTTGATGACGATGTCCTTGCCCGTCTTGGGGCTCTTGAACTTGGACCATGGGCCGCCGTCGATCAACTCGGCGCCGAATTCCTTTTGCGCCAGGGCATAGGCCCAGTCGCGGAATCCGCCCTCGGTGTACTTCATGATGTTGCCCTTGTGCACGATGGTCACGCTGGGCTTTTCATTGTCAATCGCGTACTGGATGGCCTTGCGCACCAGGCGTTCGGTGCCTTCGCGCGACACCGGCTTGATGCCGATGCCGGACGTGGCAGGAAACCGGATCTTCTTGACGCCGAATTCATCCTGCAGGAACTTGATCAGCTTCTTGGCCTTGTCGCTCCCGGCCTCGAATTCGATCCCTGCATAAATATCTTCCGAATTTTCACGGAAGATGACCATGTCTGTCTTCTGAGGCTCCTTCACAGGCGAAGGCACACCCTTGAAGTACCGCACCGGACGCAGGCAGACATACAGATCCAGTTCCTGGCGCAGCGCCACATTCAAGGAACGAATGCCGCCGCCCACGGGTGTCGTCAGCGGTCCCTTGATAGAGACCACGTAGTCCTTCAGGACCTGCAAGGTTTCATCAGGCAGCCAGACATCCGGTCCATAGATGCGGGTGGACTTCTCGCCTGCGTAGATTTCCATCCAGTGGATCAGGCGTTTGCCGCCATAGGCCTTGGCCACCGCAGCATCGACCACCTTGATCATCACCGGTGTGATGTCGAACCCGGTGCCATCGCCCTCAATGAACGGGATGATGGGCTGGTCGGGGACGTTCAGGGAAAAATCGGCATTGACCGTGATTTTCTGTCCCGCCTCGGGCACTTTGACGTGTTGGTACATGGTGCGTGTCTCCGCAAACTGATCGAAATATTCTAGGTCAGTGATCTCGTGCGCCTTGGCGGGCTCATGGGTTCATTGGCAGTACGCAGCGATCTGCTGCCACACGCCATGCCCCAAGGCCCAGGCGGAACTCAAGGCCAGGCCCAGCCCGGCAAAGCGTATGGCCCAGGCCATGCCGCGCGCTTCATCCACCGTGCGTTTCAACAGACGCAACAGCAGGGCGGGACCCAGCAACAGTCCGATCGACGACCCGACCGCGAATGCCGCCATGGTGCTGGCACCGCCCCAGGCGCCGTCGGCCAGCGCCGCAACGACCAAGGCCGACTGCAACAGTCCGCAGGGCCAGGCCACCCACGCCAAACCCGCCACGCCCGCGCGCAAAGGTGGAGCGATGGTCAGCCTTCCGCCGCCCATGCGCCCATCGACCCAGGTCACGGGAATGCTGGCCGTCTGGGGCGCCGCACGGCCCCATTGCGCCATCCACGCGGGCTGTCGCCCCTGCCACAGCAGATACAGGCCCAGGCCGAATGCCGCCAGATGGACCAGTAGCCATAAGGGACGCAGCAAGGCCACCGTCTGCCCCCAGCGCGCCAGCACATCGACGCTGCTGGCGACGACCGCGCCGGCCAATCCATAGCTGATCAAGCGCGCGACATGAAAGCTCGTCAGACGGGATGGCGCCAGCCCCGTACCGGAGCTTCCGCCAGGACTTGCGCACAGGGCCGTGCAAGCGGCTCCGCACATGCTCAGGCAGTGCGGGGAGCCCGCCAAACCCATCAACAGGGCAGAGCTTGCAAGTGTCAGGTTCATCCTCAGATGATGCGCGAAAACCGTTCCCTGTTGCGATCAGCCTGCAAATAGCGGTCAAATACCATGGCCACCGCCCGGACGAAATACCAGCCCAGGGGCGTCACCTGAATGGCCTGAGGCTCCAGTACGACCAGCCCGGTCCGTTGCAACGATTCAAGCTGCTGCAATTCGTTGGCGAAATACTCGGGCACTTTGACAAGGTGCGCCAACTCGATCGATTCGAACTCCACGCGTCCCTGGCACATCAGGGCCATGATCATGGCCCGCCGCAACAAATCATCGCGGGTCAAGGCCAGGCCGCGGGCAATGGGCAATTGCCGGTGGTTCAAGGCGTCGTAATACTCGGGCAGCGTCTTGACGTTCTGGCTGTAGGTGGCCCCCACCCTGCCGATGGCCGACACGCCCAAGGCGATCAGGTCGCAATCCGGCTGGGTGCTGTAGCCCTGGAAATTGCGATGCAGGCGGCCCTGCCGCTTGGCCACGGCGAGCGAGTCGGTCGGCAGCGCGAAGTGATCCATGCCGATGTAGGTGTAGCCCTGCTGCTGAAACCCGCTGATGGCGCCGCTGAGCATGGTCAGCTTGTCGGTGGCGAGGGGCAGCAGCTGCGCGTCGATGCGACGCTGCGGCTTGAAACGCTGCGGCAAATGCGCATAGCCATAGAGTGCAATCCGGTCGGGCCTCAGGGCTGAGACCTGCGCAATGGTGCGGGCGAACGACTCCGGCGTCTGCTGCGGCAGGCCGTAGATCAGGTCGACATTGGTCGACTCGAACCCCAGCGCGCGCGCCTGCGTCATCAGGGCTTCGACGCTTTCAAGACTTTGAATCCGGTGCACGGCTCTTTGCACGCGCGGGTCAAAATCCTGCACACCGAAGCTGAGCCGATTGAAGCCCAGCTCACGCAAGTGCTTCAAGCGATCATCGGTCACCGTGCGGGGATCCACCTCGATGGACACCTCCGCCTCTGCTGCAATACGGAAGCGCTGACGGATATTGGCCATCAGGGCCGTCAACTCTTCATCGCTCAGGAACGTCGGGGAGCCGCCGCCGAAATGGATTTGAGACAGGCTGGATGCGCGCCCCAACTCGGCCACCGTGAGATCCATTTCGACCTCCAGCGCCTGCAGGTATTCCGCCGCGCGGTCATGGTGCTTGGTGATGACCTTGTTGCAGGCGCAGTAATAGCAAACCGATTCACAAAAGGGAATGTGGACATAAAGCGACAAAGGCGCACCGCCCGCGACCGCGGCGCCCTGCCCGCGCTGCGCCAAGGCCTGGCGGTATTGATCGACATTGAAGGCTTCGACGAAACGGTCCGCTGTGGGGTAGGAGGTATACCGCGGGCCCGATATGTCAAATCGACGCAGGACATCGGCGTCCACGCTCAGCGGGTTGTCAGTTGGTGTTGGGTGCATGTTGCACACTGTGCCAAGCTTAAGGTCGAAGCGATTGACCTGCATCAAGCTTCCTGAACGTCGATCGGTGAAGAATGCGAACAACCTTGAGGAATCTCATGTTCAACACCAAATCTGCCACCGTGGCCGTCGAAGCAAATTTGAATCAATTGAGCGCAGATCAGCCCATAATGCGCGGCATGAACACCGTGACGCCGATCAAAATCGAACCGTTCAAGGTCGCCTGCTCCAGCTGCAACCTGCGCGAATTGTGCCTGCCGGTCGGCTTGTCCAACGCCGACCTGAACCAGTTGGACACGCTGGTGGCGACCCGCCGCAACGTCAATCGCGGTGACACGCTGTTTCGTACCGGCGATGTTTTCCAGTCGCTCTATGCGGTTCGTACCGGCTTCTTCAAGACCTGCGTGTCATCGGAGGATGGACGCGACCAGGTGACAGGATTTCAGATGGCAGGCGAATTGCTGGGCCTGGACGGCATCAGCAACGATCGCCACTCCTGCGACGCCGTGGCGCTGGAAGACTCCCAGGTCTGCGTGATCCCTTACGGCCAGCTCGAAGACCTCTCGCGCGAATTCACGGACCTGCAGCACCAGTTCCACAAGATCATGAGCCGCGAAATCGTGCGCGACCATGGCGTGATGCTGCTGCTGGGCAGCATGCGCGCCGAAGAACGTCTAGCGGCATTCCTGCTGAATTTGACCCAACGTCTGCAGGCGCGCGGCTTCTCCGCTTCGGCGCTGGTGTTGCGCATGACGCGCGAAGAGATCGGCAGCTATCTGGGGCTGAAGCTGGAAACCGTCAGCCGGACCTTCTCCAAGTTCCAGGAAGACGGCATCCTGGAAGTCAAGCAGCGCCAGATCCGCATCATTGACCAGAGCGGCCTGCAAAAGCTCGTCAATACGACCTGCTGATCCCGTCGATTTGAAACAACAAAGCCCGCCGGCGGCAGCGCCAGGCGGGCTTTTTTCTTTCGGCTTCTACTTCTCTAGTTCTATTTGCCGCCGGTCGCCGCGTGATTGCGCGCACTCATGGCCGGCTGCAGCGACGGGTTCGTCGCGTTGGCCTGGTCCTGCTCGGTGGCATCCTCGGCCGCCATGTGGCTGTCGGCATGGGCGTGGGTGTCGAGCACCACTTCCGGATACTTGAGGCAGATGCCCAGCGTCACGAAGCTGGCCACCACCACCACGGCCGGACCGCCCACCACCAGCCACATCATCCGCTCGGACCACCAGGGTTTACGCGGCTTGCCGCCGTCCGCACCCGCTTGATTGACGATGTCTGCCATCACAGCTCTCCTCTAACGTGGAACCACGAACGTAGACCTTTCGCGCTGGCTGCGCCCAGGGCTGCCGGCTGCAGCCTCAAGGTCCACGGTAAAAAACACTTCATGCGCCCCTGCGCCCAGGCGCTGGACCACTTGCGGCGGCACGCGCAATGCCACGGCCACCCAGCGCGCCTCGGCAGGTGCAACCGTCAAGGTCACCGGCTGAGACAGACGCATCTCGTCTATGCCTTGGGCCGACACATGGTAGGTCTGCGGCGCCTCGGTCGCATTCATCACCTGGATCTGATAGACGTTCTCGACAAAGCCCATTTCAACCTCGCGCGCCAGCGCGGCGCGGTCGCGTACCACATCGACCCGGAAGGGCGAGCGCGTGGCCAGGCTCACGAGCAGGGCGGCACAGATCAGCAGCAGCACCGTCGTATAGACCACGACCCGGGGCCGGAAGATCCGGCGGATCAGCTGCGTCCGCGTCAGGTGCTGCGCCAGGCCATTTTGCGTGTCGTAACGGATCAGGCCCTTGGGATAATCCATCTTCTCCATCACGCCGTTGCAGACGTCGATGCAGGCAGCACAGCCTATGCATTCATATTGCAGGCCCTTGCGGATGTCGATACCGGTGGGGCAGACCTGCACGCACAGCTTGCAGTCGATGCAGGCGCCCAGGCCCAGGGCTTTCGGGTCGGCCTGCTTGCCTCGCGCGCCGCGCGGCTCGCCGCGTTCGGCGTCGTAGCTGATGATTAGCGTGTCCTTGTCGAACATGGCGCTCTGGAAGCGCGCATAAGGGCACATGTACTTGCAGACCTGCTCGCGCATGTAGCCCGCATTGCCGTAGGTGGCAAACCCGTAGAACAGCACCCAGAACCATTCCCACGGGCCGAAACTCAGGTTGGCGACCTCGGCGGCCAGTTGGTGGATCGGCGTGAAGTAGCCGACGAAGGTGAAGCCGGTCCACAGACCCATGGCCAGCCAGGCCAGTTGCTTGCCGGACTTGCGGGCCAGCTTTTCCAGGCCCCAAGGACTTGCGTCCAGGCGCATGCGGGCGGCGCGGTCGCCTTCGATCTTCTGCTCCACCCACATGAAGATCTCGGTGTAAACCGTCTGCGGGCAGGCGAACCCGCACCACAGGCGTCCCGCCACCGCGGTGAACAGGAACAACGCATAAGCAGAAATCAGGAGCAAGCCCGTCAGGTAGATGAAGTCCTGCGGATACAGCACCAGCCCGAAGATGTAAAAGCGCTTGGCGCCCAGGTCGAACAGCACGGCCTGCCGGGCGTTCCATTCCAGCCAGGGGAGTCCGTAGAACAGCAGTTGGGTGAGCGCCACCAGCACCCAGCGCCAGGTGGCGAACCAGCCGCTGACGGCGCGCGGATAGATTTTCTTCTGGGCCTGGTACAGCGACACCATCTCCGGCGCGGCATCCGCCGCCGGAGATGGGTTACTGACTGCGCTGACGTTCACTTCCTTATCCATGAACGGACACGGCTCTCATCAAAGACAAAACTTGCTCCGTTTCCAGCCCTGCACAGGGCTCGAACAACCCTCAGTTGCTGGCAGCCACCGGCGCTTCGCCGTGATGCGACAGGCTCCACACATAGGCACCCACCACATGGATCTGCTCCGGGCTCAATCGCTTGGACTGCGCTGGCATCAGATTGTTGGCACCGTTGTTGATGCGCGTGATGATGGCCTGCTCACCCCAGCCGTACAACCAGATGTTGTCGGTCAGGTTGGGCGCGCCGATCGCCTGGTTGCCCTTGCCGTCCGCGCCGTGGCAGGCAGCGCAGGCCGCAAACTTGGGCTTGCCCAGTTGCGCCGCGATCGAGTTGTGCGGGCTGTTGGACAGGCTCAGCACATAGTTGGCGACATTCTTGACGTCTTCCGCATTGCCCACCGCAGCGGCCATGGGCGGCATGACGCCGTTGCGGCCGTTGGTGATGGTCTCGACGATCTTCTCGGGCGAACCGCCGTAGAGCCAGTCGTTGTCGGTCAGGTTGGGGAAGCCCTTGGAGCCCTTGGCGTCGGAACCGTGGCAGCCCGAGCAGTTGTTGGCAAACAGGCGCTCGCCGATGGCCATGGCCTTGGGGTCCTTGGCCAGCTCTTCGGCGGGCTGGGCCGCGTAGCTTGCATAGACCTTGGACAGCTCGGTCATCGCCTTGTCCTGCTCCTTCTGGTACTGGCCGGCACTGGTCCAGTTCAGGCCGCCGGCAAAGCTGCCCAGGCCGGGATACAGGGCCAGGTAGATGCCGCCGAACACGACCGTCAGCACGAACAGGCCCATCCACCAGCGCGGCAGCGGATTATTCAGCTCGCGCAGGTCGACGTCCCATACGTGGCCGGTGGTGTTGTCGTTGGCCATCACGCGCCGACGGCTCGCAATGATCAACAGGCCCAGGCAAGCCAGCAGGCCACCGATCACGATGACCGAAATATAGACCGACCAGCCGCTGGAAATAAAGTCACTCATTTCTGTCCTCCTTCAGAGCCCAAGTCGGCGACCGAACCGTCTTGCATCAGCGGCAGGGTCCCGAGCTCCTCAAAACGTTGCTTGTTGCGCTTCGAAAACGCCCAGAAGGCGATACCGACGAAGGTCAGCATGGAAAGCAGCGTCACCGCGGCCCTCAGATCATTGATGTCCATGGCGGCTCCTTACTTCAGCGCAGTGCCGAGCACCTGCAGGTAGGCGATCAAGGCGTCCAGCTCGGTCTTGTCCTTGACCCCTTCGCCGGCATGGGCGATGTCCTCATCGGTGTAGGGCACGCCGACGGTACGCAGGGCTCGCATCTTCGGCGCCATGTCGGCCGGATCGAGCTTGCCGTCCTTCAGCCACGAGTAAGCCGGCATGTTCGACTCGGGCACCAGATCGCGCGGATTGTTCAGGTGGATGCGGTGCCATTCGTCGCTGTACTTGCCGCCGACGCGGGCCAGGTCCGGACCGGTGCGCTTGCTGCCCCACTGGAAGGGGTGGTCGTACACGGACTCGCCCGCCACCGAGTAGTGGCCATAGCGCAGCGTTTCCGAGCGGAACGGGCGGATCATCTGCGAATGGCAGTTGTAGCAGCCCTCGCGGAGATAGATGTCGCGTCCGGCCAGTTGCAGCGAGGTGTAGGGCTTCAGGCCCGGCACCGGCTGGGTCGTCGAGCGCTGGAAGAACAGCGGAACGATTTCCACCAGGCCGCCCACTGCGACGGTCAGCAATATCAGGACGATGAGCAGGAAGTTGCTGGTCTCAATGCGCTCGTGGCCTGCCACGACGTGATTCGTATTTGCCATTTTCTTGTCCTCCTGCTTCAAGCGTGGGCCAGCACAGCGGGAATGCGCTGCGGTTCAACCTTGCCCGCGCCCACGGTCTTGATCACGTTCCAGGCCATGATCAACATGCCGCCCAGGTACAGCAGGCCGCCGCACAGGCGGATGATGTAGAACGGATGCGTGGCCTTGACGCTTTCAACAAAGGTGTAGACCAGCGTGCCGTCCGGATTGACCGCGCGCCACATCAGGCCCTGCATCACGCCGGCGATCCACATCGCGGCGATGTAGAGCACGATGCCGATGGTGGCGATCCAGAAGTGCAGCTCGATGGCGCGCTTCGAATACATCTCGACACGGCCGAACATGCGCGGAATCAAGTGGTACATGGAACCGATGGTGATCAGGCCCACCCAACCCAAAGCGCCGGAGTGCACGTGGCCGATGGTCCAGTCCGTGTAGTGCGAAAGCGCGTTCACGGTCTTGATGGACATCATCGGACCTTCGAAGGTCGACATGCCGTAGAAGGACAGCGACACGATCAGGAACTTCAGGATCGGGTCGTCGCGCAGCTTGTTCCAGGCACCCGACAGGGTCATGATGCCGTTGATCATGCCGCCCCAGCTCGGCGCCAGCAGGATCAGCGAGAAGACCATGCCCACGCTCTGCGCCCAGTCAGGCAGCGCCGTGTAGTGCAGGTGGTGGGGACCCGCCCACATGTAGGTGAAGATCAGCGCCCAGAAGTGCACGATGGACAGACGGTAGCTGTACACCGGACGACCCGCCTGCTTGGGGATGTAGTAATACATCATGCCCAGGAAGCCGGCCGTCAGGAAGAAGCCCACGGCATTGTGGCCGTACCACCATTGCACCATGGCATCCTGCACGCCGGCATAGGCAGAGTAACTCTTCCACAGGCTGACCGGAATCTCGGCACTGTTCACCACGTGCAGCAAGGCCACGGCCAGGATGAATCCGCCGAAGAACCAGTTCGCCACGTAGATGTGGCGGATCTTGCGGGTCCCGACCGTACCGAAGAACACAATGGCGTAGACCACCCAGACGATGGTGATCAGGATGTCGATCGGCCATTCCAGCTCGGCGTATTCCTTGCCGGACGTGAAGCCCATCGGCAAGGTGATGGCCGCCAACAGGATCACCAACTGCCAGCCGGCAAAGGTGAACCAGGCCAGGGCCGGCGCGAACAGGCGCGTCTGCCCGGTGCGCTGCACGACGTGATAGGAGGTCGCAAACAAGGCGCAACCACCGAACGCGAAAATCACCGCGTTGGTGTGCAAGGGCCGCAAACGGCCGTAGCTGAGCCATGGAATCCCGAGATTGAGCTCGGGCCATGCGAGCTGGGCGGCGATCACCACCCCCACCAGCATGCCCACGATGCCCCATAGGACGGTGGCGAGCGCAAATGCGCGCACCACGCCGTCCTCATAAACCGGCCCGGCCGGTTGAGCAACACTTGCCATTGACGTGCTCCTTCCTACACTTAAGTTGAGTTGTGCGATTCTTGGCGGATTGCGGGCGTTGAAGCTTGATCGCCATCAACCAGTACCCATTCATCTTCCAGAATTCGCTCGCCTTCCCGCTCCAGATCATCCAGCTGTCCACTGTGTATGGCCCAGCCGAACACCGCCACGATCAGCAGCACCAGGACCACCGACAAAGGAATCAGCAAATACAGAATGTCCATTTCAGTTCTTCTGGTTCTTCTTCAATTCGACCGGGTCGCCTGCACCGGCCCGCGCAGGTCGCGCGCCAGGCTCAGCGCATTCAGGATCACCAACACGGAGCTGCAAGCCATGCCCAGCCCCGCCGCCCAGGGCGGCAAATAACCGAGCAAGGCAGCAGGAATGCAGGCGGCGTTGTAGCAGGCCGCCCAAATCAGGTTCTGACGGATCACGCGCCGCGTCCGCAGGGCCAGGCTGCGGCAACGCTCCACGTCCAGCAAGTTCGAGGTCAGCACCACGGCATCGGCGTGGGCGCGCGACACCAGGGCGCCTTGCCCCATCGCGAAGCTCGCATCGGCTCGCGCAAGAACCGGCGCGTCGTTGATGCCGTCGCCCACCATCAGGACGCAGCGCCCCTGCGCCTGCAGTTCGGCCACGCGGGCCAGCTTGCCCTGCGGCGTCGCGCCGCCCTGCACCAGCGAAATACCGGCCGCATCGGCGATGCCTTTGGCGCGCTCGGGCGCATCGCCCGACAACAACAGCACCGACAGGCCTTGCGCCTGCCAGCATCGCAGCGCCTCGCGCGCCTCGGGCCGGAGCTGCTCGCCAAACTGCCAATACACAGCCGCGCCTCCCTCGCCTCCAAAAGCGAGCTGCGCCAGCGCCAGTGCGTCGGACGCAGGCGCCGCGCCCGCCAGCTCGGCCACCCAGGCCGGCGCTCCCAGGCGCCAGGTCTTGCCATTCGCGTCCCTGGCCTGCATGCCCAGGCCCGCGCATTCCTGCACCTCCAGCCACGAGGGAACCTCGCCCCCCGTCTGCCCCCCCGTCTCTTCCCCCATCGCGCCTTGAGACGCCACCAAGGCCTTGGAATAGGGATGCAGGGATTGCGCCGCCAATGCCAACGCGGCCGCCGTCAGCATGCGCGGCGGCTCGGCCGGCCAGGATCGGAGCAAGGCCATGCCGTCCTGCGTCAAGGTGCCGGTCTTGTCGAGCACCACGAAATCCACCCGGGCCAAGGTGTCCAGCACGTCAAGGCGCGTCAACAGCACGCCGCGCCGGGCCAGCGCGCCGGTCGCCGCCAGCCACGCGGACGGTGCCGCCAGGGACAGGGCGCAAGGACAGGTGACGATCAGCACCGACACCGCCACCCAGACCGCGCGCGCCGGCTCGATCACGCTCCAGGCCGCTGCCGCCAGCCCCGCCAGCACCAGCACGCCCCATAAAAAGGGCGCTGCCATCCGGTCGGCCAGGCGCAGTTGCGCCGGGCGCTGGGTCAGCGCCGTGCGCATCAGCTGCACGATGCCTTCGAAGCGTGTATCGGCCCCGATGCGCGTGACCTCCATCAGGATCGGCGCCTGCAGGTTGATGCTGCCCGCCACCAGTTCATCCCCCGCGCGTTTGCTCACCGGACGCGACTCGCCGGTCAGCAGGGACTCATCGGCAGCGCTCGCGCCGTCGAGCAGCAGACCGTCCGCGGGGAACGCCTGGCCTGCCGGCACGCGCACCACGTCCTCGACCACCAGCCGATAGGCGCTGATGCGCTCGAAGCTGCCATCAGGCTTGCGCCGCTCCACCTGGTCGGGCAGGCGCGCGGTCGCGCTCTCCAGCGACTGCGCCACCCGGTGGCGAGCCTTCAACTCCAGGAAGCGGCCGGCCAGCAGAAAGCTGACGAACATGGTGAGCGAATCGAAATACACCTCGCGACCGAACAAGCCGCCCGGATCGAGCACGGCTCCCGTACTGGCGACAAAGGTCACGATCAGCCCCAGGGCCACCGGCACGTCCATGCCGATCTCGCGCGCGCGCAGCTGACGCCAGGCCCCCGTGAAGAACGGCCCGGCCGAAAACAACATCACCGGCAGGCTCAGCACCCACATGCCCCATTGCAGCAGGCGCTCCAGGTCCGGACTCATTTCGCCAGGCGAGGCCATGTAGATGGGCACGGCCAGCATCATCACCTGCATCATCAGGAAGCTGGCGACGAACAGGCGCCACAGCCACTGGCGGTTTTCGCGCTTGCGCATCTCGCGCGCCGGCGCAGCGAGGTCGGGCACCGCGCCATAGCCGGCCCTCGCCAGGGCTGTCACCAGGGTGGAGATCTGCGTGCGCTGCGGCTGCCACTGCACGCGCAGGCGCTCCGCCGCCGCGCTGACGTCGGCCGACAGCACGCCAGGCACGGCCCGCAGCGTGCGCTCGATGATGCCCGCGCAGGCTGCGCAATGCATGCCTGAAATCTGCAGCTGCGAGGTCCCGATGCGCTCGCCCGACGCACCCTGCCGCCACTGGGTGTAGGCGTCCAGCGTGGCGGGATCGTCGAACGCATCCAGCGCAGGCGCTTCTTCGCGGGCCGAAGGCAAGAGCTGGGGGGATTCGATCGTCAAGGTGGAAGTCATCACGGCGCCCTCAGGCACAACGCCTGATCGGGCCATAATCTATCGAATTCCCATCAATCCAACATGACTTATATCAAGACCGCATTCAAAGTTCTGGCCGGCCTGCTGGTTTCGAGCGCCTCTGTGGGCGGCTGGGCGCAAGGAGAGCCCCAGCATCTGAACACCATCCAGTTGAGTGCGGGCATGCACCTGATCCACGCCGAGGTCGCGCAAACTGCGCAAGAGCGAGAGATCGGCCTGATGTTTCGGCGCAGCATGCCCGTCAACGACGGCATGCTGTTCGTGTTCCAGCGCCCCGGCATGCAATGCTTCTGGATGCGCAACACCTTGATCCCGCTGTCCGTGGCCTTCATCGCCGACGACGGCAGCATCGTCAATCTCGATGAAATGCAGGCCCAGACGGAGAACTCGCACTGCTCGGCCAAGCCGGTGCGTTACGTGCTGGAGATGAACCAGGGATGGTTCGAGAAGCGGGGCATCAAAGCCGGCATGAACCTGCGCGGCCAGCCCTGGAGCAATTGAACCACCCCCTACCGGCTCCCGCCGGCCCCCTCAAGGGGGCGCGTCCGATGGACCGGCGGAGCCGGATCCATGGACGCCGCTGGGTTGAAAACCCAGCTAGATTGCTTCCGGTCAGGCGAAGTTGGCTTCGGCGAACGACCAGTTGACGAGCTTGCTCAGGAAGGTCTCGACGAACTTCTGGCGCAGGTTGCGGTAGTCGATGTAGTAGGCGTGTTCCCACACGTCCACGGTCAGCAGGGCCTTGTCGGCGGTAGTCAGCGGCGTTCCGGCGGCGCCGGTGTTGACGATGTCGACGCTGCCGTCAGGCTTCTTGACCAGCCAGGTCCAACCCGAGCCGAAGTTGCCGACGGCGCTCTTCACAAAGGCTTCGCTGAAGGCTTCCAGGCTGCCCCACTTGGCATTGATGGCCGCAGCCAAGGCGCCCGAGGGTGCGCCGCCGCCGCTCGGCTTCATGCAGTTCCAGAAGAAGGTGTGGTTCCAGATCTGGGCGGCGTTGTTGTAGATGCCGCCGCTGGAGGTCTTGACGATCTCTTCCAGGGTCTTGGTCTCGAACTCGGTGCCCTTTTGCAGGTTGTTCAGGTTCACCACGTAGGCGTTGTGATGCTTGCCATGGTGGTATTCGAGCGTCTCTGCGCTGTAGTGCGGTGCCAGGGCGTCCTTGGCATAGGGCAAGGCGGGCAGGGTATGTTCCATATGGACTCCTCTTGGTGGGTCAAACGGGTTGCAATGTCGAATCGGGGCCGATTGTAGGCAGGTCATCCGATGATCTGATGGCGCAAGCCATACACCAGGCAAGGGCAAAGGGATTTGCGCTGCGGCAATCTTCAGTTCGGCCGAACAGCATCGACGGTCAGGCTGGCCTCCCCGTCCGCCATCACGGCCCGCAACTGCTGGCCGGGATGCATCCGGGACACCCCTGTCAAGGCCTGACCCCGTCCCTCGTCGAGCCAGGCATAGCCGCGCGCCAGCACCTGGCGCGGGTCCAATGCCGCGAGGCGGGTGGCCAGTCCGTCGAGGCGCGCCTGCTGGCGCGCCATCTGGATGGCCAGCGCCGCCTCTCGCCGCGTGGCCCAGTGCGCCAGGCCCTGGGACTGCTGCAACTGCCAGCGCGGCAGCGTCTGCGCCTGGCGCTGGGCCAGCAGGTCCAGCCGGCTGCGCTGCCGCGACAGCCACTGGCTGGGCCGGTTCAGGCGCAGCGCCAAGCGGTCGAGCTGCTGGGCGGCACGGTCCAGCGCCTGCGTGGTGCGGGCTTGCATGCGCTGCGCCAGGCTGTCGAGTTGCGCCAGGCAGGCGGCCGTTGCGGGCGCGGCAAGTTCGGCCGCCGCCGTGGGCGTGGCGGCGCGCAGGTCGGCGGCCAGGTCGGCCAGGGTCACATCGGTCTCGTGGCCCACGCCGCAAATCACCGGCAGGTCAGACGCCGCCACGGCGCGCACCACCCGCTCGTCATTGAAGGCCCACAGGTCCTCCAGAGAGCCGCCACCACGGCACAGCAGCAGCACGTCGACTTCGGCGCGCGCATTGGCCGTCTGCAGCGCCTGCACGATGCCGGGCGGCGCCTCGGCGCCCTGCACCGGCGTGGGATAGACCATCACCTCGACATGCGGCGCGCGGCGCTTCAAGGCGGTCAGCACGTCGTGCAGCGCCGCCCCCGCCGTCGAAGTGACAACGCCGATGCGGCTCGCAAACGCCGGAACAGACTGCTTGCGCTCGGCATCGAACCAGCCCTGCGCCTCCATTTGCGCCTTCAGGCGCAGGAACTGTTCGTAAAGGGCGCCCGCGCCAGCGCGGCGCATACCTTCGACCACGAACTGCAATTCGCCGCGCGGCTCGTACACGGCCAGCCGGCCCCGCAGCTCGACCCGCTGCCCGTCCCGGGGACTGAAATCCATCAGGCTGGCCGCGCGCCTGAACATGGCGCAGCGCAACAGCCCGGCCTGACCATCGGCATCCTTGAGACTGAAGTAACAGTGGCCACTGGTGGCCCGGGTGAAGCCCGACAACTCGCCCTCGACCACGCAGGCCGCGAAGCGCGCCTGCAGGCTGTCGGACACCGCCGCCAGCAGCGCCGAAACACTCCAGACCAGGCGCATTTTTTGCATTTCCATGTACTGCACGATCTGCTCAAAAATTAAGCAGGCTGAACAAAATGTCGCATTGATGCGCCCTCCAGCCCGCCCATACCGCGTTCCCCACAATGTTATCCACAGCAACGGTGGATGACTTGGAATTGAATCCATCCGACCCTCTGGGCGGAGTGATAATCGCGGCGCTGATCGGTCCGGTCAACCGTCCAAACCTTTGCATCACCATTGAGGGGGAGCCCTTGTTTTCGATCATACAAGCCGCCGGCTGGCCGATCTGGCCACTACTCTTGTGTTCGGTTGTTTCGCTGGCCCTCGTCATTGAGCGCTTCAGCAGCCTGCGGCGCCAGCGCGTCGTGCCGGCCACCCTGCTCGACGAAGTGCTGGGCGTGACCCAGCACCACATCCCCAAGCCCGACGTGATCGAAAAGCTCGCCGACAACTCCATCCTGGGCAGCGTGCTGGCCAGCGGCCTGCGCGCCTCGGCGGCCGAACCCGACCAGCCCGAAGAAAAATTGCGCCTGACGATGGAACTCGCCGGCCGCCGCGCCATCCGCGAACTCGAACGCTACTTGAACACCCTGGGCACGATCGCCACGGCGGCGCCGCTGCTGGGCCTGTTCGGCACCGTGGTCGGCATGATCGAGATCTTCGGCAGCCAGTCGCCGGGCGCCAGCAACCCGGCCCAGCTCGCGCAAGGCATTTCCACGGCGCTGTACAACACCGCGTTCGGCCTGATCGTGGCCGTGCCCTCGCTGATGTTCTACCGCTATTTCCGCGGCCTGATCGACGCCTACGTGCTGGACATGGAGCTGGCCGCCGACCGCCTGCTGTCGCACCTGATGCGCATGAGCGCGGGCCGCAGAAAATGAAATTCCGGCAGCGCGAGGCCGAGCAGCCCGAAATCAACCTGATCCCCTTCATCGACGTGCTGCTGGTGATCCTGATCTTCCTGATGCTCTCCACCAGCTACTCCAAGTTCACCGAGCTGCAGGTCAACCTGCCGGTGGCCGACGCCGAGCGGCTCAAGGAGCATCCGCACGAGATCATCGTGGCGATTGCCGCCGACGGTCGTTACGCCATCAACCACCAGGCGGTGGACGGACGCTCGATCGACCTGTTAGCGGACGGCCTGCGCGCCGCCGCGGCCGGCCAGGCCGACATGATGGTGGTGATCTCCGCCGATGCCGCCGCCGCGCACCAGTCGGTCATCAACGTGATGGACGCGGCCCGGCGCGCAGGCCTGGCCCGCCTGACCTTTGCCAGCCAGGGCAGCGGCGCGGCGGATGCCACGAGCGCCCAGGACGCGGCGCATTGAGCCCAGACATGGGCGAGCGCTGGGCCTCGCGCATCCAGCAGGCCTGGCAGGACGGCGACGCGTTGGCCCAGGCGCTGCGTCCGCTCGGCGCCCTGCACGACGGCTTGCAGGGGCTGCGCGCCATGCTGTATCAGTGCGGAGTTCTGCGCGCCGGCCAACTGCCTGTGCCGGTCGTGGTGGTGGGCAACTGGATTGTCGGCGGCGCAGGCAAGACACCGTCCACGCTGGCGCTGCTGCGCGTCTGCAAGCAGATGGGCCTGTCCGCCGGCGTGATTTCACGCGGCTACGGCCGCTCAGACAAATATGCGCAACGCCTGGTCAGTGCTGACGATGCCGCCGCCGACGTCGGCGACGAGCCGCTGCTGATTCATTTGCGCGCGCAGGTGCCGGTCGCCGTGGGCGCCGACCGCATCGCGGCCGCTCGGACGCTGCTGGCGGCCCACCCCGAGGTCCAACTGCTCGTCAGCGACGACGGCCTGCAGCACTGGCGTCTGCCGCGCCAGCTCAGCGTGCTGGTGTTCGACGAACGAGGCCTGGGCAATGGCCGGCTGCTGCCGGCCGGCCCCTTGCGGCAGAACCGCAGCTGGCCTGCAGCACCAGGCAGCACCGCGCGCCAGCTGGTGCTCTACAACTGCGATCGACCCAGCACTGCCCTGCCCGGCTTTATCGCCGAGCGCAGGCTGGGCGGCGCGGCCGAACTGTCGGCCTGGTGGCGCGGCGAGGCGGCTCAAGGGCAGCAGCTGGACGCTTTCAGCGGCCCCCGCCACGGCCAAGCTCCGCTTTGGGCCGCTGCCGGCATGGCGCAGCCGGAGCGCTTCTTCGGCATGCTACGCGTCAAAGGCCTGGGCTTTTGGCCCTGCCCGCTGCCCGATCACTTCGATTTCGCCGCCGCGCCCTGGCCGGATGAGCCGCTGGACGTGCTCGTCACGGAAAAGGACGCCGTCAAACTCAGGCCCGAACGCTTCAAACAAGCACGGATCTGGGTGGTGACGCTAGACTTCCAACCCGAACAAGCTTTTGAACAGGCCCTGCACGACGAGCTGCAGGCCCTGCTGACCTGATATGGACAACCGACTGCTGGAAATGCTGGTGTGCCCCCTGTGCAAGGGCCCGCTCGAACATGTGCGCAATACCGCCACGCACGAACTGGTCTGCCATGCCGACAAGCTCGCTTTTCCGGTGCGCGACGGCATCCCGGTGATGCTGGAGCCCGAGGCGCGCTCGCTGGACGCTGGCGCGAGCACGGGCGCGAATTCGCCAGCGCCGTCCGGGCCCTCGCCATGAGCTTTTCCGTCATCATCCCGGCGCGCATGGCATCCACCCGGCTGCCCAACAAGCCGCTGGCCGACATCCATGGCCTGCCGATGATCGTGCGCGTGGCCCAGGCCGCCGCGCGGGCCCAGGCGCGCCAGGTGGTGGTCGCCACGGATGCGCCCGAGATCGCCGAAGCCTGCGCCCGGCACCACGTCAAGGCCGTGCTGACCCGACCCGATCACCCCAGCGGCAGCGACCGTCTGGCCGAAGCCTGCGAACTGCTGGGCCTGGCCGACACGGAAACCGTCGTCAACGTGCAAGGCGACGAACCGCTGATTGCCGCCGACATGATCCGCGCCTGCGCCGCCCTGCTCGACCAGCACCCGCATTGCGTGATGGGCACGGTCGGCCACGCCATCGCCATTGATGCGGACTACACCAACCCGAACGTGGTCAAGCTGGTCACCAGTGCCGCCGGCCTGGCGCTGTATTTCTCGCGCGCACCCATCCCCTTCTGGCGCGATGCCCCGGAACAGGGCCGCACGCCCTATCCTGGCGCAGTGCTCCGGCACGTCGGCCTGTATGCGTACCGGGCCGGTTTTCTCAAGCGTTTCCCGTCCCTGGCGGTCAGCCCGCTGGAACGCATCGAGTCGCTGGAGCAACTGCGCGTGCTCTGGCACGGCGAGCACATCGCCGTGCATGTCAGCGCCGAGCAACCCGGCCCGGGGGTCGATACGGTGGAAGATCTGGAGCGCGTCCGAGCCCTGCTGGCGCCCTGAATCGCAGGCGCAATGCGGGTTAAACCCGGCCCTTTGCTGCCGCGCTGTCAGCGGCGCGAAGGGCTCTCCATGCTATTCTTCGAAGCAGTTTTGATATGAGCACCCCCAGGTCTGGGCTGCGCCCAGCCCGCCCCCAACGGGGCAAGGAACTTGGGTCGGCCCTGCGTTTCCTTGTCAGGGCCCCGCTCCCCCCTTCTTCGTGTATTGAGGACTCCCATGCGATTGATTCTTCTGGGCGCACCCGGCGCCGGCAAAGGCACCCAAGCAGCTTTCATCTGCCAAAAGTTCGGCATCCCGCAAATCTCGACTGGTGACATGCTGCGCGCCGCCGTCAAGGCCGGCACCGAAATGGGGCTGGCCGCCAAGAAGATCATGGACGCCGGCGGCCTGGTCAGCGACGACATCATCATCGGCCTGGTCAAGGAGCGCATTGCCCAGCCCGACTGCGCCAAGGGCTTTCTGTTCGACGGCTTTCCCCGCACCATCCCGCAGGCCGACGCCATGAAGGCCGCAGGCGTCAAGCTCGACTATGTGCTCGAGATCGACGTGCCCGACAGCGCCATCATCGAACGCATGAGTGGCCGCCGCGTGCACGTGGCCTCGGGCCGGACCTACCACGTCAAGTTCAACCCGCCCAAGCAGGCCGGCAAGGACGACGCCACCGGCGAAGAACTGATCCAGCGCGACGACGACAAGGAAGAAACCGTTCGCAAGCGCCTGGACGTCTACCAGTCGCAGACCCGCCCGCTGGTCACCTATTATTCGCAATGGGCCGCAACCGGCGACTCGCAAGCGCCCAAGTACCGCAAGATCGAGGGCCTGGGCTCGGTGGACGACATCACCACGCGCGCGCTGGCGGCGCTGGCCTGAAACATGGCCTGACGCAAGATCCGCTCAAGATCCGAAAAAAGCCGCTGGTCAGCGGCTTTGTTTTTGTCCGACAATTGACGTTTACGTTAACGTAACTCATTCAGGAGCTTTCCATGGAAATCGCAGGCAAGGTATTCATCGTCACCGGCGGCGCGTCGGGCCTGGGCGAAGGCACGGCCCGCATGCTGGCACGCGAAGGCGCCAAGGTCGTGATCGCCGATCTGCAAATCGAGCGCGGCGAGGCCGTGGCGGCCGAAATCGGCGGCGCCTTCGTGAAATGCGACGTGTCGCAGGAGGCCGACGGCCATTGCGTCATCGCCAAGGCCCTGGATATGGGCAAGCTGATGGGCCTGGTGAACTGCGCCGGCATTGCACCGGCCGTCAAAACCGTGGGCAAGGATGGCGCCCATCCGCTGGCGACGTTCAGCAAGGTCATCACAGTCAACCTGATCGGCAGCTTCAACATGATCCGCCTGGCCGCGGAAGCCATGAGCAAGAACGAGCCCGAAGCCACCGGCGAGCGCGGCGTGCTGATCTCGACTGCCTCGGTGGCGGCCTATGACGGCCAGATCGGCCAAGCCGCCTATGCCGCATCCAAGGGCGGCGTGGTCGGCATGACCCTGCCCATCGCGCGCGACCTGGCCCGCAACGGCATCCGCAACATGACCATCGCCCCCGGCATCTTCGGCACCCCCATGCTGTTCGGCATGCCGCAGGAAGTGCAGGACGCGCTGGCCGCCAACGTGCCCTTCCCTTCGCGCCTGGGCAAGCCGGAAGACTACGCCAAGCTCGTGCACCAGATCGTCACCAACGACATGCTCAACGGCGAAGTGATCCGCCTGGACGGCGCCATCCGCCTGGCACCGAAGTGATGCCAGCGCAGGCTCCCGCCTAAAAAAAACAAAACGGCCCCGAGGGGCCGTTTTTTCAGGCATTCGAACCGTGATCAGAACTGCTTGTTGCTGCGCGAGTAGATGCCCAGCAGACGCGCAATGTCGGTCACGCCATCGGTGCCCTTGACGCCGCGCCAGGTGGCTTGCGCCTTGGCGGTATCGCCGGCCAGGAACTGCGCCAGGCCCAGGTAGAGCTTGCCGTCTTCGGGGTGCTTCAAGCCGCCCTTCTCATTGCCTTCCTGCACCAGCTTGACGCCCTTGGCGGCGTCGCCGCGGAAGGCATAGGCCAGGCCTAGAGTGACCAGGGCGTTGCCGTCCTTGGCGTTGTGCGCGTCCTGCTCGGCCGTTGCCGCCGCGGCCTTGGCCTCGGCAACCTTCTTGACGATCAGGTCCTGCAGGCGCTTGTGGCGTGCACCTTCTGCACCCTGGCCCAGGACGCCGGCGGCGAAGCCCTTGTCCAAGATCTTCTTGCCTTCGTCAGGGAAGCCGGCCTGCACCGACAACTGGGCCATTTCCATGTAGTCGTTGGCATCCTTCAGGTTGCCGGTGGCCAGGCGCAGGCGGTAGATGTCGAGCGCGAAGCGGTCGGAGAAGCTCTGCTTCTGCTGCACGCGGCCCAGCACGCTGGCCCACAGGTCCTTGCTGGGGTAGTAGCTCAGCAGCTTGTCGAGCGCCTGGCCTTCGGCGGCGCCGTCCTTGGCGCGGATCGCGGCGTTCAGCAGCAGGTTCAGCTTGGCCTGCGGCGGCGTGCGGCCGGCCTTTTCGTCGGCGTTGATCTCTTCGCTGGTGTCCTTGATGATGGCCGTCATGTCGCCCGAGTAGAACTGGGCTTGCGACTGCACTTCCTTCATGGTGGCGCTGGTGCCGCCTTCCTTGAAGTAGCGCTGCGACCAGGTCAGGGCCTTGGCGTATTCCTTGTTGCGCAGGTAGGTGCCTGCAATCGACTCGATGTCGCGCAACTGGTCAGCCGAACCGAGCTTGCCGGTGGCCTTGAGCGCATCAAAGCTGTGCGCCATGGTGTCGGCGTCGGACGCGCCCGAAGCGGCGGCCAGGCGCATCGCTTCGATCGAGTAGTTCTCGGTGGCATTGCGGCCGGGCACGCCCTCGGCGTCCTTCACGGCGGCCAGGGCTTCCTTGTACTTGCCGCTCTTGATCAGCGCGGCGGCGTCCTTCAGGTGCTTGCCCACGTCGGGGCGCACGCCTTCAGCCTGCGCGTGCACTTGCGCAAAGCCGAAGTCGCCTTGCGGCGTGGCGCCAAAAACAAACGCCACGGCGCCAACGGCGGCCGTGGCCAGTGCCTTGAGTTTCATCCCATCTCTCCTGATGACAAAAAGGACGCGCCACCCTTGTCGAGCAGCGCGCCCATGCATTGATATCCGTTTACTTGACGAACTGTTCGTTGCCCACGATACCCATCTTGGTCACGCCAAGACGCTGGGCAGCGGCCATCACCGCGGCAACCGCACCGTAGTCCACCAGCTTGTTGGGCTTGATGTGAACTTCAGGCTGGTCTTCCGCCGTGGCAGCAGCCTTCAGCTTGGCTTCCAGCGCCGGCTTGTCGACCGCTTCGCCGTTCCACAGCACCGTGCCGTCGAAATCGATGAAGATCTCGACCACCACCGGTTCCTTGGTGATCGGCGGCGGACTGCCGTTGGGCATGTTCAGGTTCACCGAGTGCAACTGGATCGGAATGGTGATGATCAACATCACCAGCAGCACCAACATCACGTCGATCAACGGCGTGGTGTTGACGTCCATCATCACTTCCGGTTCATCCGAGCCCGACGAGCTTCCTACATTCATTCCCATGTTTGTGCTCCCGGCTTCAGTTGCGCGCTGGCGGTTCGGTCACGAAGCTGATCTTCATGATGCCCGCGCGCTGGCAGGTGTACACCACCTTGCCGACCGACTCGTAACGTGCCTTGTCGTCGCCGCGGATGTGCACTTCAGGCTGCGGGTTCAACACGGCGATCTTCTTCAGATGATCGAACAGATCATCCGTGTCCGCCAATTGCTTGGTGTACCAATACATGTCGCCATCTTTGGTCACTGCAATTTCAATGTTCTCCGGCTTGGTCACGCGCACGATGTTGGTCTCCTTGGGGAGATTCAGGTTCACCGATTGCGTCACCACCGGCACGGTGATGAGGAAGATGATCAGCAGCACCAACATCACGTCCACGAGGGGCGTGGTGTTGATGGCCGAGACCACTTCGTCTTCACCCGAGGAGGATCCGACGTTCATTGCCATGGTGTGGCTCCAGGCAGTGGGAAATTAACGCTTGACTTGACGGTTGCCCATCAGCACGCCGTGCAGGTCGGCAGCAAAGGCGCGCACTTGGGCCATGATGCCCTTGTTGCGGTTGACCAGCCAGTTGTAGCCCAGCACGGCCGGCACGGCCACGCCCAGACCGATGGCGGTCATGATCAGCGCTTCACCCACGGGGCCTGCCACCTTGTCGATGGAAGCTTGGCCGGCTGCACCGATCGAGGTCAGTGCTTGCAGAATGCCCCACACGGTACCGAACAGGCCGATGAAGGGAGAGGTCGAACCGACGGTGGCCAGGAAGCCCAGGCCGGCTTGCATGCGGCTGTTGACGTCGCCGACGGCGCGGTCCACGTTCATCGTGACCCAGCTGTTGTGGTCGATGTTCTCGGTCAGCGCGCCTTCGTGGTGCTCCGAAGCCTCGATGCCGCTTTGAGCGATGTAGCGGAAGGCGCCGGTTTCGCTCAGCGACTTGACGCCTTCAGCCAGGCTGGCCTTCTTGAAGAAGCCGGCGCGTGCAGCCTTGGCTTCGCTGGAGAGCTTTTGCGAGTCCCACAGCTTCGTGATCAGGATGTACCACGAGCCCATGGACATGATGACCAGCAGCGTCAGCACGGTCTTGGACACCACGTCGCCGTGGTTGACCATCGCCATCAGGCCGTAGGGGTTGTCGGTGGACTTTTCAGCCTTGGCGCCTTCGGCGGCAGCCGGCGCTTCGGCCACGGCCGGAGCGGGAGCTTCAGCAGCGGGAGCGGAAGCGGCCACGTCGGCAGGCTTTTGGTCCTGGGCGCTGGCGGTAACGGGGGAGACGGCCAGGGTGGCGGTCACGGCGAGTGCCGCAAACAGGGCAGAGATACGAGAAATCATGGAGTCAACTCCTACGCAAAGATTCTGATTCAGGTTGAGAGGTGGCGGGCCTGGATAGCCCCGCCAGTTTGTTGATAGTCCGACGCGGGTGTGTCGGATCACTCATTCATGTTGAAGACGAAGTCCTGTTCGAACACGTGGTCGCCCGGGCACTCATAGGTGTCGGCCAAGGTTGCCTGGATCGTGTTGATCAGGGCGCGCTGCGCCTTGCGGTCGCTGGCACCATGGATGACCTGGATTTCAGCGCTGACCACACGGCCCGCCTTGACGGTGGCGATGGCCTTGAATTCGGCCGTGCCTGCCCAGTTGACAGCCGGCATCTCAGGCTTGCCCATTTTGGTGCAGACCATGCTGGCCTTGATCGGGCCGGTGGGCTTGGGTGCAGGCGGTGCTGCCACGGCAGGTGCCGGTGCCGGACGCACGTCGCGGTTGACCGGCGGCGTGCTGGACTGTGCAGCAATCGTCGGTGCCGGCGGCGTGGGGGCCGTGACCTGCACTTCAGGCGGGGGAATGAAGGGCGGCGGCGGCGCCTTCAAATCGGGCGGCGGCGGCACCACCTTCTCCGGTGGCGGCGGCGGCTTCTTGACCTCCTCGATCACCTTGGTTTCGATCGGCGCGATGGCCTGAACGACTTTCTTTGCCAATCCACTCGCCAGTGCCCAGATGATCAGCACGTGAATGAGAATCACGATGCCAAATCCGGTCACATGCGACGAGCGATTGTTCTCCTGCGCAAAGTTCATGCGCGCTCCTTCATATGACGGCCAAACTCTTTCATCATGGCTCGCGCCCCAACGGCGTCGGCGCTCCCCTGCAAAGGCAACACGCCCGATCCGAGCCAGAGACGGCTTCTTGCAAGAAGCGTGCCACTGACTCGGCCACAGCCAGCGATGAAATGAGCTCTTTCAAGAGCCACTTTCATGTTGGCCGCGAAAGGCACGATCAGATGCAGGATGAACATCAACACTCAGCAAACAGGACGCGATTCGACCCAAGTTCAACAAAAACGCCCGCTGGCTTTTGACCTGCGGGCATGCCTTCAAGCCTGATCCACCTCAATGAGCAGACCTCGGTCACGAAGTAGTCGCAATCATAAACTAGATGAAAGCCCTTATACGCTCGGGCTTACCCGGGTCCAATGAGGCCAATTTGGCGCGGAGGTTACGGGCCATTACGGAGCA
>JAFALA010000114.1 GCA_019234815.1 Burkholderiaceae bacterium | reverse complement strand
CCGCTCCACCAGCGACCACAGTCGCTGCAACTCTCGCTTCCTCATGCCGGTCTCCGCCGCCCCACCCAGGGCAATTCGGGACAGTCTCGCCACCACCTGGCTCATGGCGCGAGCCAGCATCCTCAGCTAACGCGCAAAGCGCCTTTCTCTTTGCCACGGCTCCGTGGCCGCGTAATTCCGGAATTGCGCGGCCACGCACGTCGGCGCACGCTTGCTCGGCGACCCCATGATCCGGTCGCAGGAGCCACGCATGAACCAGGGGTGGAACCGTTCTACCTCCCAATTTCTGGTGCCGGCCATTCCAAGGCCAAAACGGGGCGGTTGCTCGTTTTTGGTAAGCGCCGCCGATTCAATTTCGTAGGCGCAGCCGTGTTCCACACCGGCGACGACTTCATGCTGGACGTGTTGGGCATCGAAACGCTGGCCTCATCCTTGAGAGAGCAAGATGCTTCTCTTCAGCCGGCTGGACGGTGTGAACGACCCGGAAGAGGCAAGCGCCTACGACCTCCCGAATACCGCGACACTGTGATGCTGCAATACGTTGTATTCGGTGTTCATCCGGAATGAGTTTGAGAGACTGGAAGTCGCCAACCACCCATTCCTCAAGAACCCGGAGACCGGAGCATGCCCGACTTACCCATGAAGCCGTACCGGCAGCGGAAGGCCACGCTGGGCGCTACGCCCAGCGCCTTTGCGGCGCGACGTACCGTGAGGCCGTCGGCGGGGTACGCGTCTGCTCCAGCCACTTGGTCCATGTACCGCAGGCGCGCCAGCGACGTGTGCGTCAACGCATTGAAGCTCCTGGCGCTCGGCCGCCAGCCGGGTCCTCAACTAACCGCGCAAAGCCCCCCCCCCTTTTTTTCCAATGGCTGCCTGGCTCCGGAATTCGTGCCGAAGGCATGCTGAGTTCGGCGAACATCAAGCCAAGCCAAGCCAAGCCAAGCCAAGCCAAGCCAAGCCAAGCCAAGCCAAGCCAAAGCATGGCATGGCGCCGCATCGAGGGCTGCGGGTTGCTGAGAGTGCGCTGCGTTGTCGATGCTCGCCGCGTCAGAAGAGATTGGAGATTGCTGCAGTTCCCTGCCCATCGCGCAGGGCAGGGCGCTCGATCGACTCGTCAGTCGTTGATCTCGACCCGGGCCGGGTCCTGGCGGTGCCCAATCAGGCGGACCACGTCGACTTCGGTCTCCCGCTCAAAATACCAGTACGCCAAGGGGAAGTTCTTGATGGACCAGGTCCTGAGGCCCTCGACCCCCAGCTCCTGGCCGAGCCGCGGCGAGCCGATGCCCGGGTTTCGAGCCATTTGTTCCTGGGCGTCGCGCAGCGCATCCAGTAGCGCCTGGGCGATGGGCTCGCCAGCGCTTTGCGCGTAGTACGTGATCTGTTGGCGACGGTCCTGCCGGGCCGCCGGGCGCAGCTGGACCGACTTCACGCGACGGTGCGGGCGCGGCTGCGCGCCAAGTCGCGCAGCTCACCCCAGTCGTCGTCGGTGTCGGGCGCGGCGGGGCCACTGGCCAAGCCTTCCTCGAGCAGGGCGTGCAGGCGTGCCTTCTGTTGTTCGAGCTGGTCCTTGCGAATCAAGTCCCGGATGTACTCGCTGGTATTGCCGTACTGGCCGGAGTCGACGCGGCCCGCGACGTACGTCCGCAGGGCATCGGGGAGGGCGATATTCATCGTGCTCATGGCGACATTCTCAGGCCATGGCATTCATTGTCAAACTCCTATTGGCAACTGTTGACAATTTGAGTCGGATATTGGGCAGCGTCGGCACCTCCCGTCGGTGCGCGGTGGTGTGCCTTGGTGCGTTCGGGGCAAGCTATTCCCGGCCCGGCTTCGTCCAAACCCGACGCCAACTGCTGCGTGGAGGGCGTCCATGAGCCTTTGCGCGGCCTGCCGGTCACGCTGGCGGCGTTGGCCACGCGGGCGTGGCCGAGATGAGCAGGGTAGGGATCGCGCCGCGGCTCTAGATTCCTGACTTGATTATTAAATTAATGCCATGATAAATACTATTATCACGGCGTAGAGATTTTGCTTGCAAAGCAGCCTGTTTAAGAACACAGTGGTGCAAGTGCTTGAGGCGCTTAGGCAATTCGCCCAAGACGCCGGCGGGCGAGGGCAGGGCGGCGCAACAGCCAAAAATCCGGTCTTGATGGACAAATTTTTCGTTTATTTCACTTATTTCGTTTGCGACTAAGATGCTGGCAGGCCGGTCGCGTGGCGGCCGCGCCGTGCCGTGCCGTGTCGTACGTATGGCGCGCCCTCTGGAGACTCCCATGCGAACACTCGACCAGGTCCGGCAAGTCCAGCCACCCGCCCTCACCGCCCAGGACATCGAAATGGCCCGCGTGGCGCAGCGCTGCCTCATGGAGGCGCTCGATCACTCACGCGCCGCGGCCATCACGCTGACGACCGAGCAGGGCGAACACCCGTCGATCGAGCTGCCCCCCGGCGCCCTCAAACTGATCGGGCAGCTGCTGGGCATGATGAGCGAAGGCCGGCCGATCGCCCTGGTGCCTACGAGCCAGGAATTCACGACCGTCGAGGCCGCGCATTTCCTGAATGTCTCGCGGCCCTTCGTGATCAAGGAGATCGAGGCCGGCAGACTGGCGCATCGCCTGGTCGGTACGCACCGCCGCATCGCCTTCGACGATCTGATGGCCTACGCGCGCCAGATGCGCGAGCAGCAGGAGGGCGCGCTCGAGGCGCTCGCTGAGAACGCTCGCGCGCTCGGGCTGGAGTATTGAGGCGTGGCCGGTCACGCGCGCTACACCGCGCTGCTCGACGCTTGCGTGCTCTATCCTCTGGCCGTCGCGGATGCGCTGATGAGCCTGGCGAGTGCGGGGCTGTTTGCGGCGAAGTGGACCACGCGCATCGAAGCCGAGTGGATCGCCGCGCTCGAAGAAAAGCGGCCTGACCTGCAGGGCCGCCTGCTGGCGCGGCGCGATTTGATGCGCGCGGCCATTCCCGACTGGGAGGTGGCCCAAGCCGCCTGGACGGCTTGCGCCGGCGGCCTCACGCTGCCCGATCCCGGTGATGTGCACGTGCTGGCCGCGGCGCTGGCCGGCCACGCCGACTGCATCGTGACCGCGAATTTGAGGGATTTTCCGCGCGAGGCGGTCGAGCCGCTGGGCCTTGAGGTGATCCACCCCGACACCTTCATCGTGGCGCGGATGGATCTCGACCCGCTGGCGGCCCTGGCCGCCTTCAAGCGCATGCGGGCGCGCTGGGAAAAACCCGAGGCGAGCGCCGAGGACTTTGCGGCGGCGCTGGAGCGTGGGGGCCTGCCGGCGACGGCCCAGCGGCTGCGCGAAGCGGCCGAGCTGATTTAAGGGAGCGCGCAGCCCCCCGTCTTGCCCGGGGGGGCTGCGCAAGATCATCAGCAACGAAAGAGAAGAGTAGGGACAACATGAACATCGATTTCCACTACGGCGTCATCTACGTGGTCGCCCGCCTCGGCGGGCTCGAACCCGCCCAAGCGCGCACCGTCGCCCACGCCTGCCAGTACATCGACGACTCCACTGTGCCGGGGCTACTGAAGTTCTCCGGCGGCGAGACCTTTGATCGCCTGGCCAGCGCGCACAAGATGCTCGACTACGCGAACACGGACAACGACCAGAACCGCGTGACCTGGGTGCCCTTCCACTTCCTGCCCGGTGCGCAAGGACAAACGCTCGAGGAAAAAGCCATCTGCCGGCCCAATAGCGACGTGGCTAAAGAGATGGTTCGCCGGGCCCTGAGCGAGCGGTCCGCCACGAACGCCTTGCACCGCCTGGGCGTGACCCTGCACGTCTACGTCGACACCTGGGCGCACCAGGGATTCAGTGGCATCGAGAGCGACTTCAATCGCATCCACTCGCTGCAAGGCCACGGGCACGACCACGCGACCTGGCTGGCCAAGCTGCGTGAGATGAGTCAGACCGCGCTGGACAACGTCGAGGTCCGGGCGATCGACTTGGCGTCGGGTCTCGGGCATGGCGCGGCACTGCACTTCCCCGACATGCCCTGGGCCGAGTGGACATACCAGGACGCGCTCGGTGTCGAGCACCGACGCCACAACCTGCCGGACTTCGTCGAGGCCGCGGACATGGCCTGCCGGGTTGTCCAGGCTTTCGTGGCGCGCAGCAGCGGCTTTGAATCCAGCGCGGGGCTGTCGGCCAAGGCCAAGGAGGATTTGCGCCAGCTGCTGGGCACGAACCAGGATCACGATGAGGGCAAGCGCTTTGACGTGATCCGCGCGCAGGTCGCGGCCGGCGCGATCGACGGCATCCGTGAGGCGATTCCTGAATACATCGCCAAGGGGCCGGGTTCGTGGAAGGCGCTGGCCACGGGGATCGATGCGGCGCACGACGATGGGCATGCCAAGCCCGAGTGGACGGCGGCCTTCGAGCAGTCGGATTACCGGTATTTCCACGACGCCGTGAAAGAGCACCGCTTCGTCGTTACGCAGGAGATCTTGCCGGCGGCCGGCGTGCGTCTGGCATGACGCGAGTCGAGATCGGGAAGCAGGAGGGCGAGATGGCGGATGAGGCGAGACAGCAATGGGACCACTGGGAGCAGCAAGCGCTTCACGCCGGTGTGGGCGCGGAGCTCGCGGCGCTGGGCCGGCAAGTCATGCGCGACCACGCCCAGCATGGTCGCGGTCTCGAGGATCCCGAGCAGCCGTTTCTTGGCGCCCGTGGCGAGTACGTGCTGCAGCTGGCGCTGCAAGCGCCGGTCACCGCCTACCTCGAGTTCAATGCGGCGCTTATTTGGGGCGAGGCCAGCGGGCGCGACGGTGACGTCGAGGCGTTCCGGATGCTTGTCGAGCGGCTCGGGTCCGACGACCAGGCCGAGGCCGCTCTCGCGCAGGAAGGCGCCGCGGTCGAGGCACTCAAGCGCGAGCACGGGCTTGCGTGAAAGGCGCTGGCTTGACGGGCTGCACAGGCTGGGTGGTCCTGAAGCTCGGCAACTCGGCGGCAGGACGCGAGCGGCGCTTGCGCATGCGGCGCCGGCGTGTAGGCTTGAGCGCTGTTGAGGAGCTGCTGTTGAGGAGTCGTTCGCATGAACCCATCGCCCCGCGCTGAGCACAAGAGCACTCGAGACCACCCGAGCGCACCGACCTTGCCCACCTAGCCAAAGCACGTCGCCATGTCTTCTTCTGTCTTGACCCCGATCCAGCAAGCCCATGTGGACAGCGCCTTCCCGGAATGCTGCGCAGAGATGGCCCGCCATCTCTTGGCCGGTGCTGTCGTGCACATCGGGCGCCAGCACGAGGTCGGCGAGGCCCCGCCCTATGCCATCACCGCCGTGGGCACCGACTTCTGGATCGACTGCTGCCCCAGTGCGGCCGCGGCACAGCAGCTGGCGCGCGATCTAGGACTGCGCGTCGAAGCGGGGGGCGCAGGATGAGGCGCAAGAGCGAGGTGCAGGCCTCCAATCTCGAGCGGGCTCAGCCCAGCGAGGCCCAAGCGCCGGCCAATATGCCGGGCGACGAAGCCGACGACGGCCCCTTGACCGCGTGGCAATGGGCGGTGCTCCAAGCCGATGCGTCCGCGCGTTTGCCCCAGGGAGAACGGCTCTGCGAAGTGTCGCTGTTCCCGCCGCGGGTCGAAAACTCAGCGGACGATCCGGCGCTGCGCCGTGACGCCGAACGCCCATGAAAGCGCTGTTGCTCCCAGCGCGGTGCTGCGAGGGCCCAACGACGGTGAGCGAGGGTGAAGCCGGCGTCGTGGCGGCAGCGGGCATTGAGGGCGCGCGGGCATGATGGTGAAGACGACGACGACCGCGACGCCGAAGCTCAGCAATGTGGATTTTCGCTACCTGTCGGCGTGGATCCAGGGCGTCGAGGTGCGCGAGGCCTGGACGCGCTACCAGTCCCACCGCGGGCCCGCCGATGCGCGCCGCATCCGCACGACCACGCGCCTGCTGCTGGACCTGCTCACGGGCGTGGCGCGCCGCCACGGCTTGCCCGAGGCCATGGTGCTGCGCCGCGATCCCGCGCGTGTGGCCTCAGAGACTTCCGCTCCGCCGGCGCTTTCTGCTTCTCCCGAAAAAGCTCACGTCAGCGCCGGCGCGACGCTCGACGAGGCGGTTCCCCGGCTCGCCACGTCCGCCCCGACGCCTGCATCCGTTCGCCTGGCTGTGCCGACCCTGGACGATTTGCGTGACAGCCTCGAGGATCCCGATTTTTATAGCGAAGCCGAGCTGATTGAGCTCTGGCAGTCGCGCTACGGGCATGCCGCGACCGTGGGCCGCGACGCAGTCGCCCAAGACGCGGGGACCACCGAGGGGGGCAGGGCGGCAAAACCGGCACCGGACGAGTCGGCGGCAGCGCCGCGGCGCGCCGCCCGTGGCGCCACTCCGGCAGCGCGCGCGCAGGCGCGCCGCGCGCGCCTCGTCGAGCGCCAGCTGGCGCTGCTGCGCCGCCTCGAGCACTTGGCCGCCGCCGCGCCGCTGCCGGAGGATCCCATCGAGGCGTGGCTCTTCTCGTCGGCGACGGCTGCGCGGCTGCGCGCGGTGGGCCTGCTGCGCCTGGGCGAGCTGCTCTTCTTCATTCGCCAGCACGGCTACCGCTGGTACCGCAAAGTGCCCCGTATCGGCGAGGAGGGCGCCAAGCGACTCATGGCCTGGCTGCAGCAGCATGAGGCCAGCCTTGGGGCGGTGGCCGCGACGTCGCTCGCGCCGCGCCGCCAGCTGCATGCGACGCTGACGCAGCCCGCGCCCATCATGGGCGTCGTGCCGCTCGAGCGCCTGGTGCTGCCGGTCACGCGCTCCGGGGCCGAAGGCAAAAACCGGGCGCCGGCGCGCGATTGCGCGATCGAGGCCGCGAACGACTACCAGGCGATCCGCGCCTGGCTGAACCTTTACGCGCCCGCCGTCGACGTGGTGACCGGAGAAGCGCGAGGCAGTGCGCACACGTGGCGGGCGTATCGCAAGGAGGCCGAGCGGCTGCTGCTGTGGGCGCTCTTCGAGCGGCACAAGGCGCTGAGCGACTTGGATGCCCTGGACCTGGCCGAGTACCGGCGCTTCCTGTTTGCGCCGGGGCCCGCGTTTGTGGGCTCGCGCAGCGTGCCGCGCTGGAGCGAGCACTGGCGGCCCTTCGAGGGGCCGCTGGCACCGCGCTCGCGCCTCGTCGCGGAAAGCATCTGTCAGGCGCTGTTCGCCTGGCTCGTGCAGGTGGGTTACCTGAAGCACAACCCCTGGGTGCAGCTGCGAGGCGGCCGAAAAGCGCAACCGCTTCAGGAGTTGCGCTCTCTGTCCGACCACCAATGGGCCCTCGTGGCCGACTGGCTCGAGGCCTTGCCGGCGCGGGCGGCGAACCGGCGATTGCAGTTCATGTTCCGCCTGGCCTTCGTGACAGGCATGCGTGAGGCGGAGCTCGCGGCCGCGCGGGTCGGCTGGCTGCACCAGGACGTCGATGCCGGCGGCGAGCTCGTCTGGAACCTGCACGTGATCGGCAAGGGCCAGAAGGAGCGGGAGGTGCCGCTGCCCGCGAGATTCGTGCAGGAGCTCACGCAGCACCTGGCGGCCAAGGGGCTGGCGGCATCGGGCGCGGAGCGCGGTGCGAACCTGGGCGAGCTCAGGGAGTTTGCGCCGGAGCTGCCGCTGCTCTCGGCACTGGACGATGCCATGAAGCCGATGGACGCCAAGCGCGTCTACGAGCTCATGAAGAAGGCTTTTGTGGATTGCGCGGACAATCTTGAGCGCACGGATGCCGATGCGGCGGCGCGGATTCGGCGGGCATCACCTCATTGGCTGCGCCACACGCATGGGCGCATGTGGGTCGAAGGGGGAGGGGACCGCGGCATGCTGCGCGACCGGCTGGGGCACGCCAGCATCGCAACGACCGGGATCTACGACCGCTCGGACGTGCGGCGGCAGAGGAGGGAAGTGGAACGGATGTTTGGTTAGCTGACGTCGGCGGTCGTCACGTTGCTCGAGATCGTGACTGGTAAACTGCCCAGACCACAGTTCTTGTACTCGATCGGCCATGTCTTCCCGTGCCAGCCGGACCCTCTCGGAACGAGCCATGCAAATGGCTGAGCGACGCTTTCCTGAGCTGGCGGCCAAGTCGGGGCATGAGGCGTACAAGAACACGCTCAGCGTCACGGGGGCGGTGGTCGTCAAGACGAGCCGTGGGCAGATTGTTGAGCGCCGCGTGGATGGCACCTCGACCGTGCTCAAGAGCCTTCAGCTGGGCAAGCGCGTGAGGCCGGGCGTCGTTCTCAAGCGTGTCAAGTAAGTCGGCCGACAGTCAACGCGCGGCCATGCCGCCTGCAAAATCCGCTCGTCCCGCCCAGCCTCGATTGCGTGTCCTCGCCGGCCCCAACGGCTCCGGCAAGAGCACCATTCAGAGCGAGCTCAAGCCCGAGTGGATCGGCGTCTTTGTCAATGCCGACGAGATCGAGCGCGCGCTCAAGGACTCTGCCGGTGAATTGAACCTGGCCAAGCTGGGCATCAGTGCCAAGCCTGCTGGCGTGCTGCGCCGGCTCGAGCGGCACATCAAAAAGTCCGCGTTCGCCGAAAAGCTGGGCCTGCACTCGCTGCTTGGCCAGATGAAGATCGACAAGGCCTCGGTCCTGCATGTCCCCGGGCCTTTCAACTCCTACCTCGCATCCGTGTTGGCCGACGCCATCCGACGCGAACTGCTGGATGAAGGGCACACCTTCACGTTCGAGACGGTGATGTCCTCGCCCGACAAGGTCGAGTTCATGCGGGAGGCGAGGGCGCGAGGCTATCG
>JAFALA010000050.1 GCA_019234815.1 Burkholderiaceae bacterium | reverse complement strand
TCTGCTGACCTCGCGGCAGATCCAGGACATGGTCGAGAATGTGCCGGGCTTGGACCCGCACACCGCGCGCAAGCTGCGCTTCTATACCCGCCAGTGGGTCGACGCCCTGTCGCCGTCCAATTTCGCCCTGACCAATCCCGAGGTGGTCAAGGCCACCATCGAGAGCCATGGCGAGAATCTGGTGCGCGGCTTCGCCAATATGCTCGAGGATCTGGAGCGCAATCAGGGCCGCTTCTCGGTCAAGATGACCGATTACTCGGCCTTCCGCCTGGGCGAGAACATCGCCACCACGCCGGGCAAGGTGGTGTTCCAGAACCGCGTGATGCAGCTCATCCAGTACAGCCCGTCCACCGAGACGGTGCGCGAGAAGCCGGTGCTGATCGTGCCGCCCTGGATCAACAAGTTTTATATCCTCGACCTCAAGCCGCAGAATTCCTTCGTGAAATGGATGGTGGACCAGGGCAACACGGTGTTCCTGGTCTCCTGGGTCAATCCCGACGAAAGCCTCGCCGAACTGAGCTTCGACGATTACGTCACCGAAGGGCTGCTGGAGGCGATCGACGCCATCGAGCAGGCGGTCGGCAAGGCTCAAGTCAATGTGCTGGGCTATTGCATCGGCGGCACGCTGCTGGCCACCACGCTGGCTTATCTGGCGCCCAAGCGCGACAAGCGCATCGCCAGCGCCACCTTCCTGACCAGCCTGCTGGATTTCTCCGATGTCGGCGATCTGTCGGTGTTCATCGACGAGGACCAGCTGCAGCTGATGGAAGAGCACATGCTCCGCCAGGGCTTCTTCGACGGCCAGCATATGGCGGTGGCCTTCTCGATGCTGCGCGAGAACGATCTGATCTGGTCGTTCGCCATCAAGAACTACCTGCTCGGCCAGGATCCGATGCCGTTCGATCTGCTCTACTGGAATTCGGACAGCACGCGCATGCCGCGCGCCATGCACAGCTTTTACTTACGCAACATGTATCAGCGGAATTGCTTGCGCGATCCGGGCGGCATCAAGGTCGGCAAGACGGCGATCGACCTGCGGAAGATCCAGGTTCCGGCCTTTTTCCTGTCGACCCGCGAGGATCATATCGCGCCATGGAAATCGACCTATCTCGGCGCCAAGCTGCTGTCCGGGCCGGTCAAGTTCGTGCTGGGCGGGTCGGGCCACGTCGCCGGCGTGGTCAATCCGCCGAAGCCGGAGAAATACGGTTTCTGGACCAATCCCCAGATGCCCGACGATGCCGAGGACTGGCTGGCCGGCGCCGAGCAGCATGACGGGTCCTGGTGGCTGGAATGGGATCGCTGGCTGCAGGAATCGGGTGGCAAGCTGGTTCCCGCCCGCCAGCCCGGCGACGGAAAATTGCAGCCGATCGAGGATGCGCCGGGTTCTTACGTAAAAGTGAGGCTCGTATGAAGGTCAAAGAGGCAACGAAGGCTTACGAAACGTTCCTGCATGCCCATCTGCCGGTGGTCGAGAGCGATCTCGAGCTGAAGCACAAGCAGATGAGCGCGGCGGTGTTCCCCTTCCTGCGCTCGACCTTCTATCGCTGGTCCACGATCTTCCGCGAAAGCTGCGCCGATCTTGCCCAGGCGCCTCAATTGTTGGCGGTGGGCGATCTGCATGTCGAGAATTTCGGCACCTGGCGCGACCAGGAAGGGCGGCTGACCTGGGGCATCAACGACGTCGACGAAGCCCAGGCGATGCCCTACACCATCGATCTGGTCCGCCTGGCAACCAGCGCCCTGCTGGCGGCGCAGGAGGCCAAGCTGCCCTTCGCCTTCGAGGATATCTGCACGGCGATCCTGGCCGGCTATACGGACGGGCTGGAAAAAGGTGGCCGTCCCTTCGTGCTGGAGGAAGAGCATAGCTGGCTGCGGGTGCTGGCCACCGGCGCCTTGCGCGATCCGGTCGCCTTTGCCGCCAAGATGGATAAGTTGAAGACCGCCGAGCCGCCCAAGGCGGTGATCGATCTGCTGACTGCCCATCTGCCCAAGGGTTCCGTGGTCAAGCGCTTCGCCGCCCGCAC
>JAFALA010000088.1 GCA_019234815.1 Burkholderiaceae bacterium | reverse complement strand
TTCCTGCGAAGGTGTGGGCGCGAGCCCAACGGTAGTGGATCGAATCCGCGCCACTTCGGTGGCCATCGTGCAAAGTTCGCACGGCCGTCGCTTGACGATGTTTCAGAGAGGATGCATTTTCGACGCCCCGCATGCGGAACGCGAAATCCGCACTGAATCAAAGGGTTAGAGGCAGCAAACTTCAGCGACTTCGCAGGCGCCGCCGCGTGGGCGCTGTACAAAACTGAAACAATAAGTGCGGCATTGCGCCGCTTCCGAAACAGCTGTCGCCTCGCTAACCCGCAAGCACCCTCACTTTCGCCACTTCTGGCACAAGCCCTGCTTAGTAGAGTTCGCCACCGAAGCGCGGACGCAGGCAGACGAGATCGCCAAACGCTACGGGGCTCATGGGGCCGGCGCAGCGAACGAATAGCCGTAGGGGTAGCGGCGACAACAAGAAAGTTCGGCGGACGGAATCACAAAAAACAGGGGGCGGTGCGCCGCTTCACGCGAGGACCAAATCATGTTGACCCTTCAATCCGATCTGCACGGCAACCATTTGCTGGGCGCGCTTCCGTCCCACGAGTGGCAGGCATTGGCGCCGCATCTCGAGCTTGTTCAACTGCGCACTGAGCAACTCCTCTGCGACTGCGGCCAGCGTATTCATCACGTGTACTTTCCGACGACGGCCGTGATCTCGATGCTCTCGACGATGGAAGACGGCAGCTCCGTCGAAATTGCAGCCGTGGGCCGTGAAGGCATGACTGGCGTGCCGGTGCTGACCGGTGGCGAAACCATGCCCAACCGCGTGCAGGTGCAAAGCTCCGGCTTCGCCTATCGCATCAGCGCACACGCGCTCAAGCAGCAGTTCGCGCGCTCGGACCTCCTGCGCCGCGTCACGCTGCTTTACATGCATGCACTGCTCACGCAGGTGGCCCAGACGGCCGCGTGCAACCGCCACCACTCGCTGAGCAAGCAGCTGTGCCGCTGGCTGCTCATCGAAGTGGACCGGGTCGACTCGAACGATCTCAGCGTGACGCAGCAACTGATCGCGGACATGCTCGGCGTGCGACGCGAAGGCGTCACGGAAGCGGCCGGCAAGTTGCATGACGAAGGTCTGATCCATCACAGCCGCGGCAAGATCCGCGTGCTCGACCGCCAGCGCCTCGAAGCGCGCGCCTGCGAGTGCTACGGTCTCGTGCGCCGCGAGTTCGATCGCCTGCTGCCGCGCCTGCACGAAGCGGAAGCCGTCGAATAAGCCGGGCCGGCGCCGGGTTCGTTCGCTTCCTCGTTTTCGCGGTTTCAGGGATCGGGATAGGGGCAGGCCTCGCGGCCCGACCCCTCCCACACCACCGTGCGTACGGGTCCGTACACGGCGGTTCGGATCGGTTGATCGTCTAGGTGCGCAACGATGGCAAGCCGAGGGAGCTGAGATAGCGATTGGTGAGCGCAAGTTTCAAGGCGGGACTATTGCTTAGCCGCCATGCATCATGCGGGGAGCCGACTGTTTGAGCAGCCAGGTCCCGGGCGACACCCCGCACCGTCAGTTCCCGGAAGCGGTTGCGGCTGTTGCCCCACTGCTTCCAGAACACGCAACGGATTCGGCGTCGGACCCACTCGTCCAGCCGCTGTAAGGCGCTGGGCGTCTCACAGAAACCGAAGTAGCCACGCCACCCTGTCAGGTAGCGTTTCAGCCGCTCCAGCAACTGTTCGATGCTGATCCCTCGTGTGCGTTGTGTCAGTTCCCGAGCTCGTTCCTTGAACCTGAGCAGCGCCGTGGGCGCGATGCGCCGTTTGACGTGTCCAAAGGTAAGGAAGCTGAACCCAAGAAACTTACGCGTGTGTGGCCGCGCGACCGCGCTCTTTGCTTCGTTGACCTTCAGCTTCAGCCGGCCGGTGAGGAAGGACTTCAGCCCTGCCATTACCCGTTGGCCCGCACGTTCGCTGCGAACGTAGACGTTACAATCGTCGGCGTATCTCACGAAGTGCAGCCCGCGCCGCTCAAGCTCCCGGTCAAGATCATCGAGCATCAGATTGGATAACAACGGTGACAGGGGACCGCCCTGGGGTGTCCCTTCGGCCGTTGCGCCAACCAGCCCGTTCTCCAGCACGCCCGCCGTCAGGAACGAGCGGATCAGCTTCAGGACGCGCCTGTCGCTCACCCGCTTTGCCACCCGGCTCATCAGGATATCGTGGCTCACGCGATCGAAGAATTTCTCCAGATCCAGATCTACAACCCAGCAGTGTCCCGCCTGAATGTAGCCTTGTGCCTTTGCCACTGCCTGATGCGCCGAGCGTCCCGGGCGGAAGCCATAACTGGAATCCGAGAACGTCGGGTCCCACTGCCTTTGCAACACCTGCAATACCGCCTGCTGGACGAGCCGGTCGAGCGCAGAAGGGATGCCGAGCTTGCGCACGCCTCCATCCGGCTTGGGTATCTCGACCCGTCTCACAGGTTGGGGCTTGTACGTGCCGTTCAGCAGCGTTTCCCTTATCGACGGCCAATGCTCACGTAGGTACGCCGGTAGTGCCTGAACCGTCATGCCGTCCACGCCCGGCGCACCCTTGTTTGCCTTCACACGCTTCAACGCCTGCTGCAGGTTGCCCCGCTCACAGACTTCTTCCATCAGTCGGTTACAAGCCGACGGGCTTTCAGATTCGGGGGACGCCGCCATAGGTTCAGCCCCTCGGGCAACAGTCCTCCAGGCTTCACCCAGACTTCCGTCGTCAAGGACGCGTTGCGTTTTCTGCTGCTCTCCCATATCGAGTACTCCGGCTTACTCGCCGCTCCTCTCCGTTTGGGCCTTCAGGCGGCGCCGCCCTACTATGCCCGCTGCTGACTCCTGCACGGCGATCAACGCCCCTTACGGGTGGTTCAGTCCTGAATTCAGGACACCGGGCAGGCCTCCCGAGGTAAGCTCAACCGCCTTCGCCACACGCCTGCCAGATCTACCACCCCGGACCTTGATGGCTATGGACTTTGCGATCATCGGCTCGCTCGTCCGCCCGGGTAGGCCTCATATCTGATTTCTGTTCGTCAGGTCGTGGCTTTGCTACACGCTTCCTTCAGACCCCGCCTCACGACGACGCCCTTGCGTTTCACTAGCCCTTCACCACCATCAGGTTGGGCAGGGGACTCGCACCCCCAAGCTGTTGCGCATGCTCGGCGCAATCGGCATAGGGGGCAGCCATCTGGCTGCGCCCCTGCCACACCACCCGGCATGCGGGTCCGCACCGGGCGGTTCGGGAAGTTGAGGTTATGAGAGACGGGGCAGGCCCAGACGGTCGAACCATGCGATCGACAGCACCCCATTGAGCGGTTTGCTGCCACTGTTGCGCCACCAGCGGCAGCTGTTAGCCGCCACTTGCCGCGCAACGTCGCGCGCTGCGCCAAGTGCGCGCAGTTCACGATACATGGTCGTTCCGCGCTTCCAGTGCTTCAACTGGATCGCGCGCAGGCGATGGCGCACCCATTCGTCCAGTTCGCGCATCACACGCGGCGTCTGCGCCAGACGCAAGTAGCCCTTCCAGCCCAGCAGGTAGGGGCCCAGTTTCTCCACCACCTCCTGCAGGCTCCTCCCGCCCCGGCGCGTCAACTCCCGTACGCGTTGCCTGAACGTGGCCAGCGGTTTGACTGCCACCTTGCGTTTGACCACATGGCCTGCAGCTACCCAGAAGCTGTAGCCCAGGAGCTTGCGGCCGAACACGCTTGCCACTGCGCTTTTGGCCTCGTTGACTTTCAGGCGTAGCCGCCCGTACTGCCGTCGCAACAGTGCCATCACCCGTTCGCCCGCACGGCGCGAGCGAACGTACACGTTCGCGTCGTCGGCATAGCGCACGAAGCAATGACCCCGTCGCTCCAGTTCCTTGTCCACCTCATCGAGCAGCACGTTTGCCAGCAGCGGTGAGAGAGGGCCGCCCTGGGGCGTCCCCTCGTACCGCTCCTCCACCACGCCATCGCCCATCACACCTGCGTTCAGGTACGCCCGGGTCAGCCGGATGACTCCCGCGTCTCCGATGCGCTTCTGTAGCCGGTCGATCAGAATGTCGTGATTGCCCCGGTCAAAGAACTTTTCCAGGTCGACGTCCACCACGATCCGCCGCCCCGACTGCACATACGACTGCGCGGCAAGTACCGCGTCGTGCGCACGCCGTCCCGGCCGGAAGCCGTAGCTGTGCTCGCTGAAGGTGGGATCCAGAACGGGTTGCAGTACCTGCAGTAGCGCCTGCTGGATCAGGCGATCCGTCACCGTCGGAATGCCAAGCTCCCGCTCGCCACCGTCCGGTTTCGGCATCGTCACCCGTCGCACCGGCATTGGCCGGTACGTCCCCCGCAGCAGTTGTTCACGTATTGCCGGCCACGCCGTCACCAGATGTCGCGCGGTCTGGTCAATGTCCAGCCCGTCGACACCCTGTGCACCCTTGTTGGCCCGCACCCGCTTAAACGCCTGCCGCAGGTTCTCTCTCGCCAGCGCCGCTTCCAGCAGCGCCGACCCTGTGCTCTTCGTCTCATCCCGCGAGCCCCAGGCTTCGTCGCTCACGGCGTCACGCGCAGCTTCACCGCGCGCCACCACCGCTCGCCCCGCTTGCGCGGGCATCTGACGCCTTGCCTGTTGCGTCGGCATGTCGTTGAACACTCCTTTCCGTTCGGTCCTTCGCCACCAGCTTCAGCCTCACCGGCCTGTCCTGTGGCTACTATGACCTCTGCTGAGACCTCGCTCCGGCTCGACACCGTCGCCCTTTCAGGCGTGAGGCGAGGCGTCCCCAGGTAAGAACGCACTCCTTCATCGCACAACCGCTGCATTTACGCCGCTTCACCTTGGTCACGAGAGCTTCGCGGTTCTTTGCCCGCTCGCCCTGCTCGGCGGCGCCTTCTATGCAGTTCTTGTCCATCGGCTCGCGATTTACGCTCCACGCTTCCTCCCCACACTCGGTCGCCCTCGTGCAGTTGCGTTTCACTTCATTCGCCGTGACCAGCTCATGGCGGGACTTACACCCGCAGGAGTGCGCCCATGCTGGGCGCACCACAAAGCAAAGCGCCCCGGTCGAGGCCGGGGCGCTTGCTATCGGCGCGGGTCAAGCGGCCAGCGCCACGGCAGGTTCATCCGCCATTGCCTCGGCATCTTCTGGGGCGTCGTCCTGCTCCTGCGGTGCTTCCTGCGGGCCTTCGGCCTTGAAGACGGCAGGCATCCAGCCCGTGCCATGGGCCAGTCGTTCCGCTTCGCAGGCAATGTCGGCCTTCTTCAACTTCGCCAGCCGGGAAACCTGCTCGGGCGCGTAGTCGCCCACGGCTTGCAGGATGGCGGCCTTGGGAATGTGCTGAAAGTAGCCTTCCGCGCTCGGCTGCCACCATGCGGCCATGTCGAGGCCCACGGCCTGCGCCAGTTCCTCGCCGGGCTGATGCGACGTGGCGCGAGGCGTCACCACGTCCACCGAGGAAGCCACGCACACGGCCAGCAGCGTAACCAGTTCGTCTTGTGACTTCGCCAGCAGCGCGGCGAACAGTCCTGCGCTGTCCTGCGGCAAGCCAGCACCCGCCACCTGTTGCAGTTCGCGCAGCGCCACGGCGGCAGGCGATTCCGGCCAGTCCGGGGCCATGCCTTCCAGCCGGTCTTGCACCGTCACGCGCACGCCCAGCGGCAGGTCATGTCCGTGGTAGCTGTCCTGCAAGACCTTCTGCACCATGCCGTGCACCAGCGCGGCCAGTGCCACTTGCGGATGCCGGGCCACTTCGATTTGCAGCGCCGCCGTGCGGTGGGCGCTCAACCGCTGCGCCAGCCGGTCGGACAGGCTCGCGGCCTTGGGCGCGTCCTCGGCGTCGTGGCTTTCGTCATTGTCGGCTTCGCCTTCCACGTTGCCGAAACCGCGCCGCAGCTTTTCCAGCGTGCGCAGCGCCTTCGCCTCGGCCTCGCGCAGCAGGCCGCGATGGATGACGGCCTCGCCGCTGCGGTCGATGGTGACGATGGCACCGGCCACCTCGCGCACCTCGGGCGCATAGCCTTGCAAGGCGTTCTCCGCGTCTTGCAGTTCACCGACTACCTGATCGCGCCGCTGCTCCAGCTTCTCGACCTTGGCCTCGTCCTCGGCATCGCTGGCGTCTTCCAATTCGGCGTCGATCTTTTCGAGGCGGTTTTCCAGCGAGGCGATGCGGCGGGCCTCGCGGGCGGTCGGCTCGCGGCGGTGGCGCGGGGCGTTCTGGAACGCTTGCCGTTCCTCGTAGGCCAGATGCGGCACGGCCTCCACCCATGCCCAGCCCTCGGCGCGCACGTCATCGGCCAGCGTTTCCAGCTTCTCGCGCACCAGCGTTTCCAGCACTGCGGCGTCGGTGAGGTAGGTTCCGGCATCGCCTTCGGCGAACAGGTCGCGGCGGATGCCTCCGCCTGCCTGCCGGTAGGTGTCCAGCCCGACGAAGCGCACCAGCGCGTGCGTGGCGTCGATTTCGCGCTCGGTGAGGCGTGCGCGCAGCGCGGACGGGCTGCGCTGCCAATCCGGCGCCGCATAGAACGCGGCTTCCTGCGCGGCGTGGTCGTCGGTGATGGTCAGGGCCATCAACTGTTCCAGCGTGACGGCTCCGGCGCGGTAGTCGGCCATCAGGCGCGGCGCGATGTGGGCCAGCTTCAAGCGGCGCTGCACCACCAGCGGGGACACGCCGAAGTCGGCGGCAATGTCCTCGATGGGGCGGCCTTCCTTGACCAGCGCGGCGAACGCCTCGAACTGGTCGGCGGGGTGCATCTGCTCGCGCATCAGGTTTTCCGCGAGGCTGACGGTGCGGGCGCTGCCATCGGCCACCAGCAGGCACGGCACCTCGTAGTCGGCGGGGATGCGGCGCTTCTTCGCCAGCAGCTTCAAGGCGGTCAAGCGGCGATCACCGGCCACCACCTCGTAATGCTCGCCATCGGCGGATGCGATCACGATCAGGTTTTGCAGCAGGCCGATGCGGGCGATGCTCGCGGCCAGTTCGGGGATGGACAGGCGCGGCATCTTGCGGGCGTTGCGCTTGGAGCGGCGCGGCAGCAACTGCGAGAGGGCAACCAAGATCAGGTTCTTGGACGGGTCGGCCATTTCCAGCGGTGCGGCGGTTTCGATGGCGCGGGCTTCGGTTTGGGTTACGGCGTTCATGGTGATAGCTCCTAACGATTCAGGGATGCAGCAGCGAGGGATGCGGCAAGGGCTGCTGCCTGCCCCTGCCGCGTGGGGATTCAGGCTTTCAACTGGCGCAGGCCATCGGCCAGCAGCCACAGGGAGCGATTCAGGCGCACGCTCTGGTCGATGCCCTGCACGGGCCGGGTGGTCTGGCGGCGGCCATTGGCAGCGCGGGCGGACAGGCCGCCTTTGATGAGGTTTTCCTGCGTGCGGTTGAACACGCTCCACAGGTCGCGGCGGTCGTCGTCGCCACGGCGCGGCATCAGGATTTGCGATTCCGTGACGGGTGCGGGCTTGTCCTCGTCGTACTTCAAGGCCAGCGCGGCGCGGGCGAACACTTCCGATTCCCCGGCGTCGAGGGTGATGGCGCGCATGGCATCGCGCGATTCCTGCGCCCGGTCGAATCCGTGCAGGACTTCGTAAGCGCCTTCGATGACGTGCCCGGCCACGTCGCCTTTGTGGGGCACGCGCACGTCGGCCACGGTGTCACCGCACACAAGGCCATTGCTGCACACGAAGCGGAACATTCCGGCCAGCATCTGATAGCTGCTGGTGCCGTCATGGGAGTTCAGCAGGATGATTTCGTTGGCCTCGCGCCCGTTGATCTGGCTGGCGTGGCGCAGGCGGATCATGTGCTTGGTGTAGTCGCGGCGGTCGTCTTGGCGCACGCGGGTCTGGCACACCATGAAAGGCTCGAAGCCTTCCCCGCGCAGTTCCTGCAACACGGTCGCGGTGGGGATGTAGCTGTACCGCTCGGAGCGGCTTTCGTGCGGGGCATCCGCGAAGATGGACGGGGCCACCCTGCGGATTTGGTCGTCGGACAGTGGGGAGTCGCTGCGCAGTGCGGGGGAGTGGGAAGCGAAACGGGATGCGAGTTGCATGATCTTTCTCCTGACAAAAAGAGGTTTGCTGTTCACACCGCACACCGGATTCCTAGATTCGGAGCCCAGCCTTTCGGCTGTTCGGTGCGGTCGGCACGAGGAACCCGGTTGGCCCTGTTGCCACCGTCTTTCCTGAGTTCATCGCCCGCGACGGTCAGGAGCGCGCGGACGGGGGCCGTCAAGGAGAAAAGCGCAGGGTTGGTGCGGCCCGCAGGCGCAGCCGAGGACACGGCCCTGCGCGCCTTGATGGCACACGGGAGCGGGCTACAGTCGCGGACAAGGTGATGAAGTCAGGGAAGACGGCTGGACATGGCAACGGCCTTCCCTCTTCGCTGACCGCACGGCAAGCGAAGCGCGCAGGCCCGAAGCTGGAAGCCGGGCCGGAGGCGTCAGCCGAGCGGAGCGAGGGAACGATGGAAGCCCGTCAGGGGCGAGACCCCGCAGGGGGCTCGATGCGCGGCACGACAGCGCGACCGGCCATCTCCCAGGTGGCCGGGGACGCCCATACTGCGATTGCGCAGGTACCTCAGAGCCTTGTCATCGACAGTCGCTCGGGTACCGACAAGCCCACCTTGCTTCGATACGCTGTGAAACGTCTAAACACCAACGACGGTGAGTTCGTCCCAAACCATGAATCCACAGCAAATTTGCGAAGACATCCTCTTGGAGGGGAAGCAGTACAACATCGAACACCACATCCTGCCCAGCGAGAATGCTGTCGCGGATCGGCTGTTGGCGCGCGGCATCGAGTTGAAAGACGCCTACGATGAATTGCACGGCAAGCTCCACGCGCGTCCGCCGGCGCTGCAGGTTTTTCTTGGCCTCGTGTTGAGCACTGCCGCCTTCTGGAATCCGCAGAAGATGCAGGAGGCACGCACAGCGCGCAGCGATCTCTCCAACGTCAATCGGCAAATCGCACGGAAGGCCGCCGAGTTGGCGACGCTGCTGGAGCAGCGCACCGATCTGCACAACACGTCCGGCTTCAGTACCGAAACTCACTATCACGCCATCGAGGTCATCGAATCTGCGTCCCGTGGCAACTATCTGTTCCAGTCGTACGTCCAGGAGAAATTGGACGCTTTACGCGGCCAATTCGACCTGAAGTATTGGCCCTCGTTGAGCGACTTCATGCGTGAACTGGCATCGGATGCAGAGAAGGCGGACACGGAAGCCACAGACCCACTGACGGCCGCCGCTACGTCGGCGGCACGTCCCTCCAAGGCCGACTTCTTCAAGGCGCTGTTCGCCTCGGTCGAGGAGAACAGCGCGGAGAACTATGGCCAACTGCCGAGAGGGTTCAAGCTCACCGGCCGGACACTGGCTTCACTGGCGAACTGCGCCTTGGATCTCGGCCCCGACGAACTGGTGGACGAAGCCTACGTGAAGCGTCTCCGTCAGCGTGAGCGCAACGGAACCGAATGACTCCCCGATCACCTCCAAGGGCTCGAAGTTGGAAATGGCAGCACGGCCACGACAACATCATTCGACATAGCTTGCGAGATTGGCGAGCGACGAGTTCATGCCGACCTCATGGTCTGCCGGAGAAATGCCAGACGGAACGTTCTCGGCAACGACCGTGACGGCTGTACCGCCCGCTGCCGCATCCAGCTCCCAGCGCATCGTCATCGTCCCGGCGAAAGCCGGATCGGGCGCATCGAACTCGAATGCCTGGACGATGCGCTGCCCCGGCACCAGCTCGACAAAGCGCCCGACAACCACATCGGTATTGGCCGTGGATTTGCCGGGCGCGGCAGCGAAGGTCAGCGTCATCTGGAAGCGCCCACCGACACGCGGCTCGAAGACCCGGACCGCCATCGTCGCACCCCGCGGCGGCAGCCACTGCACCACGGCCTCGCGCGTCACGAAGGCCTCGTAGATCGCCGAGGGCGATGCCTTGATGAATCTGGACGCCGTATCGCGCCTCACCGCATCGGTCATGGCCTTTCTCCAAAGGGCAACTCAAGTAACACTCTAGGCGATGAGCTTCAACCTAGCCGCCAAGGCGGGAAAAAGGGGCGCCTGGCGGCGCCCAAAGCCGGGTCAGGCAACGATCCGCCCGGCCAACCGCGCATCGCGCGCATAGACGCTCAGCCTCTTCTCTGCGCGGAAGTGCAGATCGCGCTCGACCGGCAACCCAAGCCGCCCGCGCACCGAAGCCAGCTCGGAAAGACTGACCCAGCCGATTTCCGGCATCCCCAGGCCTAGGTCGCAAAGACCAAAGGCATGGTCGTGGTCATCGGGATCCATCTCGGTCAGCAGCCAGGTCGCGCCGGCGTCCGGCGTGAACAGCTTGACCACGGGCGCCGGATCGAAGTCCGCGTTCCGGAAAGATTCGCGCCCGTTGGCCAGCAGCACGATGCGCTGCTCGTCAGTGATGAATGTGTTGTTCATGGTGAACTCCTTAAAGTTGCCGGGCGGAATTGCCCAGCCCTTCCAGGGCACGGCGCAGCGCAAGCAGTCAGGGGTCAACGACGGCCATCCGGACGCAAGCGCCAACGGCGCGCAGCCCTTGACCGCGAGCACGCCGTGATACCGTGAAGGGAACAGCAAGACCGCCCCCCACCGCCCACTGCACACCCTCGCTTTGGGCAGGCGCAGCGCGCAGGCCCAAAGGGCCGGAGGCGTCATGGAGCAAAGCCGGATGGTCGTGACTCGGCACGAGGCGCGGGGCGTAGCCCGCGAGTCCGAAGGGCGGAACGCCGGGACGCTTGCACCAAGGATATTGGAGGAACGTCAGATGAACTTAGATGCTTCGGAAAACTTCGAGCTGGATGAGCCTGCGGCAAAAAGCTATGCGCCCCCAGGCTGGCCCGTCCAGACGATTGAAATCACGCCCAGAGGTAAAGCCCCAAAAAAATACGGGCCGACCACATACCGCTTTGACGCCGCCCTGACGTTAAGCGTAATTCTGCCCAGGCGGGGCTGGACCCTCGTCAAGAAGACAAAAAGCTTTGTCTACCTCATTCCTCCGCCAGAACAGCCCTTGCCGCCATTCCGCATTTCCATAGCCGTTCCCACACCAGACGAATGCTTAGCACTTGCTCGCAGAAGCCATGCGAAAGGCCAATCCTGGATGGGCCAGTTGGGAGAGTGGCCTGCTTGGTATCTTCATGAGAGAAACACCGACATGCAGGAATGGCATCGCGACCCCGAGACCGGAGAAATGTTGTCCCGCGTTCATAAGAATCCACCCAAGTCGAGCCTGTCGATCGGCGAGTGGGGGGCATGGAGTATCGAAGTTACAGGAGTCGCCGGAGCGTTTGCGATCGGCGTACTACCTCCACCCCTTGGCCCTGAACCGACGCCGGGCGACGCGGCACCGCCGCTGCCTCTGACCGAAGGAGCTTTAAAAACCGTCGAGCTGACGATCTATGAGCGGAACGCAACCGCGCGCAGCCTGTGCATCGCGCACTATGGGCCAACCTGCCAGGCGTGCGGCCTGAACTATGAAGACAAGTACGGCGCCATCGCATCTGACCTCATCCATGTACACCACGTCACGCCGCTGTCAGCCATCGGTGAAGCGTATCAGGTGGACCCGATACGCGACTTGATACCGCTTTGCGCCACCTGCCACCACGTCGCCCATCGACGGGAGCCTCCATATTCCGTCGCCGAGATAAGGGCCGCTATAGAAGGCCAGGCCGCACGCGGCCTTGGCCGGGCGCCTACAGCCTAAGGGAAAGTTCATGCTCGAGACCCCAGTTGCCGATGCCCTGTTGTCCGCCCTTCTCAACGGTGATCCGGCCGCACTGGACGCCATTCAGACACACCGCGCTGCCGAATGTGCATCCATTCGTGCTGCTATTTGTACCGATGCTTCGGGAGCAGTCGATCTGGATCTCGGACTCAGCGTGTCCTCCAGCGAATATGTGACCCCATTCTTTGAGGGGCCGCGTGCGTTCTTCATGTCAGCCGGAACAAGCGTCCAAGCCAACCTTACCGGTGGAAAATCGAACGTGCTGATCGATTTTTCTCTCAGCTTCGACTCGAACTTCGCGGACGATCTACGTGCTGTCATCGCCGGTGAGAACATCCAGGCCGTCGAGCGCAACAGGGTCGTCGAGATTCTCATGCTCAAGGCGCGGGATCGTCGTGTGCAGTTCGATCTCTGGCCATTTCTCATCGAGAACACTCGTCTGGCCCGCGACGAGCCCTCCAACGAGCGGCCCCTGAATACGCTGATCGCGTTCCGAATGCTCGACCACTTGGATTGGGATGCCTTCCAAAATGATCCCGGCCGCTTCGTTTTCAAAGCGTCATCGGAGGATCTGAAAGCCCTGCTCCGGCCCAGTGCAGAAGCCTTCTTGACAGAGCTGCAAACCAGCGGCGAGGTCGCTCGTCACGAAGCAAAGAGCGCTGGAACACAGGCGCTGCTGCTGCGGTTCGCTCGACTCTGGCATGAGGAGCGCAAACGGGACAAAAGTCGCATCCTGCGTGAACTGCTCCGCTTCAGTGTCCATAGGCTCGGGGCAATTCCGCTCACCGAAATACGACTGATCTGGAGCGGTATGACCTCTAACCAGGGTTCACCGTTCTTCGGCCCCATCATGGGCCGTTCCCCAGAGATGTTGCAGAAGATTCGCGGCATGGCCTGGGACATGACGCTGCTCCGTGTCATGGAGCAAATCGCCACTGCCAGCCAGGTCGGCTCCTTTTTCATTCCCTATTTCGTGTCGGTAGATCGCCGCTGGCGCCACTTGCTGCGCCTGAATCCGGTGAGACTGATGCTGATCGACGACGCGTACCGCCGCGTACTTTTCGCCCGAACCGATGAGCTGGAATTCCAGCGCGTGCTGGGAGAATGCACGCAGACCGAATTTCAGTCGGAGATGACATCTGAAAAGATCGAGGCCCGCCGCAGGTCAGCGCAAGCGATTGAATTGAACGCAATGCAGGAACTCGTGGTTGAAGAGGAACGCCATTGGCTCGCCGTAAGCGCCGAGTGAGACCAAGCGACATCACAGCAGCGCGTCAAGTTCGCCCTTCTACGCCACAGCAAGTTGTCCCGATAGGTGCAGAACCTCACCATGTCTCCATGCAGCAAATACATGGAGTCCGAGGTGGAACAGCTATCGCAAGCATCCAACGCCGCCGGCATCGACGCCGGCCGGCCCCTCCCCTTGCCCGGCACGGAAGCCTATGAGGCGCTGCCACAATTTCCGAAGCGCAGTGCCCTCCCCTTCCGTCGGACCATCCGCCGCAAGGAGCTATGGCAAATCGTCCCCCTGGCCGAAACGACGATCTATGAAATGGAGCGACGCGGCGAGTTTCCGCGTCGCTTCAACCTGACGCCACGCTGCGTTGTGTGGGACTTGGCCGAAGTGGAGGCATGGGTCGAAGAACGAAAGCAAGCCCCTCGCGCCAGCATCTCGAAGCCGGATGTCCACCAACGAAAAACCCGCCCTGTTCGAGCGGGTTCGAGTGAGGGGTGAAGCCGGCCCCCCTTATTCGGACGATAGACGTTCGATGATTATTCGATACTGCTCCTCGCTAGTCGGTGGATCGTTGCGCCGAGATAGCCATTCATCGGGCAGGCCAGCGATCGCGCGGAACCGCGGATAGAAATCGCGCCGCCGATCGGGGTCGAGCATCGCAAGAGCTTCCTTGGCTTGTCGAGAGAGGCCTCGCGGAGACCAAATCTGGCCGCGTTCATCGATGACGACCACCAGCGATCGATGGGTAAAGCCGCTGGTGTCCCCGACGCGTCCGCTCGACTTCCCTCTATGGTATTTCTGGAGCGTGAGCGCGACGACAAGACTGCGCTCGGATACCTTGAGCAGGGAAAGCAATGCGCCACGACTGACGAGCAAACGGTATCCGGTCTCGCTCCAGGCGTACTCACCCCGTCCGCCCTCAGCACCCCAGGCTTCGGCGCGATACGCTGTTTTCCCACCGATTGACCAGCGGCGGATCACCTCATCATCCGCGACAGTCTCCAGCAGATCTCGCGTCCAATCCGATGGGAAAGGCCTGTCGAGTGCGGTAGCGGCACCGTAGGGATCATGCCGATCGAGTTGGCGCTCGGTGTTCGGTGTCTTTTCGACCCATGGCTGAACCGTGTGACCGTCGTCGCCGAAGTGACGGGCAATCTCATCTTCATCGTCAGGCAACCATCTGAAGAATGCTTCGGCTGACAGCACGGCCATGACCACCGCTCGCGCATCGCCGGCGTTCGCCAGTACGCTTTGAAGCGTGACCGTTGTGTCCCGCCCGATCGACCAACGCCCTGCGACCGGAAGCCAATCCGCCGCCACCTTGGCGTCCAGCACGCCTAGCAACGGTGCCAACAGATTGCTGTCTTCGCGGACGGTGCCTCTCTCACCGCTCTCCGGCATAGGCATGTCCGCTTCCTTGGTAAGGTCGAGCGGAAACGGATCGGTGAGATCGGCGAGCCAGAGGCCGTCGTTTCTTGACAGCGTGTATTCCTTCAGGAACGCGGCCCAAGCATCACCGCTCCAGTCCTCGCCGACAACCGCCCGCGTCGCCAGCAACTCACCAGCAACAAGCATGAGCGCGTGCCAACCGAGGTATCCCCCATACCGATCTCGGTCGGGAACATATCCCGAAGACCAAGATGCGTCATGGCTTCTGCTACGTGGGCAATCGTGCATTCCCCGAACTGTTGTGTCCCAACGCCGCACCCATGCGCTGATGCGGTCTTCCACCTCCCAGCCTGGACAAGCGAAGACGTGGCACAAGCGCTCGACCTGATATTTGTTGAAGTCGTAGTCGAGGTGGAAGCCGTCCTCCGGTCGCGGCGAGGCGTCCGGCCTGGCGGCATACCGGAACTCGCGATAGTGGGTTCGGGGAGTAGATGGAAAGGGCGATTGGTTTGCCGGGCCCAGCTTGGCGATAAGAGCTTCGCGCTCTTCGGGTGCCAGTGCATGTGCAAGCTCGCGAAGTATGTCCATCGCGAACGCGCGCATGACGACGTGCGGAAACTCATCGGAAAAGGCGATTCGCTCGAAGAACGCGCGATGGGAGGCAAATGCGCGAGCAGCGTCTTTCGCCACGCGAGCGAGCGCTATCAACAGCCAGAGCTGCGCATGCATTACATAAAAAGGCAGCTTCGCATCGCCGAAAGGCAAGCTCTGAGCGAACCCAAAACGCTCAATCAGTCGTTCAACGACATCGCAGCGTCCGGCCACCACCAAGCGCCGTACCGCATGGGCTGCGCGCCAGCGCATTGCTGCGATCGGATGGCCGAGCCTCGCCCACACGAGCCCCGCCACGAAAGTCGCCTCGTCGGAGGGAACCGCAAAACGAGTGTCCCAGGGCCCGTCCCCAACTTCGGACGGCAGCTTTTCACCTGTATTCGCCAGAAACCGTTCGAGGCCTTCCGCAATGGCGCTGGCACTGACGTCTGACGCCAGTCTCGCGGCGAGTGCGAGCCAGGCATTGCCACCAAGGCTGTCCGCGGTGCTCCGGAGCGCTGCAACTACGTGCTCGACAAGAGTTGCGCGGTCGGCATGGAAATGCTTCTCCAGTCCCCGCCAGCAGCCCCACGCGTCGGTGCTTGAACTGGCAAGTTCGGCGGCGTGCTTGCTGGCCAGGCGCAGTCCCAAGTCAGGCAGAGCATCGCGCATCGCCGCCGACGACCTACCCCATTCCTCCAAGTAGTCGTCCAGTGCGTGGATTTTGTCGGCAAGCGTGGCAGCGGTTGCTTCAACGACCGCGCGGACAAACCCGAGGCGTTCGGCGGGAGAGTTTGCTCGTCTGGCCAGATCAATCAGTGTCCGAACCGGCCAGCGCCGCCCCGTTTGATCAATCTCCTCGTTGAGAATCTGGCGGTCAATATCGTCCGAGTCCGTGAGGTCCACCGGGAAGACGACCGGCGGCTCCATCTCGGTTGACGAGGACATGACCGTTCGCGCTTCGGATTGGGGCCCAAGGCGAGTGAGCAGGCCCTCAATTCGTGTTCGAGCATGAGAAGTGACAGGAAGACTGCGCTCCGCGAGGTCATGTAGCCCTTCGATCGTCTCCCGTGTGGGAGACAGTTGATCCTCACGATCGATCTCGACCAGAAGGAGGTTGAAGAACCATTCCCGCCGCTCTTGAGGTAGGCGATGAATGACCTCTGACGCGAAGCCCGAGATGTGCCACGTCCACGTTTCGACTGGAGCAGCCAAGCCAAACAGAGCGACGGCGGCTTCAACTGAAAGCTTCGAATCACGAACGAGGACAGTTAACGCTGGGCCGAGCGACAGTCCGAGCCGAGCGGCGTCACGATCATCCAGCCGTGCCAACGTAGCCAACATCGCCCGACCAGCGATCGGCACCATCGTTTTCGCGTATTCAGTCCAAGGAAACTTGCCATCCTCGTTCTGATTCAGTTCGAGGATACGCGCCAGGGTGTGCGCTGCCGCCGGCGAAAGTTCGGGACCCGAATAGTGGCCGGTCAGCTCCAGCAAGTGATTGGTACGATCGAAGTCATCCGATCCAATGGCCTCGGCAAGATCGAGCGCACGGCGAAAATAGGCCGCAGCCTCATCGGTGCTCACTCGCCAGGCTGCACGAGCTAGGTCACCGTAGGATGAGATTCGGGATCCGACATCGGTATCGAGTTGGATCTTGTGCTCGACATGGCCAGCAAGGAGGAGCGCAGCATCATGGCACTGTGGGAGGCGCGATAGTCGAGCAACCGCCTGGGTAAGTTCCGGCGTGAAAAGGCCCGGCGCGCTCGCTGCCCACTCGACCATGCGCTTCGCCATCGCGGCATCGAGCGCACCTAGCGCGTCGGCAAGGTCGAAAATCACTCGAAAACCGTTCCGCGCGAGATACGCCTTCCCGTCCCGGTACGGATAGTTGGATGACTGCTCGACATCACGGACAAGTCGGTCAAACGCCGCGGCCACCATCTCGTCCCGTACCTTTCCACTCGGCGGACGAATGATGTCGGCGACATCCTGCGCATAGTTCAGCAACGGCAAGATCCGGCTGCTAAGCACGCGCGAATAGTCCGATCGCTTCTCCTCATCGAGTCCACCACGCCTCTTCCGCCGGTGCCGAGTGCCATCGAATTTCGGAGCGGCCAGTTTCTGGTTGAGTACCCGACTGAAGCTCGCAGGGCCCCGTGATCGAGCACCTGCAGGGACCAATCCAATGAATTCCGCCGGCGCCATGTCAATCAAGGCTGCGCGCTTCCGGCTCAAGGCAGCTCGAACACCGGCGGCCAGTACGGTCACGTGGATCGCACGGTCGCTCGGGTAGTCACTGGAATAGTCATAAACGCTTGGTGGTGTAAGTGCCGTTCCAGCGAGGATGCTTCCTGCCTCTTTCTCCATGCCGAGCTCTATCGCCATGGCCGATGCGAGCACGCTGGCCATCGCCAAGCCTTCGCTTTTGCCACTCGCAGAATTTTTGCCATTCGCAGAAGATGCGGCAGCAAGTGCAACGACAAGGCTTTTGGCGTGGGATGGGTCACGACCGACGAATGAAAGCGCGGCGGCGTAGAGTGCGCGAGATGGCAGTCGGCAACGTAACAGCCGCGTTGCGATGCGCGTCTTGGGCGGATGCGCCGAACGCTGGTGTCGATCCAGAAGCTCGAACAAGTCCCGAAACTTGGAGAAGGCCACATCGTCGTCTCGACGGGCGAAGAACTCTGCGACGCGCACGTCATTGCCCGCCAGCATCTCGACATAGGCGAAGCCAATATCGTCCCACTGCCTTGAGGTTCTTGATTCGCTAAAGCGCGCGCTGCGTTTGGTATGCGCGGCCCAATTGTGCCAATCGATTGATCGCCGAGCGTGACGACGAGCCTCGTCTCGGTCGCCTGCGAAGGCGTTCGCAAGCGCGAGCGCGGCGTGTTTCCCCCCCGGCCAGCCAACAGTGGTCGCGGAAAGCCGTCGCAAGGCTTCGGGGTCACCGGCTACTGCGGTGAGATCAGGATGCTCGTATAGGAAGCGGTCGGATCGCTCATGGCCCGCGGCAACGAGCGACGCTTCCAGCAGCAGCCGCAGAAGATCGTCGCGCCGGTTCAGCTCTCCCACCAGCGCTATCGCGGCAGTGATCCTCGACAGACGGATGTCGCGTGCGCTTACCTGTGAAGCGCCTCGGGGAACACGCAAGTCGTAGGCCAGTTGAATGAGCTGATCGGCATCACGTAGCGAGGTGAGCAACGCGGGCAGTGCCCGGGCTGCATAGTTCGAGATGAGCTGGCGTTCTTGGAGAGCGGCGATAACACGATCTCGACCGGCCTGGCTCGCTCCGTAGCTCGATCGGATCAGGGTCTCGGTCGGTTCATCTCGGAACATCAGGCCGTGTGGCGTTCGTTCAAGCAAGGGGGCGAGGTCGGCCGCGAAGCTCTCAACCTGCTCCTCGATCAAGCCGTGAGCCGCAGCAAGCTCTTCAATGGGAACTGGGGGCGCCAGCAAGGCGATGCCTGTGAGCAGGAGGTCAATGTCCGCATCGCTTGCACCACGAGCGCGTGCAGTTTCGCGCGCTTCGGTGAGACGCTTGCGAAGCAGCACGTCGAGCAGATCTTGCGGCTCTCCAGGGGTGTCAGGGAAAGACACGGGATCAAACGGCCGTCCTGTCGCAATCAGGTTGTCGAGACAGCGTGGATTTCGACCTGACCGAGTCAGCAAAGCGGCGATCTCGTCGGCCGAAGCATCCGGCACGCGCCGCTCGATGAGGGCACGTACTTCCGCGTCAGTGAACAGTGGAACCGTGAAAGAACGGTGCGAGGCACCGCCGGTCGCCAGCGCGAGCCGTTCGGTTCGGCACGATGCGACGATGCGAACGCCGTCGATTGGATCGACGCTGATGCTGCGCATGAGAAGATGTGCGAACGATGATGTCGCGGTGTCCTGCGCGGCAAGCCCGGCGTGGTCGATTGCATCGAGCACCAGTGAGACACATGCATCGCTGCGACTTCGCCGAGCCGTCTCCACCGATTGGGCGAGCCGTCGGCGGAACGCCCTCAGCAAGCCCGTTACGTCCGCCAGTGGCAACAGGATATCGCACAGGCCTTGCCCGGCCATGAGATTGGCAAGGTGGACAAGCGTCCTTTCCGGGAGGTGCCGACCGTCGGCGGGATCCCGCCAGCGACCGGCGCCGAAGCCATCGAAGAGCACCACAGGTCCATCGGCTCGCAATCGGTCCGCGAGGCCTTGCATCAAGACAGTCTTGCCCATCCCGCCCGCAGCATGGACAACGAGCGGAAAGCCAACTTCACGGGCGAGGGTTGCAATGCCGCCAAGAACGTCGCGCTGAATGACGACCTCAACCTCGGGGAACGCGTCAGGCGTGGGATACAGACGGTCCTCGTGCTCCACCTCCAGCTCAGCCAAAACCGCTACCCGATCAACTCGCTTGTCCGTCTCGCTACCGGGACCGGCCTTGATCCTGATGAGATTCCGCAGCTTGAGCAGGCGTTTCTCCGCATCCGGATCGCCTGGTTCGCTCCATGCGGCGAGAGTTGTTGAAATCGCACGCTCAGCCTCGGTCAAGCTTCCCTTGCTGCCGACCAACTCCAATCGCCGCAGCAGGTCAGCAGAGGGATGGGGATAGTCTTTCAGGGCTTGTGCGATCTGGCCTACTTGGCGAGCAACATCACCGGCTTCTTGCGTGCCCGCGACGACCGCTGAGATCGCCTTCCCTAGGTTCTCGTGGATGGGCCTGTTCGTCGCAAATTCATAGCGGACCACGGCGAGAACATGATCGTCGCCATGAGTCGCCCGAAGCTCGGCATCAGTCACGGCAAACTTGGCAAGAGTTGATGCCAGGTCAGCAGCTCGAACTGCCGTGTCGGCGCTTGCAATCGAGTATTTGAACTGAACGACCGTGACTCGATGCGCCCGGGCAACATCGGTGGCGCCGTGGTACCGGACGAGATCGGCAATCTCGACCGCACCGGTTCCCAAACTCTGCTCGTCCTGCTCGTCGAAACCCTCAAGCGTGATTGCTGTGAGGTCGGTCGACGGCGGCAGGAGTTCAAGAGCGGTGCGCGCGGCCCAAGCTTCATGAAAGGCATGACCTGCCTTTGATGCTCGAACTTTGTCGATCTCTATCGGCGTTGTGCTGGTATCGTCATCACTCATGGTCGGCTTGTCGTGCTTGCGTCACCCGACTAAGGCTTCCAGCGCCTTGGACGCCGAGCGCGGCAGGCGCTGCCCCTCCTTCGCCACGTTGACCTGTAAAGCCACCCGCGCCACGTCAAAAACGTCCTTGGCCAGCGCATAGCTGCCCTTGGCCTGCAGCCAGGCCAGCACGTCCGCCAGATGCCAGATCGACGCACTGCCCTCATGCACCGGCGCCGGAAAGCTGCCGGGATGGGCCAGCATCAGCTTGCGCATGTTCTGCCGCGACACGCCCACGATGTCGGCCACGTCTGTCAGCCCGACCAGATCGGGCGCCACCTCGATCAGCCGAGCCGACGGCGCAGCACGGCGCACATCGGCGAGCGCACTGCGCACCGCCTCGTCCGCATCAACAGCTTCACGGGTGAATTCCAGCGCCAGGCGCCCCGGCTGCCCGATACCGACCAGGGCGTCATCGCAGCCGGCTTCTCCCAGGCGCTCCACCAGCACATCCGTATCGCCGTCGTCGTCGGCAAGCTGGTACTTCAGGGTAAAGGTGTATTCCATCGCGCTACTCCTGGGCACCGTCGCCAGCCTCGTGCTGCTTACGATGCGTGGTGCAGTTGTCCACGACACGCCGCAAGGCGCGGGCGTGGTTGCCGGGGTTCTTCGGCGTGCTCCATACGCTGGTGATGCAGAACTCGCCGCAGCGACATTCCTCATCGTTGTACGGGCAGTAAATCCGCCCCCAGGCATGACTGCCGCCGACTTCGACGCGCCAGCCCTGCCCTTCGGCGTGCCTGAGAGCTTCCTCGACCTCCTTCTTCGGATGAGGGGAACGAGCCATCAGTGGTCTCCAGTATGGGGATGATTGCCAAGGTTGTCAAGTGACAACCTTGGCAAGATTTCAGGCTGTCGCGCTCAACGTCGGCACCACCACGTTTTCCGGCATCAGCTTCGGCACGTAGGTCTGGCCGTCGATCCAGGCATCGACCATGTTGGCCCACTCCTGCAGCATGTGGCGCCGCTGCTCGGCGTACTCGGCCTTGTTGTAGATCGAGCGCGAAGAACGCCCGTCCTCGTGCGCAAGGCACTTCTCGATCCAATCGCGGTTGAAGCCGATTTCGTTCAACAGCGTCGAGCCGGTACGGCGCAGGTCGTGGACGGTGAACGGTTCCAACGGCAGTCCAGCAGCCTTCGCTCGCTCCGCGACGATCTGCGTGACCCTGTTCAAGGTCGCGTTCGACATGCAGCGGTCAGCGTCGTACCGCGATGGCAGCACGAACTTGGAGCCGGCCGCGCAGGTGTGCAGGGCCACGAAGATGTCGAGCGCCTGGCGCGACAGGTAAACCACATGCGGGTTGCGCCCCTTCATGCGCTGCTTCGGGATCGTCCAGGTGGCGTTCTCGAAATCGACCTCATCCCAAGTGGCCTGGATCAGTTCGCTCTTTCGCACCAAGGTCAGGAGGATCATGCGCAGCGCCAAGCGGATGGTCGGATAGGTCGCCACCGATTCCATTTGCCGCGCCATCAGCCGGATCTCCAGCGGTGACAAGGCGCGATCCTTCGGCACGAAGGTCGCAATCGATGCGGCTCCCACATCCTCGGCCGGGTTGTCCACCTTCTCTCCATGCAGGATGGCGAAGGCATAGACCTGCTTCACGATGTCGCGGACGTGTACTGCGGTGGCGGGCGCACCGCGCGCCTTCACCTTGTTGCAGAGGGCGCGCAGGTCGTCGGCGGTGATCTCGTTGAGCTGCCGATTCTGGAAGGCCGGCAGGATGTCCCGATCAACGATGCTCTTGCGCATCGCTTTGGTGCTGTCGGCCATCCGAGCGCCGGCCAACCATTTCTCAGTCACGTCGCCGAAAGTCTTGGCGGCGGTCAGCCGGCGCTTGTCGCGCTGCTTCTCCAGCGCGGGGGACTTGCCCTGGGCGACGGCCTTCTTGGCGTCGATCAGCTTTTCGCGGGCCATCGCCAGCGATATGCCCGCTGGCCCATAGCGGCCGATGGTTAGGGTCTCACGGCGGCCGTTGAGACGGTAATCGTAGCGGAAGGTGACGGTACCGGTGGGCGATACCGTCACGTACATCCCATCTCGGTCAGAAGCCTTATAAGTCAATGACTTAGGCTTCAAATTACGCAGCGCGGTGTCGGTAAGCATCGAGGTTTTCCTCCTGTGCGTGACGGCTTTTACCGTCAGGGGCTAGGAGACCCGCTGATGCTCGGAAAGCCGCATGAAATCAGCTTTCCAGAGGAGACTTTTACCGTCAAAGACCGGTTGGGTCTCAATAGTGAACGGGAAGGTCTTGATCCGGCCTCCGGTTCTTACCGCCACATTTACCGCCAACCTGTTCCGCTGGCCGGCGATAGCCACCGATAGCTGCCGTAACGTATTTCTTTCTAAATCAACACGTTACGGCAGTTTTTCGATAGCTGGCGATAGTCCTCGAAGGACGTCAATTCACTCCCACTCGATCGTCGCCGGTGGCTTCGAGCTCACGTCGTAGGTGACGCGGTTGATGCCGCGCACCTCGTTGATGATGCGACCCGACACCTTTTTCAGCAGCGCATACGGCAGCTCGGCCCAGTCGGCGGTCATGAAGTCGCTGGTCTGCACGGCGCGCAGGGCCACGACGTAGTCGTAGGTGCGGCCGTCGCCCATCACGCCCACGCTCTTGACGGGCAGGAACACCGTGAAGGCCTGGCTGGTCAGGTCGTACCAGGACTTGCCGCTGTTGTGGTCGACGGTGGAGCGCAACTCCTCGATGAAGATGGCGTCGGCGCGGCGCAGCAGGTCGGCGTAGTCCTTCTTGACCTCGCCCAAGATGCGCACGCCCAGGCCCGGCCCCGGGAAGGGGTGGCGGTAGACCATGTCGTGCGGCAGGCCCAGGGCGACGCCGAGCTCGCGCACCTCGTCCTTGAACAGGTCGCGCAGCGGCTCCAGCAACTTCAGGCCCAGTTGCTCGGGCAGGCCGCCGACGTTGTGGTGGCTCTTGATGGTGACGGCCTTCTTGCTCTTGGCGCCGCCCGACTCGATCACGTCCGGGTAGATGGTGCCCTGGGCCAGGAAGGTGGCGCCCTTGTGCCCTGCCCCGCCGGCCTTCAGCTTGGCGGCCTCGGCCTTGAAGACGTCGACGAACAGGCCGCCGATGATCTTGCGCTTTTGCTCGGGGTCGGACACGCCCGCCAGCTTGCCGAGGAACAGCTCGCTGGCGTCGACGCGGATGACCTTGGCGTGCAGCTTGCCCTCGAACATCTCCATGACCATGTCGCCCTCGTTCAGGCGCAGCAGGCCGTGGTCGACGAAGACGCAGGTCAGCTGGTCCCCGATGGCGCGGTGGATCAGCGCGGCGGCCACCGAGGAATCGACGCCGCCGGACAGGCCAAGGATGACTTCCTCGTCGCCGACCTGCTCGCGGATCTTGGCCACCGCCTCTTCGATGTGGTCGCGCATGATCCAGTCCGCCTTCGTGCCGCAGATGTCGAGCACGAAGCGCTCCAGCAGCACGCGGCCCTGCACGGTGTGCGTGACCTCGGGATGGAACTGCACGGCGTAGAAGCGGCGCGCCTCGTCGGCCATGCCGGCGATCGGGCAGCTGTCGGTGCTGGCCATCAGCTTGAAACCGGGCGGCAGCTCGGTGACCTTGTCGCCATGGCTCATCCAGACTTTGAGCATGCCGTGGCCTTCGGTCGTCGTGAAATCGGCAATGCCCTTCAGCAGCGCCGTGTGGCCGCGCACGCGCACCTCGGCGTAGCCGAACTCGCGCGTGTGGCCGGCCTCGACCTTGCCGCCCAGCTGCTGGGCCATGGTCTGCATGCCGTAGCAGATGCCCAGCACCGGCACGCCGAGCGCGAAAACGGCGTCGGGCGCGCGGTCATCGACCTCGTAGACGCTGGCATGGCTGCCCGACAGGATGATGCCCTTGAGCTTGCCATCGGCCGCGTACTCGCGTACCCAGTCGCTGCTGACGTCGCAGGGGTGGACCTCGCAATAGACATGGGCCTCGCGCACGCGGCGGGCGATCAGTTGGGTCACCTGGGAACCGAAATCGAGGATCAGGACTTTTTCATGCATGGTTTCAATCTCCAAATTCGGTATCGGGCTTCAGTGCGCATCGGCCACGGCATGGCCTGGCACTGCCTGCGCCGCTGCGGCATGACTGAAATGCCGGCGCGCAAAGACCAAGGACAAGGCTTGCAAGACCGCGCAGAAGTAAAAGGGTGCACCGACGCGCCAGTCGCCCTTGGGCAGGTCGGAGACCAGGTACATCAGGCCCAGGCCCAGCACGGGCGCGATCACGGCCATCAGGCTGTTGAGCGACGAGATGGCCCCCATGGTCTCGCCCTGGGTGCGGTCGTCGGCGGCGCTCGAGATCTGCCCCTGCAGCGTCGGCCCGACCGCGTACGACAGCAGGCCGATCACGATGGCGGCATACATCATCCAGCCTTCGGTCGAAAAGCCCCAGATCAGATTGGTCAGCACCGAGAACAGCAGGCCCAGCGGCACCAGGCGCCGCACGGGAATGCGCTTGTTGAGCACGCGCAGCAAACCGCCCTGCACCACCACCGACATCAACCCGACCGTGAACATGGCCAGGCCGTTGTCGCGCGGCGTCCAGCCGAACTTGTAGCTGGTGTAGAGCACCCAGCTGCTTTGCAGCACCATTTGTGCCAGGCCGCTGAAGGCAATCACGTAGATCAGGCTGCCGACGCCCTTGAGATTGCGCACGCGCGTGAGCGCCGCCAGCGGATTGGTCTTGCGCCATTCGAAGGGCCGCCGATGCTCCGGCTTGAGCGATTCGGGCAGCACGAAATAGCCGTAGATCCAGTTGCAGACCGCCATGCTGCCGGCCACGAGGAAGGGCAGGTGCAGGTCGTAGTCGCCCAGGAAGCCGCCCAGCATGGGCCCGAGGATGAAGCCCATGCCGAAGGTCGCGCCCAGCATGCCGAAGCGCTTGGCGCGCTCTTCCGGCGCCGTGATGTCGGCCACGTAGGCGGTGGCCACCGCCGCGTTGGCCTGCATGGCGCCCGAGAACAGGCGCACCACCACCAGCATCCACAGTGCGTTGGCCAAGGCGGTGACGAAGAAGCTCAGGGCCAGGCCGCTGAAGCCGATCAGCATCACGCGGCGGCGCCCGAAGCGGTCGGACAAGGCGCCCAGAATGGGGGAGCCGAAGAAGTTGGCCAGGCCGAAGGCAAAGGACACGGCGAGCTGCGCCGCCGTGTGCTCGGCCTGCGTGTGCGTGAAGGTGCCCACCAGCGGCGCCAGCACCGGAATGATCAGGCCGATCGACATCATGTCGATCAGCACCGCGATCATGATGAAAACCATGCCCGGGGCCTTGCCCGGGCTTTTACCGGTAACTGACGGCGCGCTCACCAGGACTTACTCCGAACGGTAGTTCGGCGCTTCCTTGGTGATCTGCACATCGTGCACATGGCTTTCGCGCATGCCCGCCGAGGTGATCTGCACGAACTCGGCCTTGTTCTGCATGTCGGCGATGGTAGCGCAACCGCAGTAGTGCATGGACGCCTTCAGGCCTCCGGCCATCTGGAAGATCACCTGCACCACCGAACCCTTGTAGGGCACCTGGCCTTCGATGCCCTCGGGCACCAGCTTGGAGGTGTTGGGGTTGTTGCTCGATGTGTCCTGGAAGTAGCGGTCGGCCGAGCCCTTGGCCATGGCGCCCATCGAGCCCATGCCGCGGTAGCTCTTGTAGGTGCGGCCCTGATAGAGGATGGTGTCGCCAGGCGCCTCTTCGGTACCGGCGAAGGCGCCGCCCATCATCACGCTGTCGGCACCAGCGGCGATGGCCTTGGCCAGGTCGCCGGAGTAGCGCACGCCGCCGTCGGCGATCACCGGCACGCCGGAGCCGCGCAGGGCGGTGGCGACGTTGTCGATCGCGGTGATCTGCGGCACACCCACGCCGGCCACGATGCGCGTGGTGCAGATGGAGCCTGGGCCGATGCCGACCTTGACGCCGTCGGCGCCGGCATCGACCAGCGCCAGCGCCGCCGAGCCGGTGGCGATGTTGCCGCCGATCACGTCGACCTTGGGATAGTTTTTCTTGACCCAGCGCACGCGCTCCAGCACGCCAGCGCTGTGGCCGTGGGCCGTGTCGACGATCAGGGCGTCGACGCCGGCACGCACCAGCAGTTCAACGCGCTCTTCGGTGTCTTCGCCGAAGCCGACCGCCGCGCCCACGCGCAGCTTGCCCTGGGCATCGCGCGCGGCGAGCGGGAAGCTGGTCTGCTTGGTGATGTCCTTGACGGTCATCAGGCCACGCAATTCAAACGCATCGTTGACGACCACCACGCGCTCGAGGCGGTGCTTGTGCATCAGGGCCTTGGCCTCTTCGAGCGAGGCGCCTTCCCTGACCGTGACGAGCTTTTCCGCCGGCGTCATCATCTGGCGCACCGACAGATCCATGCGGGTTTCAAAGCGCAGGTCGCGGCCGGTCACGATGCCGACCACCTTGCTGCCCTCGACCACCGGAAAGCCCGACACGCCATGCTGGCGCGACAGTTCCTTGACCTCGCGCACGGTAGCGTCCGGCCCGATCGTGAAGGGGTCGAGCAGCACGCCCGACTCGTAGCGCTTGACGCGCGCCACTTCCCTGGCCTGCTGCTGAGCGCTCAGGTTTTTGTGGACGATGCCGATGCCGCCCTCCTGCGCGATGGCGATGGCCAGACGTGCTTCGGTCACGGTATCCATGGCGGCGGACACCAGGGGCAGGTTCAGCTGAATATTGCGCGACAGACGGGTCGCAAGGCTGGTGTCGCGAGGCAACACCTGGGAGAAGGCTGGCACCAACAACACATCATCGAAGGTGAGCGCATTTCCTAGAAGGCGCATGAGGAAGCTCCAGACGCAAAGCGGCATTATAGAGAAAACCGCAAAGCCGCGCTCGCCGCCGCTTCAACCGCGACCGCCGCAACGCCCTCCCCAGCAACAATCTGCGACCGAATTCACTCGTTCAGGACTTCCCATCGCCGCCCTGCCCGCTAAACTCGGACGCCTACGCCCTTGCGTATCCCCGCAGCAGCGCCGCCCCTAACGCCGAGATTGAGCCCCTATGCCCAAACAAGCCCCGCCTGCCACGAAAACCTGCTTCGCGCTGCTGATGGCGCTTGGCGGCCTGTGCATCGCGCTGCCGGCGCACGCGCAATGGAAATGGCGCGATGCGGATGGACATGTCCAGTTTTCCGACCGGCCGCCGCCAGCTTCGGTGCCCGACAAGGACATCCTGCAGCAACCGAGCCAGAGCACGCGCGTCGTGGTGCAAAACCTGAATGACGCCCGGGCAGCGGCCGCATCGGCGGCCTCAGCGGCGGCGGCCGCCGCGTCCAGCGCCAACGCCGCCAAGGCCGACGCCGACAAGAAGGCGAAAGAGAAGAAAGAAGCCGACGACGCCCAGCGCAAGAAGGACGAGGAGCGCGCCCGCCAAGCCGCCATCAAGGCCGACACCTGCAGCCGGGCGCAAAATCAGCTGCGCCTGATCGACGAAGGCACGCGCATCGTCACGACCAATGCACAGGGTGAGCGGATCTATCTGGACGACGCGCAAAGGCAATCCGAGCGCCAGCACGCGCAAGACCTGATCGGCAGCAACTGCCAGTAGCAGCCAGTAGCGGCTATTCGCGGCCTGCAAAGAAACGCCTACTCCAGGCCCGATTTGCTGGTCTTGCCGCCCATAGGCCGATGCCTGGAAATGATGCGCTGCCCCGTAGCCCGGTAACGCTGGCGGCGTGCCTCCTTGGGGTCCACCGTCAAGGGGCGATAGACCTCGATGCGGTCGCGGTCGCGCAAGACAGTGTCCAGCGGCTGCACACGGCCCCAGATGCCGATACGCGCCATGCTCAAGGTCCCAGACCCCAGTGCCTGGGTCAATTCAGGCAGTTGCGACAAGGCTTCGCGCAAACGCGTGCCGGGCGCCAGGTCGAGCCAGGCATGGCGCACATCGCCAGCGGCCGGACTCCAGACCAGCTCGACCCGCAGGCGCCGAGCTTCAGCGGCTGCCATAGACGCTCTCGGCCCGCTGCACGAAACTCTCGACAAAGGTGTTGGCGACGCGGTCGAACACCGGGCTGACCACGGCCTCCAGGGCCTTGCTGGAAAAGGCATAGCGCAAATCAAATTCGACCTTGCAAGCCTTGGATTCGCCCGCTTCGTCGACGCTGCCCAGCGGCTGGAACTGCCAGACGCCGTCGAGCAGCGAAAACGGCCCGTCGACCAGTGCCATGCGGACGCAACGCTGGTGCTCATGGCTGTTCTGCGTGGTGAAGGCATGCTTGATGCCGGCGTAAACCAGACCCAAGCGCGCCGTCATGCCGCCGTCGTGGCGCTCCAGCACCTCGGCCTTGTCGCACCAGGGCAGGAACTCGGGATAACGCTCGACCTGGGTCACCAGGTCGTACATTTCGCCAGGCGAGTACCAGAGCAGAACGGACTTTTTCACTTGCTTCATACAATGCTCGGATTGTATTGGGCTCCACCGCTCTCGAAACTCATTCCATGTCCATTGCTGAAAACCGGCGCGCCCGGTTCGAATACCACCTCGAAGAACAATACGAAGCCGGCGTGGTCCTGGAAGGCTGGGAGGTCAAGGCCATCCGCGCGGGACAGGTGCAGTTGCCGGACGGCTATGTGCACATCCGCAATGGCGAGCTGTACCTGATCGGCTGCCGCATCAACCCCTTGCGCACGGCATCGACGCACGTGAATCCCCTGGCCGACCGCACCCGCAAGCTGCTGATGAAGCGCGAGGAAATCCGCCGCCTGATCGGCAAGGTCGAGCAGCGCGGCTACACGCTGGTGCCGCTCGACCTCCACTACAAGGACGGCCGCGTCAAGGTCCAGATCGCGCTGGCCAAGGGCAAGGACAAGGCCGACAAGCGCGAAACCGAAAAGCAACGCGACTGGGAGAGAGAGCGGGGACGGCTGATGAGACATAAAGTCTCATCAGGTCCGAAGGACTGAGCCCCCTACCCCAAGACCCGCAGCGCCCGCTCCAGATCAGCCCGCAGGTCCTCCTCCGCCTCCAGCCCGATTGCAAACCGAACCAGGTGTCCGGGAGCGCAAGGCATGGGCAGCGAGCGGCTGCGCCGCATGTCATAGGGCACGGCCAGGCTCATGGGGCCGGCCCAGGAGTACCCGATGCCGAACAGCTCCAGCGCGTCGACGAAGGCGTCGACCTGCTTCTGGCTGTATTCGGGCTTGAAGATCGCCGTGAACAGGCAGCCGGCGCCCGCCGCACTGGTTTCGGCCCAGTGCGCATGCCCTGGCGAACCGGGCAGCGCCGGGTGCATGATTTGCGCCACCTCCGGACGAGACTGCATCCAGCGCGCCAGCGCGCGCGCGCATGCATCCTGGGCGCGGTAGCGCAACTCCAGCGTGGGCAGGCTGCGCAGCACCAGCTCGACATCGTTCTGGCCCAGGCCGTAGCCCAGGTGCTCATGCGCATCGTTCAGGCGATCGTGCAAGGCCGCATCGCGCGTGCACACCGAACCCATCAGCACGTCGGCCCCGCCCGAGGCGTACTTGGTCAGGGCCTGCATGGAGATGTCCACACCCAGGCCCGGCGCAATCTCGAAGGGCTTGAATGCGACGCCGGCGCCCCAGGTGTTGTCCAGCGCCGTGAGCACGCCGTGCTGTTTGCAGGCCTGCAGGATGCCGATCAGGTCGGGGAACTCCAGCGTGATCGACCCGGCTGCCTCCAACCAGACCAGCTTGGTCTGCGGCCCCAGCAGGACGGCGAAGCCCTTGGCGTCGAGCGGATCGTAATAGCGGTGGCCGATGCCGAACTGCGGCAGCAGGCCTTCGCTGAGGTGGCGGTTCTGGCCGTAGACATTGTCGGGCACCAGCACCTCGTCGCCCGGCCGCAGCAGGCCCAGGCTGACCAGCGTGATGGCCGACAGCCCGCTGGGCGTGAGCAGGCAGTGCGCGGCGCCCTCCAGGCTGGCCAGGCGCGCCGCCAGCGTGTAGGAGCTGGGCGTGCCGTGCAGCCCGTAGCGGTAGCTCGTGCCATCGCGCGGCCGGTGCTGGCGCAGGTCGGCGCAGTCCTTGAACAGCACGGTGGACGCCTTGTGGATGCCCACGGGAATCGCGCTCCAGCCTGCCGGCGGGCGGTAGGCATGGTGGATCTGCTCAGTCGACAGCGCCTTGGCGGGCCGCTTGCTCTCGGTCATGCGCAGCTCCCCGGTGCCTCAGATCGGCATCGCGATCAGATCGTGCCCCTCCGCCGCCACGATGCGTGCGCGGGTGAATTCGCCCACCTTGAGCGTCTTGCTGATCTTCTCGGGCGGCAGCAGCCGCACGGTACCGTCGATCTCAGGTGCATCGGCATAACTGCGGCCGACGCCGCCCTTGCGGCCCATGGCCGGCGCGCTGTCGACCAGCACCTGCATGGTGGCGCCCACGCGGCTGCGCAGCTTGTCGATGGACACCGCCTCGGCGACTTCCATGAAACGCGCGCGGCGCTCGTTGCGGATCTCGTCAGGCAAGGCGCCCGGCAGCTCGTTCGCCGAGGCGCCTTCAACGGGCGAGTAGGCAAAGCAGCCGGCACGGTCGATGCGGGCCTCGCGCATGAAGTCGAGCAGGTAGTCGAACTCGGCCTCGGTCTCGCCAGGGAAGCCGGCAATGAAGGTCGAGCGGATCACGATGTCCGGGCAGATCTCGCGCCAGCGCTGGATGCGCTCCAGGTTCTTCTCGCCGTTGGCCGGACGCTTCATGCGCTTGAGCACGTCGGGATGGGCATGCTGCAGCGGCGCATCGAGGTAAGGCAGGATCAGGCCTTCGGCCATCAGGGGCAGCACCTCGCCCACATGGGGATAGGGGTAGACGTAGTGCAGCCGCACCCAGGCGCCGTGCGCGCGGGCCAGCTCGCCCAAGGCGGCAACCAGATCAAACATGCGCGTCTTGACTGGCTTGCCGTCCCAGAAGCCGGTCCGGTACTTGACGTCCACGCCGTAGGCGCTGGTGTCCTGGCTGATGACCAGCAGCTCCTTGACGCCGGACTCGAACAGCGCGCGCGCTTCCGAGAGCACGTCGCCGATCGGGCGTGACACCAGGTCGCCGCGCATGCTGGGGATGATGCAGAACGAGCAGCGGTGATTGCAGCCTTCGCTGATCTTCAGGTAGGCATAGTGCTTGGGCGTGAGCTTGATGCCGTAGGCCGGCACCAGGTCGACAAAGGGGTCGTGCGGTTTGGGCACGTGCACGTGCACCGCGTCCATCACCTCCTGCGTGGCATGCGGGCCGGTCACGGCAAGCACCTTGGGATGGACCTCGCGCACCAGGTTGTTGCTGGTCTCGCCGGCTTTGGCGCCCAGGCAGCCGGTCACGATGACCTTGCCGTTCTCTGCCAGCGCCTCGCCAATGGTGTCCAGGCTTTCCTTGACGGCGTCGTCGATGAAGCCGCAGGTGTTGACGATCACCAGGTCGGCGCCGGCAAAAGTCTTGGAAGTCTCATAGCCCTCGGCGCGCAACTGCGTCAGGATGAGTTCGGAATCGGTCAGCGCCTTGGGGCAGCCGAGGCTGACAAAGCCGATTTTGGGGGCTGCAGCTGGGGCCGCAGTCTGGGAAATTTGTTCACTCATCCATCAATTTTCGCCGATGACACCGCCTTGCGCCTAGAACTTGCGTCGTTGGTCCAGCATTTGAGGGGCTTTTGCACGCATTGAACTGCTATTCACCGACCCGATCGCACGCGATTGCACGCCGCGAAAGCTTGTGGCCTACAATCTTCCACATAGGTTTGAACGACAAAGGCACACCCGTGCGAAAGCCGGGGTCGCAAAGCTTCCGGTCTAAAGCGGGCGCGATCATCAGATTGTGGCCGCGACGATAGCGGGGTCGCCGCACATGATGATCGACTGCTCCCGGCAGTGCGATCAGGTCACCATTGATCGGGGGCCGCTGCTGCGTCACCCCTCTCACTCGAACCGGCGGCTGGCCAGGCCCTTGTTGACGCAGACATCAACATCTGTTCTGGGATCGTCTACCAACATGTCCGCCGCCACGCATTCGATCTTCTCGCGCCTGACTGCGCTGATCATCGACGATCAGCGCCCGATGCAGACCCTGCACAAGAATCAGCTGCAGGACATCGGCTTCACCCAGATCGATCTGGCCACCGGCCCCAACGACGCGCTGGCGCTGTTGCGCAGCAAGAACTACGACCTGGTTCTCTGCGATCACGACCTGCGCTCGCACACCGACGGACAGCAACTGCTCGAACTGCTGCGCAACGAGAACATCCTGCCGCTGTCGACGATCTTCGTCATGATCACCGGCAACAATTTCCGCAGCGATGTCGCCGCGGCCAGCGAACACCAGCCTGACGACTACATCCTCAAGCCCATCACGGTGCGCAGCCTGGAGGACCGCCTGATGGCGATTCTCAAGCGACGCGCCGCGCTGACGCCGGTGCTGCAGCTGATGCGGCAAAACGACCTGCATGGCGCGGTTCAACTCTGTGACGAGCTGCTCGCCAAGAAGAGTGACTACCCGACCGAACTGCAGCGCCGCAAGGCCGAGTGCCTGCTCGACATGGGTCGCTTCGACGACGCGCGCATGGTCTACGAGGAGGTTGGACGGCTCAGCAGCCGGCTGGCCTGGGCGCGGCTCGGCGAAGCCCGGGCCTGCTTCCTAGGCGGGCAAGTCGACGCGGCCCGCGACGTGCTCAGGGCCTTGATCGCATCCAACGAACAGAATATGGCGGCCTATGAGCTGCTGGCCAAGGTGGCCGAGGAATCCGGTCAATTGGACGAGGCCATGCGAGTGCTGACCGACGCCGCCGCGAAAGTCGGCAGCGCGCGCCGGCATCGCGCGCTCGGCCACATGGCCTTGCGCACCGGCCAGCTTCATACCGCGAAGGAAAGCCTCAAGCAGGCCGTCAAGCTCAGTCGCGGATCGGCGGCCGCCCAGTCCGACGACGCACTGGTGCTGGCCCAGGTGCATGTGGATCTGGGCGAACCCAAGCTGGCACACCAGGTGCTCGACGAGGTTGGCGCCTCGCTCAAGGACGATCCGTCCGCAAGGTCCGCGCTGTCCGCGGTGCGCTCGCAGGCCTTTCGCGAGCAGGGCGAGCATGCGGCGGCCGGTGAATCGCTGCGCCGCGCGCTCGACGGCATCGAAGCCCGCGCCGATATCGCGTCGATCCTGATCGCCAAGGCGGCCTTGAAGAGCGGCGACCCGGCCCTGATCGAACGTGGCGCGCGCCTGCTCGAGCAGGCGGTCAAGGACGACCATGAAAACCTGCGCATCGTGTCGCTGGCGCGCCAGACCTTGGTCGACACCGGCCAGCAGGCCTTGATCGCCTCGCTGGTGGATGGCCCGGCCGAAGCGCTCAAGCAGCAGGTCGCGGAAGCCAAGACCCTGCTCAAGGAACGCGAATTCGCCAAGGCGGTCGAGCGTCTCGACGCTTTGCTGGCCAGCTACGCCGACAACACGGCCGTGCTGCTCGAGACCGTGCGGGCCTATCTGCTGGAGATGAGCTTCACAGGGGTGAACCCGGCCAAGATGAAGCGGGTGGTGGCGCTGATGGCTCGTCTCGACGCACTGATGCCGCACTCCGAGAAGGTCCAGCTCCTGCACCACTTCCTGGCACGTGTGCGCGCCAAGGAGCAGTCGAGCGCCGCGGCATGATGAACCCTGAACTCTCTGCCGCGATCGTGCACGATCTCAAGAACGCCTTGGGGCTGATCGAGGGCGAGCTCGAACTCATGGCGCGGCGCGACGATGCCAGCGAGCGCATCCGCTTTCTGTGGCAGCACGCGGCGGGCATGCGCCTGCGCCTGATGGAGTTTCTGACCCTGTACCAGGACGACCTGCAGGCCCTGCCCGTCAGCATCGACGAGCAGGTGCTGTCGGAGTTCCTCACCCAGGTTTGCGGCGCCCTGGTGTCGCCGTCGGGCCCCGAACTCAGCGTCGTGATCGAAGACGATTTGCGCATCGCCTACTTCGACGCGCGCCTTGTCTCGCTGGCGCTCCAGTCGGCCTTGTCGAATGCGCGAGCGTTTGCCCGCACCGAGATCATCCTCGGCGTGCGTCGCGTCTACAAGTCGCTGGTGTTCTTCGTGGCGGACGACGGTCCTGGGCCGAACAGCGGCCCCACGCCGGGCGGCACCGGGCTGGGCATGAAGGTCTGCCAGCTGGTGGCGCGAGCGCACTCGACCGGTACGTCGGCCGGCTATTGCGCGCTGAACCGGCGCGCGCCCGCGGGCGGCGCGGTGTTCGAGTTGAGCCTGCCGCAATGATTGCCGGCGCAAACTGCAAATCAGCGGTCGCGGCAGCGACGCTCAGCCCGCGTCCCCGGAGCCAGACGATCCGGTCTTGCCCGGCTTGGCGCCAAAGCCCGACATGCCGGGAAACAGCTGGCCGGCCTGCTGCATCTGCTCCTGCAGCTGCGTGAACAGGCTCTTGGACTGCTCCATCACATTGCCCATCAGCCCCTGCAGCAAGGGCGACTGGCCGCTCATGTACTGCGTCCACGCCTCAGGACTGAAAGGCAGGCCCTTGCTCTGCTCCATGAACTTGGCCTGGATGTCGGCGAAGGCCTGCATGTTCTTTTCCAGGTAGGAGCCCATCACGCCCTGCATGGCGTTGCCGTAGATGCGGATGATCTGCTCCAGCACCTGAGTCGAAAACATCGGCACGCCGCCGGTTTCCTCTTCCAGGATGATCTGCAGCAGGATGGAGCGGGTCAGCTCGTCGCCGGTCTTGGCATCGCGCACCTCGAAGGTCTGGCCCTCCAGCACCATGTCCTTCACGTCGGCCAGGGTGATATAGGCGCTGGTTCGCGTGTCGTAGAGCCGCCGGTTGGGATATTTCTTGAGCACGCGAACCGCGTTCGCCGTTGTCTCGGCCGTGGATGAGGCTGCCTTTCCTCGGCGGGCTGTGGTCATGAAATCTCCTTGTTGGTATCTTTTGATTCTAGAAGCCCTGGATACCCCATGGACATCCGCAGGATTCAGGGCTGAGTATGCTGCATGAATTCACGTACAGTGGCCGCCGGCACCGCATAGGTGATGCCGGTCGGCGCACTGAGGGCCGATTCGCGCGTGCCTTTCACCACCACCATGCTGACCACGCCCAGCACCTCGCCGGTTTCCGCATCGAAGACCGGACCGCCGCTGTTGCCCGGATAGGCGGTGGCGTCCAGTTGCAGGACGTCGAAGCTGCCCTCGCGCAACTGGCGTACCGCGCGCGTGCTCAAGGCATGCGAAGTCGGCGGCGGCTGCACGATGGCCGTGATGGCCGACACGATGCCGCGGTGCGTCACCACCGTGAAGCCGACCGTGCCGGCCAGCGGAAAGCCCATCAGGCCGATGCCCTGCCCCTCGCGCACCGGCGCGTCCGACAGGCGCAGGGCCGGCGCAACGGCGCCATCGATCTTGAGCTCGGCCAGGTCATGCGAAGGGTCGACCCGTACCGACTCCACCTTGCGCTGCGTCCAGTGCCCGTGCCCATCGGCCACCAGCACCGCCATGTCGGCGCTGACGGTCTCCACAGATTGGTCGGGCAGCACATGCGCGTTGGTGATCACGTGCAGGCCGTCGTCCACCACAAAGCCTGAGCCGCGAAAGCCAAAGCGCGGGCTGTCGGTGGCGCGATAGGTGCCGACCATCACGACCGCGGGCTTGACGCGCGGAATCAGGTCGGCCATATCGGCTTGGGCAGCGGCACACGCCAAGGCCAGCAACAGCCCCATACCGGCGCGAACCGCGTGAATCGACAGACGCATCACCCCCCCCCCAGACTACCATCCCCAGACATCTCGCCAAGCCTAGCAGAGCCGCCGGCCTTTCCGGACCCGGATGCAGCAAAATCCAGCCATGCCATTCCGACACCTTCCCCTGCCTCCCCCAGCTCCTGGCCGGCTCTGGCTGCAATCCATGCCCGGCCGGATCGAATCGTGGGCCAGCTTTCTCGACGAAGCGCGCCTGCGCGACCTGAATCTGGTGGTATGCCTGAACCCGCTGACCGAAGTGGCCGAGCTGTCGCCGCGTTATCACAAGGCCATCACCGAGGGCCGGCTGCCGTTTCGCTGGCTGCACCTGCCCTTGCGTGATTTCAGCGTCGGAATCGATCCGGCGCAGTTCCGCCAAGGCGTCGAGCAGGTGAGCCGCAGCCTGATGCTGGGCGACCAGGTGCTGCTGCATTGCGCAGCCGGCCTGGGGCGCACGGGCACGGTCGCCGCCTGCGTGCTCAAGCACCTCGGCATGGACACCGTGGGGGCGCTGCGCGCGGTGCAGCAAGCGGGCTCGAATCCGCAGTCGGCGTTGCAGTCGGGCTGGATCGAACAGTTCTGATGCTGGAAATCATTCACGCCGACGCCCACCGGGTGTTGGTCAACAAGCCCAGCGGGTTGCTGTCGGTGCCGGGCCGCGGCGAGGACAAGCAGGACTGCGCCAGCCTGCGCGTGCAGCAGCTCTTCCCTGACGCGCTGATCGTACACCGGCTCGACATGGCCACCTCGGGCCTGCTGCTGTTTGCGCGCGGCCTCGAGATGCAGCGCCGCTGGAGCGCGGCCTTTGCCACACGCGCCGTGCTCAAGCGCTATGTCGCCATCGTCTCGGGTTGTCCGGTCGAAGAGGCCTGGCAGATCGACCTGCCCCTGATCGCCGATTGGCCGCAGCGGCCGCGCCAGAAGGTCGACTTCGAAGTCGGCAAGCCGTCCATCACGCGCGTCCAAGTCCTGGCAACAATGCCGGAACAGAACTGCGCGCGGCTGCTGCTGGAACCCCTCACCGGGCGCTCGCACCAATTGCGCGTGCACTTGCAGGCGCAGGGACATGTCATCCTCGGCGATACACTCTACGCCTCGGCAGAGGACGCGGCACGCGCGCCACGCCTGATGCTGCACGCCAGCGAGCTGCATCTGCCCGCCATCGAGGACCTGGGCATCGCGCCGCAGCAGTTCAGCTGCCCGCCTGACTTTTGAGCAAGGGTTCGCGCAGCTGGCCGAAATCCTTGGGCGCGACGTACTGCAAGACCGCATGGCCTTGCGCATCGAACGCGACGGCCAGGCCCAGGGCCGGATAGAGCCAGTTCGACTGCGCCTGCGGTGCGCCGCCGTCCGGGTCGGGCACGCGGGTTTGCAACTGCTCGCCGGGCGCGCCAAAGCGTTGCGTCAGCAATGCGGCGTCCACATGCACAGAAGGCAACACGGTCAGGCCGGTGACGACCGCCTGCAGGGCGCGGGTGCGATCGACCGCAGCCAGGGTGTAGCGGCGTACCCCACTGGGCTGCAGCTGCGACTTGACGGCGTGCTGCTGCAAATCCTTGAGCGCGGCGGCATCCAGTTGCGCCGTGAACACCAGCTTGGCGCTGACGAAGCCGAGCTGCGTGCTGTCGACGAAAGCCTCCAGCGCGCCGATCTCGCCATCCCTGGCCAGCACCGCCAGCATCAGCTCGTCGCCCCAGTGCCGCTGGACGTCGGCAAGCGTGCTGCGCCCGAGGGTCAGGCCCAGCACGCGCGTGGCGCCGTCGTCCAGGCGATCGATCTGCCAGGGCAGGGTTTGCGGCGCCTCGACGGGTGCCACGGCGGCGGGATCGGCCAGCATGTGCCAGAGCACGGGCGCGAACGCCAGCGCGAACACGGCCAGTACCAAGCCCGCCACCCAGGCGAAGGTCGATTTCATCAGCCGAGCAAATTGGCCAGCGTCAGCAGCGCCAGCAGGAGCATCCATAGCACGACGGAGCGCCACACCAGGCCCACCACGCTTTGCAGATGGCCCAGCGCGGGCGGCTGACCGGGCGTCGAGCCGTCGGCCAGCGTGGCCTCCATGTCGCCACCCATCTCGAAGGTCTTGCTGCGATCCGGCGTGATGCCGGGCGCTGCCGAGCCGCCGAGCTGCACGCCCAGGGCGCCGGCCGCCGAGGCCAGGATGATGCCCTCGTTCGGATGCAGCCACAGCGAGGCATCGCGACGCCAGCCGTTCACGGCCTCCTCAAAGTCTCCGACGATGGCGAAGCCGGTGGCGGTGAGGCGCGCCGGGATGTAGTCGATCCCGCCGAACAGCTTGCGCGACAGCTGCAGCAAAGACTCGTTGGTCGGCGCCTCGATGGTGCGGCTCTTGAAGGCCCAGTAGCGGCTCGCAAACTCGGCCATGCGGTACAGGATTGCGCCCGCCGGCCCCAGACCCAGGGTCGACAGGAGGATGAACCAGAAGAACACGCCGAACACATGCCGGTGCGCCGCCAGCAGCGAATGCTCCATCACGTGGCGCAGCAGCTCGGTGCGCGGCAATTCACTGGCGTCCAGATGGCGCCACTCGGCCAGCAGGCGGCGGGCCTCCATTTCGTCGGCGCGCTCCAGGGCATCGCGGATGTCGGTGAAATAGTGGCTGAACTGGCGAAAGCCCAGCGTCAAGTACAGCACCACGACGTTGAAAACCAACGCCAGCAGGATGCTGAAATGATGAATGCCGGCGTAGACCAGCGCCGCCAGCAACGACGGCCCCAACACGGTGATGCCCCAGACCACATTGGCGTGGTGATCGCGCCCGGCGTCGAAATTGCGGCCCGTCCAACGCACCCAGGCGATCACACCCCGGTGCACTGGGTTACTCGCCCGCAAGGGCTTGAGCTGCTCACAGATCAGCGCGAAAAAGACCGCAAAGAAGTTCATGGCTCAGCATGATAGCGGCCCCCATCGGGCTAGGCCCTCAGAAAGGCATAGAAGTTGCGCAGCATCGCAGCCGTGGCGCCCCAGATGAAAAACTCGCGCGACACGCCCTCAAGGCCTGACCCCGTCCAGGGCATGGAGAAGAACTGCCGCTCGAACTGTTGCTCATCCTGCTCCCAGCGAAACACATGGCGCTGGTGATGTGCAGGCGTCATCAGGAATTCGAGCGGCACCTCAAAGGCCTCGGCGACTTCGAAGGCCTCCAGCGTCAGGTTGAAGCCGGGCCGCACCAGCGCCACCACGGGCGTGACCTGGAACGAGGTCACCGTGCTGTAAATCGGCAACTGTCCGATCACGTCGATGTGCTCGGACTTGAGGCCGATTTCCTCGTCTGCCTCGCGCAAGGCCGTGGCCCTGGCATCAAGGTCGTGCGCGTCGGTGCGCCCGCCCGGGAAGGCGATCTGCCCGGCGTGGTCGCGCAGATGTTGGGTCCGCTGCGTCAGCAGCACCTGCAGGCCTTGCGGCCGTTGCACCAGTGGCACCAGCACGGCGGCGGCGGCAGGTTCGCGTGCGGCAAAGGTGCCGCCGTCGCCCTTGAATTCAGGCGTCCACTCGGGAGGATCGACAAAACGCTGCCGGATGAAGGCCGCCGTCAGGCGCGCCGGATCCACCGCCGGCAGATGCGTGTCGTGACCGACCACGGGCACGGACTGGGGGTCGAAAATGGGTCTACGGCTCATGCGGCAAGCATAGTGGGCGCGGAAATGAAAAAACCGCCTCGGCTTGCACCGGGCGGTTTTTTGTCCTGCAAGTTCTCGCTGCAAGCAGCAAGCACCGGCTTTAGGCCAGCTTTTATCGAAAACGCGCTTAAGCGAGCTTTTCCTTGATTCGAGCCGACTTGCCCGAACGCTGACGCAGGTAGTACAGCTTGGCGCGACGCACATCGCCGCGGCGCTTCACTTCGATCGAAGCGATCAGGGGGCTGAACAACTGGAACGTACGCTCCACGCCTTCGCCGCTCGAGATCTTGCGCACGATGAAGCTGGAATTCAGGCCGCGATTGCGCTTGGCAATCACCACGCCTTCATAAGCCTGCACGCGCTTGCGGGTGCCTTCCACCACGTTCACGCTGACGATCACGGTGTCGCCGGGCGCAAATTCGGGGATGGTCTTGTTCAGACGAGCAATTTCTTCTTGCTCAAGGGTTTGGATCAGGTCCATGGTTTCTCCAAGTGATCGTGGCGGCGCCGAAAAATTTTTCGGAAAGCTTTTATGACCCGCCAGAGGATCGAAAAGCCGATCATTATAGCCAGACACGTCAGTTCGTCAAAGTTTTCAGGAATTTCTCGTCTTGCACACTGAGCTTGCCGGCCTGGCGGGCCGCCTCGATCAGGTCCGGGCGGCGGCGCCAGGTCAGCTCCAGCGAGCGTTCGCGACGCCAGCGCGCAATCTGCACATGGTGGCCGGATAGGAGCACGGCCGGCACGGGGAATTCGTCCACCTGCCCAGGCAGGCCGCGCAGGACCTCCGGGCGGCTGTAATGCGGGCAGTCCAGCAGTCCGTCAGAGAAGCTGTCCTGCTCGTGCGACGCGGCGTCGTTGAGCACGCCCTCTTGCAAGCGCGCCACAGCGTCCAGCAAAGCCAGGGCCGGCAGCTCGCCGCCCGACAGCACAAAATCGCCCAGGCTCAGCTCCAGCGTGACATGGCGATCGAGAAAACGCTGGTCCATGCCCTCATAACGGCCACACAGCAGAATGGCGCCCGGCCCCTGCGCCAGCGATTGCACTAGCGCTTGGTCGATGCGCCGCCCCGTCGGGCTGAAATGAATCACCATCGGCGCCGCAGATCCGGCGTCCGCCTGCGCCTCGACCCGCGCCTGCCGCACCGCCGCCATGGCGCGCTCCAGCGGCTCCGCCAGCATCACCATGCCGGGACCGCCTCCGTAGGGGCGGTCGTCCACGCGACGATAGTTGTCCTCGGCGAAATCGCGCAATTGCCACAGGCGCACGTCAACCTGCTTGCGCTCAAACGCGCGGCGCGTCACGCCCGCCGTCAGGTGCGGTTCAATCAGCTCGGGAAACAGCGTGATGAGGTCGAAGCGCATGGCGCAGGACGGGCAATACCTACCCGACGCTTCAGAAATCCAGGCCCCAGTCGACGGTGATGCGGCGCTCGGCCAGGCTCACCTCGTCGACATAGGCCGACACGAAGGGCACCAGGATCTCCTGGTCGGGCTTGACCGGCGGCGTCAGGCCCGGCGGCGTGATGCGCAGCACGGCATGCGGGCCGGTCTCCAGCAGGCCAGCCACTTCGCCCAGCAGCTCGCCCTGACGATTCACCACGCTCAGGCCGATCAGGTCGACCCAGTAGAACTCGTCGGGATCGGAGCTGGGAAATGCCGAGCGCGACACGAAGATGCGTGCGCCGCGCAGCGCCTCGGCGGCATTGCGGTCCGCGATGCCTTCTGCGCTGGCCACGATGCCATCGCCATGTTCGCGAACCGAGAGAATCTTGAGCAGCGGAGGCAAGGCCGCCTTGGAGGCAGCGGCCTTGGCGGCCGCCGCAACGGCACGCACGTCGTCAGAGGGTTTCAGGAACCAGCGGCGTGCGGCAAAAAGCGCCTGGGGATCGGTGGAATAGGCCTGGATCTTGAACCAGCCCTTGATGCCCCAGGCATCGAGAATGCGCCCGATCTCGACAGCGTCTTGCGGCCATTGCGACGCTGTAGCGTCGGTGGCGGGCAAACTGTCCTGATCGGGCATCACGCTCACAAGCCGAATCAGGCCTGAACTTAGGCAGCTGCTGCGGGAGCGGCAGCCGACTTCTTGGCCTGGTCGACCAGACGAGCCACGGTGGGCGACAGCTGTGCGCCAACGCCGGCCCAGTAGCTCACGCGATCCAGGGCGACACGCAGCGATTCAGCAGCGCCAGCGGCCACGGGGTTGTAGAAACCGACGCGCTCGATGAAGCGGCCGTCACGGCGCTGGCTGCTGTTGGCCACGACGATGTTATAAAACGGACGCTTCTTGGAGCCGCCGCGGGAGAGTCGAATCACGACCATGATGAATCCTTTGTTTCTTAGCGTTCCACCGCACCAGGAGACACTCAGGGCAAGCAGATCGAGAACGACCGGGTTTGTCTGCCATCATGGCCATCTGCCCATGAAAGCCGCTCACCCGAGCGCGGTAAATCTCGGCGCTGTAGATACGCCGGCGCACCTGCACCGACCAGCACCGAAACCCGGCATTATAAACTCGCGTTGAGCGCCTTGCAGCGCAATTTTGTAGGTCAACCCCGCATCTGACATGAACAAACCCGAAACCGCCCCGCTGGAGACGTCGAATTCAGCCGCTGGACTGCTGATCCGCCCCAGCGCCGAATCCGATCTGCCCCGTATCCATGCCATCTACGAATGGGCCGTCGTGCACGGCACGGGCACGTTCGAGACCGAGGTGCCCAGCGTCGAAGAAATGGGACGCCGCCGCGCCGAAGTGCTGGGCCGCGCCCTGCCCTTCCTGGTGGCCGAGCGCGGCGGCCAGGTGCTGGGCTATGCCTACGCCAACTATTTCCGCCCGCGCATGGCCTACCGCTACTGCCTGGAAGACTCGATCTACCTGCATCCCGACGCCCAGGGCCAGGGCGTCGGCCGGCTGCTGCTGGCCGAGCTGATGGCGCGCTGCGAAGCCGCCGGCGGACGCCAGATGCTGGCTGTGATCGGAGATGCCGACAACAAAGGCTCGATCGGCGTGCACACCGCGCTGGGCTTCGAGCACACCGGCGTGCTCAAGGCGGCAGGCTGGAAATTCGGCCGCTGGCTCGACGTGGTGCTGATGCAGCGCTGCCTGGGGCCTGGCGAGACCTCCAACCCGGCCTGAGCCCCAGCGAACGCAAAGAAATCCGCATGTCGACCTACAAGTCCAAGACCATCGCCACCTGGCTGGCCCTGCTGCTGGGCAGCCTGGGCGTGCACCGCTTCTACCTCTACGGCTTGAAGGACAAGCTCGGCTGGCTGCATCCCTGGCCCACGCTGGTGGGCCTGTACGGCGTGCAGCGCATGGGGCTGCTCGGGCAGGACGACCAGTTGGCCTGGGTGCTGATTCCCGTCCTCGGCCTGATGCTGTCGCTCAGCATGCTGATGGGCATCGTCTATGGCCTGACGCCGGACGACAAATGGAACCAGGCCCACAACCCCGGCCTGCCAATCCGCGCCAGCGGCTGGGGCATCATCATCGGCATGGTGCTGTGCCTGATGATGGGCGGCATCTGCCTGATGAGCACCATCGCCTTCAGCGCGCAGCGCTATTTCGAGTCACAGGAAGAGGCCGCCAAGGCCATCAGCCAGTAAGGTGCATCTTGAAACCTACCGCGCGGCCTCTGAGTCCTTTAAAACAGCACCAGACTGATCCAGTAGAACGCGCCGGCGACGAAACCGGCGGCCGGGATGGTCAGGATCCAGGCCCAGACGATGTTGCCGGCCACGCCCCAGCGCACGGCGGACGCGCGCTGCGTCGAACCCACGCCCACGATGGCGCCGGTGATGGTGTGCGTGGTCGAGACCGGCACGCCCAGGGCCGTGGCCAGGAACAGGGTCATGGCGCCGCCCGTTTCGGCGCAGAAACCGCCGGCAGGCTTGAGCTTGGTGATTTTCTGGCCCATGGTGCGGACCACCCGCCAGCCGCCGAACATGGTGCCCAGGCCGATGGCCGTGTAGCAGCAGACGATCACCCAGACCGGCGGCGATTTGTCGCCGGCGACGGCATAGCCAGACGCAATCAGCAGCATCCAGATCAGGCCGATGGTCTTTTGCGCGTCGTTGCCGCCATGGCCCAGGCTGTACAAGCCCGCCGACAGCAGTTGCAGGCGGCGAAACCAGTTGTCCACGCGCAAAGGCGCGCTGCGGCGAAAGGTCCAGGCCACCAGCACCATCATCAGCGATCCGAGCACGTAGCCCAGCAGCGGCGACAGGAAGATGAACAGCATCGTCTTGCCGATGCCCGAAGCCACCAGCTTGCCCGCGCCCGCCTTGGCAATCACCGCACCGGCCAGGCCGCCGATCAAGGCATGCGAGGAGCTCGACGGAATGCCGTAGGCCCAGGTGATCACGTTCCAGGCGATGGCGCCGATCAGCGCGCCGAACACCACGTGCTGGTCCACGACCGCGGGGTCGACGATGCCCTTGCCCACCGTGGCCGCCACCTTCAGCTCGAAGAAGCCGATCGCGACGATGTTGAAGAAGGCCGCGAACAGCACCGCCTGCTGGGGCTTGAGCACGCCGGTCGACACCACCGTGGCGATCGAATTGGCGGCATCGTGGAATCCATTCATGAAGTCGAACGCGATGGCCAGCAGCACCAGCAGGGCCACGACCCAGAACGACATTGGCACACCATTCATCGGTGCCACCCGCTCAGGAGTTCTCGAGGACGATGCCCTCGATCAGGTTGGCGACATCCTCGCAGCGGTCGGTGACGGTTTCGAGCAGCTCATAGATGGCCTTGAGCTTGATGAGTTCGCGCACATCAGGCTCCTCGCGGAACAGGCGCGACATGGCGGCGCGCATCACGCGATCGGCGTCGGTCTCCAGCTTGTCGATTTCTTCGCAAGTCTTGAGCGCGGCTTCGACCGTCTGGGCCTGGCTGAGCTTGGGCAGCAGCGACACGGCATCCTGGACGCGCGCGCAGCAACGCACCGACAGCTCGCCCAGCCGGAAGACTTCGTCGGTCACCTTGCGGATGTCGTACAGCGACATGGTGCCCGCAACGTCGTGGACCATGTCCAGGATATCGTCCATGGAATTGATCAGGCCGTGGATCTGCTCGCGATCGATCGGCGTGATGAAGGTGCGATGCAGCATGCGATTGACCTCGGCCGTGACCCGGTCGGCCTGCCGCTCGGCATCGCTGACTTCGGCCGCATACTTTTCGCGCAGCAAGGGGTCGTCGTAGTTCTGCAGCATGGCCATCAAGGCCTTGGCGCCCTCGGTGATCTTGCCGGCATGCTCGTTGAACAGTTCAAAAAAATTGCCCTCGCGGGGCAGCAGCTTGCCAAACAGCATGTGTTCTCCAGATCAGCGCATGCCCCAAGGCATGGAGCCGATTTCGCAGTTCAAATTTCGCGGTTCAAGAAAGGCCCATCGCCACCATCGACGGCCATGGGCAAAAGTGTAATCGTTCCGTCACAAATCAGCGCAGCGCCCGGCTCTCCCGAACCACGGCCTGATCCCGCGTCGCTGGCAGGTGATCGGCCATACGCCCCAGGCCCGGCAGGCTCAGATCGGGCGCCAGCTCCAGGAGGGGCTGCAGCACGAATGCGCGTTGATGCAGACGCGGATGCGGCAGCGTCAGGCGCGGGCTGTTCAGCACCCAATCCCCATAGCTCAGCAGATCCAGATCCAGGGTGCGCGGCGCGTTGAGATAGGGCCGCTCGCGCCCATGCGCCGATTCAATGGCTTGCAGGGCGTCGAGCAACTGCAAGGGAGCCAGCGCGGTTTCCAGCTCGGCCACAGCATTCAAGTAGTCCGGCCCACTGGAATCGACCGGCGCAGAACGGTAGAACGAGGAGCTTCGCAGCAGCCGCGTGCCCGGCAAGCCGGCCAGGGCTTCCAGGGCCGCCGCCAAGGTCGCGTCCAGGTTTCCCAGATTAGCGCCCAGGCCGACCCAGGCCCGCGCGGCTGGCGCAGTATTCATTCCCCCGCGCCAGCGTCACCGGCGCCAGGAGCGGCGCCCGCCTCCCCCTTGCCGGCGGGCTTGCGGCGGCGACGGCGACGCTTGGCCGGGCCATTGGACGAACCATCGACCGAACCGCCCTCTTCCGCCTCAGCCTTGGAACGCGGCTGTGCCTTCGCATGGCCGCCCTGGCCCGACACGCTGCCGCGCGCGACCTGATGCACCTTGGGTCCGCGGCGCTGGCGGTCTTCTTCGCGCGCCTCGTCGATCAGCGCGCGGCGCTCGTCGTCGTCACCCAGCGCAAAGTCTTCCCACCAGTCGACCAGATTGCCGCTGACCTCGCCGACCTCGGCGCGCAGGATCAGGAAGTCGAAGCCGGCGCGGTAGCGCGCCTGCTCGACCAGGCTGAAAGGCCCGCTGCCGCTGCGGCGCTCGAAGCGCGGCTGCATCATCCAGATCTCGCGCATATCGGCCGCCAGCTTGCCGCGGCCGGAAATGTCGCCGATGCGGGCGTCGAAGACCTGGTCGATGGCCTGCTGCAAGGCCGGCACCGTGGGTTCGCCGGCCTCGCGCAGGCTCAGCCAGCGCTTCTGCACCTCGTCCCACAGCATGCAGGCCAGCATGAAGCTCGGTGCGACGCTGCGGCCCTCGGCCACGCGCTTGTCGGTGTCTTCCAGGGCGCGGCGCACAAAGCGGCCCTGCGGCGAATCGCTCAACTGGCCCTTGTCGTCCAGCACGGCATCGAGAAACGGGAACACGCCGCGCGCAATGCCCTGCTTGCGCAGCTCGTCCAGACTGGCCAGCGAGTGGCCGGTCTGCAGCAGCTTCATCATCTCGTCGAACATGCGCGAGACGGGCACGTTGGCCAGCAATGCCGCCATGCGCTTGACCGGCGCCTTGGTCTTGGCCTCCAGCTCGAAGCCGAGCTTGGCGGCGAAGCGGACCGCGCGCAGGATGCGCACCGGGTCTTCGCGGTAGCGCGTTTCCGGGTCGCCGATCATGCGCAGCACGCGCTTTTTCGCGTCGGCCAGGCCGCCGTGGTAGTCGACCACGACCTGCGCCTGCGGGTCGTAGTACAGCGCGTTGACGGTGAAGTCGCGCCGCGCGGCATCCTCGATCTGCGGACCCCAGACGTTGTCACGCAGCACCCGGCCGCTGGCATCGACGACGTGGGACTTGCCGGCCAGCTCGTCCTTGGACGTCTTCTCGTTGCCGGCCACCTGCTCGGCCGCGTCGTTGGCCAGCAGCGCGCGGAAGGTCGAGACTTCGATCACCTCGTGTTCGCGGCCCCGTCCGTACACCACGTGCACGATGCGAAAGCGCCGGCCGATGATGAAGGCGCGCCGGAACAGGCCCTTGACCTGCTCGGGCGTGGCGTTGGTGGCGACGTCGAAGTCCTTGGGCCGCTGGCCCAGGATCAGGTCGCGCACCGCGCCGCCGACGATGTAGGCCTCGAAGCCCGCGTCGGTCAGCGTCCGTACCACGCGCACCGCGCGCTCGTCGAGCAGCTCGGGATCGATGCCGTGCTCGTTCACAGGCAACTCGGTGCGTTTGCCCAGCACCGTGCCTTTGCGTCCTTGCCCGTCGCTCGGCTTGCCCAGCAATTTGTCTATGAATTTCTTGATCATGCGAAGAGTTTCAAAATGGGCCAGCCGCGCGTGTGCGCCACCGACTCCAGTTGCGGGGTGGGATTGGTCGCCACCGGATGGCTGACCAATTCCAGCAAAGGCATATCGTTCATCGAATCACTGTAGAAGGTGACCCGCTCAAAATCTTCCAGGCGATGCCCCAGGCCCTGCAGCCAGGACTTGACGCGCACGATCTTGCCCTCCTGGAAAGACGGCACGCCGTGCACGGCGCCGGTGTAATGGCCCAGGCGGTCGCGCTCCAGTTGCACCGCCAGCAAATGCTCGACGCCAAAGGCCGCGGCGATCGGCTCGGTGACAAACTCATTGGTGGCCGTCACGATGGCGACCAGATCGCCCGCGTCCTGGTGCTCGCGCAGCAACGCCCTGGCATTGTCGCGCATCATGGGCTGCATCACCTCGCGCATGAACCGATCGCGTGCCGCCAGGGCTTCGGGCAGCGGCCGGTCGCGCCACACCGAGGTAGCGAACGCCACGTATTCGTTGAGGTCGAGCTGGCCCGCCTGATAGTGCGCGAAGAACTCGTCGTTGCGTTGGCGCCAGACGCCGCCGTCGGCCCAGCCGATGTCGATCATGAAGCTGCCGAAGGCATGGTCGGAGTCGCTGGGGATCAGGGTTCCGTCGAGATCGAATAATGCGAGATTCATCAAAGTTCCGAACAGTTCAAAGTCAATGTCAAAGTCCTTGGTCGTGCAGCATCTGGCGCAGCAGCGGCACGGTGACGGCGCGCTTGTGGACCAGGGCGAATTCGTCCAGGCGGTCCAGCAGGGCCATCAGGTGCTTCATGTCCCGCGAGAAGCGGTTCAGCACGTAATCCATCACCTCGTCGGACAGCACGATACCGCGCCGGTCGGCCTCGCGGCGCAAGGCCGCCCGCGTCTCCGACTCTGACAGGGGCTGCAGCGCGAAGGTCGGCCCCCAGCCCAGGCGGGTGCGCAGGTCCTCGCGCAGCGGCAGATCGACCGGCGGCGCCAGCCCTGTGGCGACGATCGCCAGGCCGTGGGTGGCCGCCTCGACGAACAGCGCAAAAGCGGCATGCTGCTGGCCGGCGTCGAACCGGTCGCAATCATCGAGCAGCAGCAGGCTCGGGTGGGCCGGCAGCTCCCAGGGCAAGGGGGTCTGGGCGTCATACCAGCCCACTTGCGCGCCAGCCTGCTGCCAGGCTTGTGCCAGGGCGCGCAGCACGTGCGTCTTGCCGCTGCCGGGCTGGCCCCAGAGGAACACCGGCGGCGCGTTCAGGCTCAAGGCCTGCAGGTGCGCCAAAGCCGCCTGGTTGGCACCGGGCAGCAAATTGTCGAAGGTGAAGGTCGGCTCGGGGCCGAGCGAGAGCGGAATCTGCTTCAAGGCCGGGGCGCCTTGTACAAGGCGCTGCCGAGATAGAGGCCGCGCAGGCGCCGACCCGCCACGACCAGCAGGGCCGACACCGGCAAGGCCACCAGCACGCCGATGAAGCCGAACAACTGGCCGAACGCCAGCAAGGCGAAGATCACGGTCAGCGGCGACAGGCCGATGCGCTCCCCCACTAGGCGCGGCGTCAGGATGAAGCCCTCCAGCACCTGCCCGATGCCGTACACCAGCCCGACGGCCAGCACGCCGTACCAGCTGCCGAACTGCAGCAGCGCCGACAGCAGCGCCAGGCTCAGGCCCAGGCCAAAGCCCAGGTAAGGCACGCACACCGCCAGGCCGGTGAACACCCCCAGCGGCAGGGCCAGGTCCAGCCCACCCACGGTCAAACCCAGGCTGTAATAAAGCGCCAGCACCAGCATCACCAGCACCTGCCCGCGCAGGTACTGGCCCAGCATCTGGTCGCACTCGCGCAGGAATCCGCCCACGGCAGCGCGCAAGCGCGGCGGCACCATGTGCCAGGCCCGGTTCATGAGCGAATGCCAGTCGAGCAAGAGGTAGAACAGGACCACCGGCAGCAGCACCGCGTTGCCGACCAGCGCCAGCAGGAAACTGCCGCCGACGCGCACCGAATTCAAGGTCGTCAGCAGCCAATCCTCCAGATTGGCGTTCATGTACTTCATCAGGAGGCCCTTGATGGCGGCGCCATCCAAGGTCACGGGCAGGCCGTGCTGGCGCAGCCAGGGCAGCACCTGGGTGTTCAGGGCATCGATGACGACGGGAATCTGCGCCTTCAGCAAGGGCAGCTCGTGGCTGAGTATCGGCACGATCAGCACGATCACCGCCACCGCCGCCACGACCGCCAGCAGCTCCACCAGCGCCACCGCCAGCAGGCGCGGCATGCCGTGGCGCACCAGGCGGTCCACCGCCGGGGCCAGCGCGTAGGCTAGCACGGCCGCAGTCACGAAGGGCGACAGCACCGGCGCCAAGCGCCACAGCAGCGCAGCACACAGCGCCGCCAGGGCCATCCAGGCCAGGGCGTATCGTTGGGCAGTGCTCAAGCTCATGGGATCAAGGAAAGCAAAGTGGCGGTCCGAAATTGACAAAATTCTAGAGGCAGGCCCGACAAAGCTCGTTCAGGCGCGATGCGCAAACTGGCGCAGGTTCAATCCGCCGACCGTCAGGACCAGAAAATAGACGACCGCCGAGACCGCCAGGCTGCCTGCCATGTACAGCGCGCGCAAGCCTTCATGGTGGCCCAGCGCGATCCAGTCGAGCCGCGTGGCGAGCCAATACTGCAAGCCCCCCATCGCCAGGCTGGCGGCGACGACGCGCAGCGCGAAGCCGAGCCAACCTGCGGCAGGCACGTAGCTGCCCAGCTTGCGCAGGCCGCGCAACAGCCAGAACGCATTCAGCAAGGCGCCCAGGCCGATCGACAGCGCCAGCCCCGCCACGCCGATGGTGGGCACGAACACCGCGTTCATCACCTGCGTGAGGATCAGGACGCCGATGGCGATGCGCACCGGCGTGCGCGTATCCTGCCGGGCATAGAAGCCCGGCGCCAGCACCTTGATGCTGACCAGGCCCATCAGGCCCATGCCATAGGCCATCACGGCCTGCGACACATGCGTCACGTCGACGGCGCGAAAGGCCCCGCGGTGGTACAGCACCGCCACCATGGGCTGTGCAAACACCAGCAGCGCCACGGCGCAAGGCAAGGCCAGCAGCAGCACCATGCGCAGGCCCCAGTCCAGCAGCGCCGAATAGGCCTGCACATCGTTCTTGGCCTGGGCGGCGGAGAGCTGCGGCGTCAGCACCGAGCCCAGCGCCACGCCCAGCAGCGCGATGGGAAACTCCATCAGGCGGTCGGCGTAGGTCAGCCAGGACGCGGCGCCCTCGCCCACCAGCACGGCAATCTGCGTGTTGATCAGCAGCGACACCTGGGCCACGCCCACGCCGACCACGGCCGGCCCCATCTGTTTGAGCACCCGCCCCACGCCGGGATGGGCGCGCGCCTCGCGCAGGCGCCGCAGCGACAGGCTGACATGCGGCATGGCGCCGATGCGCCGCAGCGCCGGCACCTGGATGAACAACTGCAGCAGGCCGCCCAGCATCACGCCGATGGCCATGGCGTAGATGGGCTGATAGCCCCAGTTCTTCAGCAGCGGCGACAGGCCGAAGCCCGCCGCGATCACCGACACGTTCAGCAGCACCGGCGTGGCCGCCGGCACCAGGAAGCGCTTCCAGGTGTTGAGGATGCCGGCCGACAAGGCCACCAGGGACATGCAGCCGATATAGGGGAACATCCAGCGCGTCATCACCGCGGAGATCTCGCGGCCCTGCGCCGGCATGCCCGCACCGAGCAGCCAGACCAGCAGCGGCGCGCCCACCACGCCCACCACGCAGGTCAGCAGCAGCGCCCACAGCAGCAGCGTCGCCACCGCGTTGATCAGCGCGTGCGTGGCCTCGTCGCCGTCGCGCGCGCGGGTGGCCGCCAGCACCGGCACGAAGGCTTGCGAGAACGCGCCTTCGGCAAACAGTCGCCGCAGCATGTTGGGAATGCGAAACGCCACCTGAAAGGCGTCGGTGATCCAATTGGCGCCGAACAGCGCCGCCACCATCTGCTCACGCACCAGGCCGGTCACACGGGAAACCAGGGTCAAAATGGAGATCGTCGATGCGGCACGCAGCAGATTCATGAAGGACTGAGCAGATTCAAGGATGGAACGAGGTGGCCCCAGCGGAGCGCTGCGATTATGTCTGCCCGCGCCGCGTTTTTTGCTGCCACAACTTTGTAATATCCAGACATTAGTGCTACACTCGCGGTCTTTGCACCAACTGGGTTTACAAAAATGGCAAGTTCCAAAGCCAAGAAGAAAACCGTCCGTTTGGCATCGGGCCGCAAGCGCGCCCGCCAGGACGTCAAGCTGAACGCCGCCAACACGGCGTTGCGCTCCAAATTCCGCACGGTCATCAAGAACGTGCAAAAGGCCGTGGTCGCTGGCGACAAGACCAAGGCTGCTGAATTGTTCAAGACCGCCCAGCAAGTGATCGACTCGGTTGCTGACAAGGGCATCTTCCACAAGAACAAGGCTGCTCGCCACAAGAGCCGCCTGTCCGCCAAGATCAAGGCACTGGCTGCCTGAATCACCAGTTCAGGTGCAAAGGGTCGAGGCCCGCAGGTTCAGCCTGCGGGCCTTTTTCATGGCCGATGCAAACCTTCGCACAAACCTTTGCACAAACCTTTGCACAAACGTTCCCGCAAACGTTCAAGTCACGCGCCGGGCATGGGCTCGCCAGCCAGCCAATCGCACACGGCCTGGGCCACCCATGGCCCGTCGTCCAGCGGCAGGTCGTGGCCGGCGCGCTCATGCGTCACCAAGGGCACCTGCCAGGCGCGGCTGAGCTGCTCGGAACAGCGGTAATTGACCAGTCCATCCGAGCGGCTGCCCAGGATCAAGATCGGCACCGGGATCGGCTGGCGCGGCGCCACGTAGCGCATCGCCGCCAGCAACTGCCGCAGCGCGTTGAGGGTCGACACCGGCTGGCGCGACTGCAAGTCCACCCACCACGCGATCACGCCTGATTCGTCCGCCACCCGCCTCGTCGTCAGGCGCAGCACCACCGACTCGCGCGCCTGCGGGCTGCGCGCCAGCAGCAAGCCGACAAGCCTCAGATAGTTGGCGGGCCTCAGTCGCTGGTAAAAGGCGCTGAACGGCCGCAGGCTGGTGTTGATCAGCACCACGGCGCGCAAGTCCTGCGCAAAGCGGTGCGCCCAATCCGCCGCCACCATGGCACCCAGGCTCATGGCCAGCAGATGGATGGGTCCGGCAATGCCTCGCGCGCGCAGCTCGGCGCGGCAGAAGTCCACCATCTCGTGGACATGGGTCGGGCTGGGCATCCGGTAAAGCGAGCCATTCCCGGGCAGCTCCAGGAGGACCAGGCGCACGCCTCCCTGTCGCGCCTGAAGCCGCTGCTCCAGCAGTGCTGGAAATCCGCCCCAATGGCCGGCGCCGCGGGTGAGGCCGCGCAGCAGGACCCAGGTGGCGACAGGAGCGTTCACCTCCATCCTCACCTCGCCTTGTTACGGTACCAGCGGCTCAAGGCCCGCTCCTGCAGCGCCGCGCGCTGATCTGGGCGTGGCAGCCAGTTTTCGGCACTGGCCACCGCCCGGGCGCAGAAGTCCAGCCACCACAGATGGCGCCGCAGCACGCGCTGCTGGCGATGGCTGATCAGGGGATTGAAGATGCCGTGGCGCGAAAACACCTGCCTGGGATTCTTCTTGACCCAGATCCACGAGCCCATCTCCAGCGTCAGCGGCAACAGCATGTGGCCCGGCGTCTTGCAAGCCTGCTGGTACAGGTGGTCCCACAGGTCCCCATGGGTCAGGTATTGCAGGGACTGCGGTTCGAAAACATAGGTGTGCTGCGCATGGGTCTGGTTCAACAGGCTGCTGAACGAGAGCATCTCGGGTAGATGGGCGATGGGCTGCGCGGTGTGGGCATAGGGGAACCAGATGCGGTCGCTCATGCCAAAGCCCGAATGGCAATCGACGCTCAGGGCAAAGCGATGCGGCAGCAGCTCCTGCTGCACCAACTCGCACAGCATCTGGCTCTCCACCTGCATGGGCTGCCCCGACGGCCCCCTGTACCAGGGCAATGCGGCACTGATGCGCTGCCCTCCCAGCAGAAAGGGCACGCTGTGCACGGCCTCGACCGGCGCATTGCGCATCAGGTCGACACCCTGCGGATTGGCCCGCGTGCCGCGCCACAGGCCGCCTGGATTGACCACGGGCATGAACACCATGCGCATGCATTCGAGCTGCTGGTGCAGAAGCTTGTCCCAACGCAGCCGCACGACCAGATTGCTCAGGTAAGCCAGCACGACCTCGACACCGATGCGCTCCAGGCCATGAACGCCGCCGAAAAAGCCGATCGCGGGCAGCTTGGGGTCCGGATTGCCCAGCGTCACCGCCAACACCGGAAAGCGGCGCACACCGGCGCTGACCTCGCAAAGCTGGCGCGCCTGCAAATGCGGCTGCCCGGCCTCGATCAGGCGTTCGAGTTCTTCGAGTTCGGCCAACCGGGCTGGCGGCTCAGGTGTGGTCACTTGTGGAGGCGGCGCGTTACTGCAAGGCGCGCAGCATAGCTCGGCCTGAAGAAGGGCTGCAAGATCCTGCCTGCCGCGCCAATCTTCGCAAAACTGTCATCAAACCCCCATACGCTTGATGCACCTCTGCTCATCAAGCCCAGCCGCCATGACGTTCTCGCCCCGCCGCCTTCTGCTCCCCGCGCTCGTGCTGGGCAGCGCTCTGGTGCTCGGCATTTCGGAGTGCATCGCGCTGTGGCGCTCGCACCACCGCGAGGCACGCGAGTTGCGCCGGGTCTGAGCCCCGATCAGGACGAAGAGCGCTCCGGCAGCAGGCAGGCCTCGGCCACCTGCAACTGGTTGTCGCGGGCAAAATTCATCACGAAATCCCAGGCCATGGGCTCGATCGCCTTCAGCTCCTCGTTAACGATCACGCATTTCACGCCGTTGATCACCGTCGGCACGCAGTAAGGCGAGTAGCCGATGTGCGCGCTGATGCCGGGCTTGACGCCTCCAGGGCGGAAACTGCACATCGCGCCTGCCAACCGTTCGGCCCAATCGCTGGGTCTGAAGGTGCGTCCTTCCAGGGTCAGGCCCAGGATGAACACTTCGCGGGATTTGGAAGGCTTGCTCATGTGGATTCGAACTTGCCGCAATGACAACGGTGTTTGCGGCAGCCCGGTATTGTGCCTTGGATGTGTTGCGCCGCAGCACACATCAGCCCAGAAGACGGACTTTTGCCCAAATACGCCACGCCGTAGGCTTGATGCAAAGATCGAACCGTAGAATCGAACACTCCCCCTCAACCTCACTCGTCCTTGACGAAAGACTCGATGAACGCTGCGCTATCGTCCCCCGCTCCCGCCGATCCTCATGTGATGCAAACCTATGGCCGCCTGCCGATCGCGCTGGCCCACGGCCAAGGTTGCCATGTCTGGGACGTGAACGGCCGACGATACCTGGACGGCCTGGGCGGCATTGCCGTCAACACGGTGGGCCATGCCCACCCCAAGCTGGTGGCCGCGCTGCAGGAACAGGTCGCCAAGCTGATCCACACCAGCAACTACTACCTGGTGCCGCTGCAGGAACAGCTGGCCACGGAGCTTTGCGAGCTCTCGGGCATGAGCAATGTGTTCTTCTGCAGCACCGGACTGGAAGCCAATGAAGCCGCACTCAAGATCGCGCGCAAGTTCGGCCATGACAAGGGCAACACCGCGCCCGAGGTGATCGTGTTCGAGGGCGCCTTCCACGGCCGCTCCATCGCCACGCTGTCGGCCACCGCCAACCCCAAGATCCAGGCCGGTTTCGGGCCGCTGGTGCCAGGTTTCGTGCGCGTGCCGCTGAACGACCTGTCCGCCGTCGAAGCGACGCTGAAGGCACATCCGAACGTTACGGCCATCTTCCTGGAAACCATCCAGGGCGAAGGCGGCATCAAGCCGGCCCACATGGAGTTCCTGCGCGGGCTGCGCCGGCTGTGCGACCAGCACGATCTGCTGCTGATGCTCGACGAAGTGCAATGCGGCATCGGCCGCACCGGCAAGTGGTTTGCCCACCAATGGGCCGGCATCCAGCCTGACGTGATGCCGCTGGCCAAGGGCCTGGGCTCGGGCGTGCCGGTCGGCGCGGTGGTCTGCGGCCCGCGCGCCGCCAAGGTGCTGCAGGCCGGCAACCACGGCAGCACCTTTGGCGGCAACCCGCTGGCCATGCGGGCCGGCGTGGAGACGCTGCGCATCATGAAGGAAGAAGGCCTGCTGGCGAACGCCGAGACGGTGGGCGCCGCGCTCAAGGTCGGGCTGGAGCGCGAGCTCGCCGGCGTGGCCGGCGTGGTGGAAGTGCGCGGCCAGGGCCTGATGCTGGGCATCGAGCTGGACCGCCCCTGCGGCGCGCTGCTGACGCAGGCCGCCGAAGCGGGCCTCCTGATCAGCGTCACCGCCGAACGCGTGGTGCGCCTGGTGCCGGCCTTGATCCTGACGCTGGAGGAGGCCGAGCAGATCGTCGCCATCCTCTGCCCCTTGATCCAATCCTTCCTGGCCCAATCATGAAACCCGGTCAACGCCTGATCCGCCACTACCTGCAGTTCAAGGACTTCCGGGCCGAGGAGTACGCCTACCTGTTCGAACGCGCGGCCATCATCAAGCGGCGCTTCAAGAACTACGAGAAGTACCAGCCCCTGTCGGACCGCACGCTGGCGATGATCTTCGAGAAGGCCAGCACGCGCACCCGAGTCAGCTTCGAGGCCGGCATGTACCAGATGGGCGGCTCGGTGGTGCACCTGACCACCGGCGACAGCCAGCTGGGCCGCGCCGAACCGATCGAGGACAGCGCGCGCGTCATCAGCCGCATGGTCGACATCGTGATGATCCGCACCTTCGAGCAGACCAAGATCGAGCGCTTCGCCGCGCACTCGCGCGTGCCCGTCATCAACGGCCTGACCAACGAATACCACCCCTGCCAGATCCTGGCCGACCTGTTCACCTTCATCGAGGCCCGCGGCATGGACTCGCGCGGCACCATCGACCTGGACTGCCTCAAGGGCCGCGTGGTCGCCTGGGTCGGCGACGGCAACAACATGGCCAACACCTGGCTGCAGGCCGCCGAGATCCTCGGCTTCACCGTGCACGTCAGCACCCCCAGCGGCTACGAGATCGACCAGGCTGTTGCAGGCATCACCAACCCGAACTGCTACAAGCGTTTCGACAACCCCAACGAAGCCTGCCGCGGCGCCGACCTGGTCACGACCGACGTCTGGACCAGCATGGGCTATGAGGCCGAAAACGACGCCCGCCGCCGCGCCTTCGCCGACTGGTGCGTGGACGCCGAGATGATGGCCCAGGCCAGGCCCGACGCCCTCTTCATGCACTGCCTGCCCGCCCACCGCGGCGAGGAAGTCACCGCCGACGTCATCGACGGCCCCCAATCGGCCGTCTGGGATGAGGCGGAGAATCGAATGCACGTGCAGAAGGCACTCATGGAGTACCTTCTGCTGGGCAGGATCGGCTGAAGGCCGAGCCTGACCGGGCCCGCCAGCGCCATGCATCCTGTTCGGGGCTCACTCACATGGCGTAGCCATGTGAAGCCGCGCAGCGGCGGGTGAGCACCAGAATCGAATGCACGTGCAGAAGGCACTCATGGAGTACCTTCTGCTGGGCAGGATCGGGTTGGCCCTGGTTTGGGCGCCCCCTTCATTCGTCCATGAACGTCGACCCCGAGAACTCCGGCGCGTCGTCGGAGCGCGTGCTCACCAGCCATTCTTCGAGCTGGGCTGCGGGCATCGGGCGTGCAAAGAGAAAGCCCTGAAGCTCATCGCAATTGAGTTTCTCAAGAATCGCGCGCTGGCCGTCTGTCTCGACGCCTTCGGCCACGACGATCAAGTCCAGGGCATGCGCGAGCTTGATGACGGCGTCCACGATCGCCCTCGCATCCTTGCTCGATTCAATATCGTTGATGAAGCTGCGGTCGATCTTGAGTTGGCGCGCGGGCAATTGCCGCAAATAGGCAAGGCTGGAGTAACCCGTTCCGAAGTCATCGATGGAGAGATAGACACCGATTTGCGACAATTTTTCGAATGTCTTCTGGGTCGCCGCCACATCCTCCATGGCCACGCTCTCGGTGATCTCGCAAAGCAGCATGGACGGATCGATCTGGTATCGATGCAGCACCGCTTCGATGTTTTGCACGAGATCAATTTGCCGCAACTGATGCACCGATAAATTGATCGCCACGCGAATACGCAGGTTTTGATCGGCCCAGGCATTCATTTGCCGGCACGCCTCTTCAATCACCCAGGAGCCCAGCGCGCTGATCAGGCCGTATTTTTCCGCGATTTGAATGAACACACCCGGCGGAATCTCCCCCATCTCCGGATGGGTCCAGCGCAGCAAGGCCTCCACGCCGCGCAGCCGCCCCTGGCGGCGATCGAATTTCGGCTGGTAGTGCAGGGTCAGCTCGCGCCTTTGAATGGCCTGCCGCAATTCACTTTGCATGTAGTTGACATTGGCGGCCGTGCTCGCCACTTCCATATGCGACTGAAAGATGACGTAAGTGTTCCCGCCGGATCTTTTGGCCTCGTACATCGCGGCGTCGGCATTGCTCATGAGGCGGTTGCCGGGTCCATGCTCGGGAAATATGGCAATGCCCACCGACGCGCCAATGTGCTGCGTTCGCTCCCCAAGCTGTATCGGCGCCATCAACGCGTCGATGATTCGCTGGGCACAAGCCGTGGTGGTCGCAACATCGACCACGTCCTCGAGCAGCACCACGAATTCATCGCCACCCATGCGCGACACGGTGTCGCTGTCCCTCACCATTTTCGTCAGCCGGCAGGCGACCTCGCGAAGCACCTCGTCGCCTGCCGCGTGGCCGATGGAATCATTGATGGGTTTGAAGCCGTCGAGATCGATGAACAGAAGCGCGAGTTTCCGCCCGAATTTATCGCTGACGCGTTCCGACCTGGACACCGCCTCCATATTCGCCTCGCCCACTCGCACCAGCGCATGCTGCAGACGCTCATCCAACAGCAGTCGATTCGGAAGACGAGTCAGAGGGTCATAAAAGGCCCGCAGCTCGAGCTCCTGATTTGCGGTCTGCAAGGATCTTGCCAACTTCGCAGTGCGGCTTTGCATCCGCGCGTCCAGGCTGGAGGTGAACAGCGTCATACCCAACAATGCGATGGTCGCGGTCGCCACGAACTCCACCAGCTGGTTGCCGCCCAGCTTGCCGACGCTGAAGCAAACGGTGCCGTCCACCACATTGACCGCCGCCATGGCCGAATAATGCATCCCGCTGATAGCCGCCCCCATGACAACCGCCGCAGCGAGCTGGTATCGAAAACTCTTGCGTGGCGGCACCTTTCTGATGAGAAAAAATATCACCAATGCAGCGGCCGACGCAGTAATGGCGATCAGCACCGAAATGGCAACCCATCCCCAGTTCCAGACAATGCCGGGCTGAAGCTCCAAGGCCGCCATGCCCGTGTAGTGCATGGCGCAGATGCCAGCGGCCATCGAAAGCGCGCCCACCAAAAGATGCAGCTTGCTGAGCTCACCGCGAGCGGCAACTCTCAGCGCAATCGCGGAAACGGCCACCGCAGCAAACCAGGACGTGAATGTCTCCAGGCCGTTGTATCCCAGCTCGATGGGCAGGCGATACGCCAGCATTCCAATGAAATGCATGGACCAGATACCGCTGCCCATGGCAATGGATCCGCCAATCCACCATGCTGTCGATACCTTTTGCTCATGCTCGCGAACGCGTTTCGTCAAGTCCAGCGCAATATAGGATGCAATGCAGGCAATAACGATCGACGCAATTACGATAAGCGGATCATATTGAGGAACAAGAAATTGCATAAATGGAATCGTGCGAGCTTCGTGGGCTGGTAGGCAAACTCGGCGATCCAGACCTGAATCCATCGAGCTTTGACGCCCATCAAGTAGACACCGATTACCCGATTTGGTGCATTGCAGACTTTTCCAGCAACGCGTAAAAAATCACGCATCGAGATGCTTTGATTTTGCAGAAAAATGACGTGCCTGGGAGCCGGCAATTCGATGCCTTGGCACTGACTCGCTTGTTGAGCACATGACGCTCGCCGCGGCAGTCCGGCACGGTTGACCCGGCAGCAGCCTGAACACCGTTCATCGGCGGCATTGACATTCCGCAAATTCCGGCCCGCCGCGCCTTCGGGCCGGACCAGGATCAGGCATGATCCACGGCCATGCCACATGCCATGTCACATGCCCCAACCGCCAACCCTGACGCCCACCACCGCATGACGGCCGCCCTGCCGCCGCTGGCCGCCGGCATGGAATTGGACGGCTTCCGCATCGAGGAGCGCCTGCACCAGGGCGGCATGGCGAATCTCTGGCGTGTCAGGCGCATCGGCGAGGCGACTCCAGGCGAGCCGCCGCTGATCATGAAGGTGCCGCGCATCAAGGGCGGCGAAGATCCGGCCAGCATCGTCGGCTTCGAGGTCGAATACATGCTGATGCCCTCGCTCAAGGGCCCGCATGTGCCGCGCTACATCGCACGCGGCGACTGGACCGGCCAGGCCTACATCGTGATGGAACTCATCGGCGGCGACTCCTTGCGCCCCCGCTTGGCCCAGTCGCCGCTGCCGCTGGAGCAGGTGGCCGATATCGGCCACCGCGTGGCTCTGGCCCTGCACGATCTGCACGAGCAACAGGTCGTGCACCTGGACATCAAGCCCAGCAACATCATGTTCCGGCCCGACGGCCAAGCCGTGCTGATCGACTTCGGCCTGTCGCGCCACGAACGCCTGCCCGACCTGCTGAAAGAAGAGCTCGCGCTGCCCATGGGCACGGGCCCCTACATGTCGCCCGAGCAGATCCACCACATCCGCAACGATCCGCGCAGCGACCTGTTTGCGCTGGGCGTGATGCTCTACCACTTCGCCACCGGCGAGCGGCCATTCGGCCAGCCGACCTCCCTGCATGGCCTGCGCCGCCGCCTGTTCGTCGAACCCGTGCCGCCACGCGCCATCGACCCCGACATCCCGCCCTGGCTGCAGGAGGTGATCCTGCACTGCCTGGAGATCAAGCCCGAGCGCCGCTACCAGAGCGCCGCGCAACTGGCGCGGGACCTGCAACATCCCGAAGGCGTGGTCCTGACGCAGCGCTCGCAAAAGATGGGGCGCAGCAATGCGCTGCGGCGCTTCAAGCATTGGTTCTTTGCCAACACCGGCGTCGGCGAAGCGCCTGCATCCAGCCAGGCCGAGCCGGGCCAGGCGCCGCGCAGCCCCATCATCATGGCGGCGGTCGACATCCAGAACGCCACACCGGGGCTGCTGTCGCAGCTGCGCGAAACCGTGCGCCGCATCGTCCAGGCCGAGCCCGGCGCGCGACTGGCCTGCGTCAGCGTGATGCGGACGGCCCGCATCGCCATGGATGCGCTGACCGATGAAGAGGGAACAAGCGTGCACGTCAAGCAGCTGATCGGCCTGCGGCACTGGGCCCGTCCGATCAGCCGGACGCTGAAGCTCGAAGATGGAATGGAAGATGGCCGCCTGACCTTCCACGTGCTCGAAGCACCCGACCCCGCCAACGCCATCATCGATTTCGCCAGCAAGAACCATGTCGCCCACATCGTCATGGGCGCACGCGGCAACTCGGCGCTGCGGCGCTACCTGGGCAGCGTGTCGGCGCAGGTGGTGGCCGAGGTCGACTGCAGCGTCACCGTGGTGAGGGAACAGCCATGAAACCCGACAACCCCTGCACCAGCTGCGGCGCATGCTGCGCGAGCTTCCGCGTCGATTTCGCCGTCGAAGAACTGCAAAGCCAGGGCGGCTGCGTCCCCGACGGCCTGACCGTCGACATCAACGCCCGCCTCGCCCGCATGCGCGGCACCGACCACGCCCAACCCCGCTGCGCCGCTCTCACCGGCGTGATCGGCCAGCAGGCCGGCTGCGGCATCTACGAATGGCGGCCCGCGCCGTGCCGTGAATTCGGAATGCGGGCGCCGATGGGGATTGGGGATGAGGCTTGCGCGAGGGCACGGGCGAGGCATGGGATGGAGCCGATTTGATGGAGCTGTAAACCCCCTGTCAAATAAACAGCTCGGAACCTAGGACTTCCCGAGGCGTCGTAGGCGTAGCGGTTGGCTTGGATGGCGTCCGGGTCGGCTTGGGCCGAGGCGATCAGGCGGTTTGCTGCGTCGTAGACGTAGCTTTGTGTACTGGGCCTCTTGCCGCTCGTGCTCGATGGGCTTTGGGTGTAGAGCAGATTGCTGCTGGCGCGGGAATTACCGGGCCAAGTGTAGATTTGGGCCACCGTGGTCAAGTCTGTGCGCTAAAAGCTGCTGCGGACAAAGCGAGCGCCGGCGGCATGGAGGAGAATGAATCAACGACCCGTTCGCGTACAAGCGGCTGCTATAGCCGCAGGTCGTGAAGTGGCGAGGCCATCGGTTAACGCACACAAGTGCCGCATTTCGTCCCGCTCGACGCGTGAATCAAAGCCACCAGCAATACCCGCCGCCTTGAAGGCGAGATAGACCTCCTGGCCCTTGCCTGTCCAGCGGTCCAACGATCTCAGGCGACCCTCGTGGCGGTCCAGTGCGAAGACGCGGTAGCCATCGAACCCGTTAGCAATGCGCTCATCGTGCCAGGCCACCAGATAGACGGTCAAATCCGACGGCAGTGTTAGCTTGCGGACTTCGGAGAACGTGAACTGTTCGTCGTCGCCATATTCAATAAGGTCAAGCGAGGCGGGGCGATCATCGCGGCGCGCACTGATCGCCCCGACGCGCAGCCAGTCAGATGGCGGCTTTGCCAGATAAATCGTCGTTAGCACGTCACTGTCACCGCCACTGCTGAGCGGGTCGCGCACGGTAGCGATAAGGTCGCAAACACCACTACCCGAGAGGTCGATCTCTTGCAATGAGACCTCCACCCATTCGGCGCCCTTGGCCGCCAATTGGCGCAGATGGAGTCGCTCGTTTACCGGCAACGGCGCTTTGACCACCTGCGATGCATAGAGCGGTGGCAGGCGCCTGGTCTGAGGCCGGCAAGCCGGTTCGGGCGTTGCAACCGTGGTGATGCCACCCAGCAAGGTTGCGGCGAGAAAAATGACAGAGTTGCGAGCAAGGTGCATGGCTGGTGCGATCAAGGAATTGAGAGGGGTTTCATTTCAAGACCGCCGATACCTCAGCCGACCGTGCCAGGGGCGACTGTAGTGACACCATCGCCGAAATCTTCAAGGCAACGAAGCGACCGTGACTCGCTTTCACGTCGAACGTTGGCAAGGAACTGCTATTTGCGGCAGTCTGCGAGCGCAAAGGGACGCGACGGTTATGGCTTGCTGCCGATCATCGGCAGCCTTTCAGGCCCAAGCGGAACTCGTTTGTCTTGGGCGATAGTCTGCTGCCCCAAATCTAGGAGCCACCGAATGCGGGCCCTGTCGTCCTCCTCGGATGCCTTGTTCAATCCCGGCATGAGCCGGCGATTCATCAATATTGCCAGGGATTGCATTACCTCCCCCGCGCGAACTTTGGTGGCAAACGATTGGCGGGCCTCGTTGTTCAGATTTGGCGTCGGGTTGCGCTTCCATTGATTGATGTCATTCCAGATCGTGCTGGCCTGTGCAGCATCAAGCCCGCTGTTCGCCACGAAATCGTTACGCACCGCAGCGGTCGTCGCGTTCCAATCAGGGGACGCAGCCGTATGGCTGTTGAAGACGCTGACTACATACTGCGCGTGAGCGTAGGCATTATTGACGTGCGTCCAGAGGTTTTCATCATCCAACTGCAGCACAGCACGGCCGTCGGCGTTTTCAAGGCGGCTATTGCCGCTTCGGAGTCTCCTGAGAGTATCGACCATCGTCATGCCGATGAACTGCGTCTGACCATAAGAGGCCACATAGCCGCTCAGAACAGTTCCGTCGAGCGAGCGCCCTGGGCAGCCATCCACATGGCAATCTTTATAGATCTGCGATGGGCTACTTTCGAGAAGCATAGCCGCGTAGTTGTATTTCTGCACGCGCCTCTGTACGACATCATTGGCAAAATCTGTACCGCAGGCAACGATGCGCTGCGGCTGCGCCCAGGTAGTTCCGTCTTGAGAGTAAGCTCCGCTTGTTACGCGGATAGGCACTTCTTTAGAAGCAAATTGAATTTCCGGCAGCAATGCGGCCCGAGACATGCAATTTTTGGCATTTAAGAGGGTGCTATCCGCGGTGATATAGCTGGCAATCAGTCGGGTTGCATCCTCATCACGCATCTGAAGTGTAAAGGCCGGGATGCTGATGAGATTGTTGCCATAGTGCTGCGCGAACATATCAGGGACACCGGCATTGCCGCCAACCCAGGTCGTCGTGGACTGGCCATTTGCAAGGAAATTACCGTTGGCGTCGAAGAGCAGGCTTTGGCCGTTGCCGGCATATTTCTGCTGGAGTTGGTCGAGGGTGGCGTCGCCACTGCTAACTGTAGGCGCTTGAACGTCGTCAACGATGAACGCCCATCGTGCTCGAGTAAATCCTTGGGTGGAGCCCAATTGTTGACCGCTTGCACCGGTCGTGAGGGCGAAATACCTGATGCGCGCCGCCCCATCGGGGTCGAAGTATTCGTCTGGCCGACCTCCTGCGTAGGGGTAAAGGTCGAGCAAATAACTCGGCCGCACTTCGTTGACCGAATCGGCCACGCCGCGCGGATCGGGACTGATGAAGCGGCCTATGCCTGCTTCGTAATAGCGTGCGCCGTGATAGTCGAGCCCGCTGTCGTCGTCGTGATACTGGCCGACATAGCGCAGCGGCTGATGCACGGCGCTGTGGCGCTCCAACGCCGTACGGGCGAATCCAGCGTTCCTGCCGTCCGGTTGCCGCCAGTGTTCCAACCCCTCCTGCGTCATGCTCTGTACCTGGCCGCTGGCACTGGTATGCAACGCTTTTGCTTGCGCGCCGAACAGCCGGGCGCCGATCTTTCGAATCCAATCCTGGCCTTGCAATGGCAACTGAGCCACAGGCCGCCAACCCACATAGGCATAGGCAAAAGTGCCCTTGCCCTGGGCATCTGCTTCCTCTAGCAGACGCGTCTGTTCATAGAGGGCCAATGTCACCTTGTCGTGGCCACCGGCATCCCTGACCAATTTCACCACTCGACGGCCCTGGGCGTCATAAACGTAGCGGCTGTAACCACCATCCTCTCGACTTGTCTGCACCAATTCACCCGCAGCATTCCAGTGCAGCCGCTGCAGTCCCTGCTCCGTATCGATGGTCACTGGCCGACCGGTTGCTTCCGGGGCTTGCCCTGGCGGCGACCAGCCCGTCTCGACGTGCAGACCGTCGTCCTCGGAGATGTCGTCCACCGCCTTGCCGCCTGCCGCCGCCGGAGCCTCGATACTCAATTCGAGGTAACGGTCTTCTGAGGCATCGCCGTGACGTATCAGCGTGGCCCACTCCACGCTGCCGATGCGTTGCCAGTCGATTTTCTTTACAAACTGACTGCAGCCGCCCAGCCATCCAGGTAGCCACCCTTTGGTGCCGAGACTTACCAATCGCCCCTGACCGTCCAAAGTTTGAGCGATTTCCAGTGTCATGTTCTGACCGTCCGTGATGCTTCGCTGCAACACCCGGCCCTGTCCGTCATATCGGTAGGCCACGCTCATCGTCACCGGTTTCAAGGTGGTCGCCAGGCGTCCAGCGGGGTGGATACCTTGGGACTCGCGCAGCACCCATCCCTGCGAATTTCGCTCGGTTGATGTGGTACGCATACCGTCTGCGTCGCTGACTGTCACCTCGCTGACCCAACGACCAACATGGTGCCACTCAAGCGTCTGCTCGGCTCGGTTGCTGCCCGGGGAAAAACGCTGCAACCGTACTAGGCGCCCAGCGATATCCCATTGTGCGACCTGACGTGCACCCAGCGGATCACGCGTTTCGATCAACCGGTCAGTTGCATCGTAGCGGGCAAACTGCCACCCCTGTGCAGGGTTCTTGATGGCTACGATTCTCCCGGCGTCATCGATTATCCGCTGAGCATGGAGGTTGGTACTTCTTAGCGACAGAATTGATGACTGTGCAACGGTGCCAAGTGCGCCCCAACTGGCTTCAAGCAGGTGGACTCCATGGGCATCCGACCAGCTTACCGGCCGTGCCCAAGCATCGCGCTCGACACCCGCCACGACGGGGTCGGAGGCTTCTCGTGGATCGAACCCGACATTGGGCTGCCGTAAGCTGTCTCTGACCTGCTGGATCCAGTCGCTGCCGTAGTGAGCGCCCTTGATATCCAGGCTAGAAAGCTGACCGGTGTTGTCACGCTGGATCATCACTTCGCCAAAGCGCTTGGAGCCTTCCTGCACGGATCCCGCAGCATCGACGAACCAAGTGGACTCAGTGATCCCGCTGGGCATCCACGCCTGAGAGGATTGACCGTCATAGCGCAAGGCGAGCTGCACGCGGAGCATGTCTTCGGCATGCAAAGCTTGGCTCAATCGCCCGATGGCATCCACGGACCATTCCGTGCGCCATCCCCCAGGGCGTGTGATGGCTGCGATGTGCAGGCCTTTGCGATCCCATTCGACCCGTGTGATGTCCGAGTCGCTAGGATCGTGCTTGGGCCCATTGGGCATCGGCCCATCGATCTCAGTCAGCACGCTGTTGCCACCAATGACGCTGTAGCGGTAGCTTGTGCTGCGCGTGAAGGGTGTGGTCTGGTCGTGCCCCTGCCCGTCGATCGGGCTCCACCCTTCTTCCGTAACGCGCAGCGGCTGCCCCTTGTCGTTGTACTCGACGCTCAGCATGTGCGCCTTGCCCGCAACGACGCTGGGTTGGTTCAAACTGGTTGGCTGGCTGCCCAGCGCGATGCTGCCGTCCATGAAGCGCGTGTCGGTGTAGGCCAGCCTCTGGATCCACTGCGCCGCTTGCGACTTGCCCTTGGCGTAGCGCTGCTTGGCGACTTCGACGAGCCGCCCATGGCGGTCGTAGCGCTTGAGTTCGGATTGCAAGGGCTGGCCTTGCGCGTCCAACTGCGTGCTGCGCAGCAATCGACCCTCGAAGTCGTAACCGTATTGCATATTGCTAGGCCCGCAGGTGGCGCAGCCGGGGCCGCGGATCTCGATCAAGCGATAGTGGCCGCCAATGATGGCGGACTGGATGAGGGTTTGCTGGCCCAGGCTGTTGGTCAATTGCGTGCGGCCCAGGCTGCGGGGGTGGACTTCATCGTCGGGGCCGGTGCGGCCTTCGATGGGCGAGGGCTGCTGCAGGTAGCTGAGTTGCACCTGCTCAATGCCGGTGCCTTCGATCGTCTTGCCGTCTTTTTGTTGCAGCGGTAAGCCCTGGGTGCTGAGCACGGCCAGGTTGTCGCTGTTGTAGACGTAGGTCGAGAGGCGCTGGGTTTGCCATTTACCGTCAACCTGGCTCTGCAAGCTGATGCCCGTCAGCGAAAACCCGCTGCTGCCCTGGTGTTCGCGCTCGTAGTGGTAAATGCGCTTGGCGTAGGGTTCGACCTGTTCGCCCGCCAGGTAGGCGACCTCGGTGAGGCGGCGGTTGGTGTCTTGCAGGTAGTTGATGCGGCCCAGCGGGGTGATGACGGCGCTCAGGCGCGAAGCCTTGTCGTAGATGAACAGCAACTGGCGATTCTGCGGGTCGGTCACCGAGACGAGCTGCAGCATCGGGCTGTAGGCCAGGCGAGAGGTCTCGCCGGTTGACGCGCGAATGGCGTGCAGCGGGTAACCGCCGTGCAGGCCGCTCCTGAAGGTGAGCACGCGGCCGTCGGGCCAACGCCAGTGGAACACAGGTTTATCGCCCGCGTATTCGATGCGGACCTGGCCGTCGGACCATTGCGGGCTGTCGCACAAGGCGGCGCCGGGTTTCTTGGCGAAGCTGATGCGCCGGCCGTCGGCCTGGATGATCTGCAACTGCGAGCCGCGGTCGTAGAGCACGGTCTCGTAGCTGAAGCGCCATTGCGCGCCGAAGAGGCCCGGGTGGGAGGAGCGGCTGTTGTAGTAGCGCTTGAGCTCCAGGCCCAGCACGCCGGGCAAGGCGGGCAGGTCGGTTTCTTGCTGGTATTTTTTGCCGCTTAGGATGTTGATGGGGTTGCCGCCGCCGGCATCGACGCCGCCGCTGTCGCCACCGCCCTGGCTGGCAGGGCCACCGCCGCCGCACTTGGGGCTGCCATTGACGGGGGGCTTGCACATGCCGGCGCCGTCGCTGTTGCCAGGGGCAGAGTTGGCATCATTACCGGCGATCAAACTGCCGCTTGTGCCTCCTGAGCCGCCGGTGGTACCGGGCAGGCACGTTGCAATCGACGGGTCGCAGGTGTTGGCGGAGGACTGCACGACATGCCCTGTGGGCCCCAGCGCGCCAAGGGTGGGAAAGGAGCCGGCCCAGCCCAGGGAAGTGGCAAGCAGCAACCCCAAAACCAAAAACAAAACCCAAAGATTGCGATTGCAAACAAGAATTGGACGGCCGACAAGGCGCGGCAGAACGAAGATCATGAACTTGGCGGGCAAAGACAGCGGGCTGACGGTTCCGTCTGGCGTCTGTCGGGCTTCCTGCTGTGCGCTGTCTGCCGCCATCGAGGCGGCTATCATCAGCAATACGCGCCAAATACACCAGCCCAAGTCTTTGCCATTCGCCCGCAAACGTCTTGCATCTCAAATGAGTGTCCAGATAGCAATCCATCTGTTCGGCATTCAAATCAAGACCGGTATTTCAGGAGGCCTCCATGAACACCAGCACTCACGGCAAAACACCGCTTTCGGGAAAGATCCTGGTCGCGCAGGGCGGCGGGCCGACAGCCGTCATCAATCAGTCGCTGGTGGGCGTGGTGCTGGAGGCGCGGCGCCACAAGGGCATAGCGCGCGTCTACGGCGCGCGGCATGGCGTGCGAGGCATCCTCAACGAGGACTTCGTCGACCTCACGCAGGAAACCAGCCACAACCTGGAGCTGGTGGCCAGCACGCCTTCGTCGGCCTTGGGTTCGACGCGCGACAAGCCCGACCTTGCCTATTGCCAGCAGATCTTCCAGGTGCTGAAG
>JAFALA010000085.1 GCA_019234815.1 Burkholderiaceae bacterium | reverse complement strand
TGCATGTCGGCGGCGACGCGCACTTCGCGAAGGTCGTTGGTGAAGTGCCGCACGCCGTTCTCGAGGTAGCCGACAAGTCCCAGATCGATGTCGCGTCCTCGTTCGAGGATCGCTCGCGCATAGGCCCCGTCGAGCGTCGCGTACGCGTGCGCGCGCGACCGGAAGAGATAGGGAAGCTCGAAGAGCTGCACTTCCGGGATGAGGCCGCCGAGAACCGAGCAGTTGAGCGCCCCGACCGAGAGCGCGCCGCTGCGCAGGTCGATGAGCATCTGCGTCGCGCGCTGCTCGTAGGGGATGACCAGCTCGACGTGGATCTCGCCGTCGCTGAGCGATTCGAGCTCGCTCTTGAAGCGGGCGAAGGTGCGTCCGGGCAGCGAATCGGGCGCGCTGCCGACGCCGGCGCGAATCGTCCGGCGCCCCGTCATGATCTCGGGCGCGCTGCGGACGCCGTTGCGGCCCGCCAGCGACACGAGCTCGTGGGTCTGGAACTCCACGCCGCCTAGCCACACCTGGGACAGCGCGGTGTCGGCAAAGTGGTCGCGGACGGTCCGCAGCAACCCTACGGCCGAGGCGCGGTACTGCTCGGCGGCCGCGATCTCGCCGGCGAAGAGCTGCTCGGCCTCGCCGAACGCGACGAGGACGTCGCGTACCGCGCCGGAGATCGCTTCGAGCGCCTCGTTCGCGCCGCCGGCCGCTGCTTGCCCGGCGCTGACCGCGCTTTCCATCGTCTCGCTCATCGCGTAGGTCGCCTTCCCACGCTCGGCGATCTGCTTGAGCAGATCGTCCATCTCGCGGGTTGCGCTGCGCGTCGACTCGGCCAACTTGCGCACCTCGGCGGCAACGACGGCGAAGCCGCGCCCGTGGACGCCGGCGCGCGCCGCCTCGATCGAGGCGTTGAGCGCGAGCAGATTCGTCCGTTCCGAGACGTCGCGCACGAAATCGACGATTCCGTCGATCTTGCGCGTGAGCGCGAGCAGATCGCTGACCGACGCCAGCGCGCTGCTGGTAACCGAGGCCGTTTGCTGCGCCGAGCCGCTCAGCTCGGCGATGCGCTCGGAAGCGACGCGGAGCTGCTCGTCCGCCTGCGTGCTGCGCGCCTTGGCGCCGGCGATCTGCTCGCCGCCCGCGCGAATCCGCTCGACCGACGTTGCAGCGGTCGCCGCGACGCCGACCAGAGCGCTGGTCTGCGTCACGGCATTGTCGACCAGGCGCGTCGAAACGGCGCGCAGCTGCTCGATTGCCGCAGCGATCTGCCCTGCAACCTCGGCCGTGCGGACCTGCTCGTTCGTAGACATCTCTACCTCAGACCCGTTGAGGATCACCGGACGCCTCCTTGCTCCGGTATTTGCTTTCGTACCACGAGCCGCACACTCTTAGTGCCGCACCGCGTCTTAACGCAAGCTGGCGTATTGTTAAGCCGCTGTTTAGGGAACGAGCTGGCTATGGCAGCGAAAAAGACCGCGTCCCGCGAGAAGACGGCGACGCGCAAGAAAACCGCGACCCGCAAGAAGGCCGCCACGCCGAAGAAGGCCGCGGCCCGCGCCACGAGCGCGGTCAAGAAGGCGACCTCCGCGGCCAAGAAGGCGGCGCCGCGCGCGAAAGCCGTCGCGAAGAAGGCGACGACGCGAGCGCGCACGGTCGCAAAGGCGCTCGAAACGACGGGAGCCGTTCTCGAACGCGGAGCGACGCTCGTCGAAGAGGTGATCGGTCAGGTGGGCGGCCGTCGCAAGAAGCAGAGCGGCACGGCCCGCAAGCGCGCTACGCGGTAACGATCTTCGCGGCGGCCTCCAGGCCGAGCCGCTTGATCGACTCCTCGCGCATCTTATATTTCTGCACCTTGCCGCTGACCGTCATCGGCCAGCCGTCGACGAACAGGACGTAGCGCGGGATCTAGTAGTGGGCGATCTGCCCCTTGCAGTACTCGCGCACGTCCTCCGCGGTGATCTCCGAGCCTGCGTGCACGATGACCCACGCGCAGGGCTCCTCGCCGTACCGCTCGTCGGGGACGCCAATGACCTGCACGTCACGGATTGCGGGGTGGGTGTAGAGATACTCCTCTATCTCGCGCGGATAGACGTTCTCGCCGCCGCGGATCACCATGTCCTTGATGCGGCCGACGATGTTCACGAAGCCCTCGCCGTCCATGGTGGCGAGGTCGCCCGTGTGCATCCAGCCCTCGGCGTCGATGGCCTCGGCGGTCTTGGCCGGATCATCCCAGTAGCCGTGCATGACCGAGTAGCCGCGCGTGCACAGCTCGCCGGGCGCGCCGCAGGGCTGCAGCTGGCGCGTCTCGGGATCGATGACCTTCACTTCCAGGTGCGGCTGCACCGTGCCCACCGAGCTCACGCGCTGGGCCAGCGGCGTGGTGGTCGAGCTCTGGCAGCTCACCGGGCTGGTCTCGGTCATGCCGTAGGCGATGGTGACCTCGGCCATGTGCATCTCGCCGACCACGCGCTTCATCACCTCGATGGGACAGGGCGAGCCCGCCATGATGCCGGTGCGCAGGGTGCCGAGGTCGAAGCGCTTGAACTCCGGATGGTCCAGCTCGGCGATGAACATCGTCGGCACGCCGTGCAGGCCCGTGCAGCGCTCGGCCTGCACGGTCTGCAGCACCGAGAGCGCATCGAAGGCGTCGTTCGGATAGACGATGGCGGCGCCATGCGTGATGCAGGCCAGGTTGCCCAGCACCATGCCGAAACAATGGTAGAGCGGCACGGGAATGCACAGCCGGTCGGCCGGCGTGAGCTTCATGGCCTCGCCGATGAAAAAGCCGTTGTTGAGGATGTTGCGGTGCGTCAGCGTCGCCCCCTTGGGGAAGCCCGTGGTGCCGCTGGTGAACTGGATGTTGATCGGATCGCCCGGGTGCAGCAGACGCGCCGCCGCCGCCACGGCCGGATCGTCGCTGCGCCCGCGCGCATGCAGCTCGGAGAAGCGCAGCATGCCGCGCTCCTCGTCGCCCAGGGTCTGCTCGATCAGCGGCAGATCGGTGGCGCCGCGGTCGTGGCTGAAGGCAAGTCTCGGCGCGCCGGAATCAGTCGTCATGGAGGTCTCCTACGTCTCAGCGGATCGCGCCATCTTGCCATCGCGCGGCGCCTGTCCATCCGCTGGACCACGCCGGACCACGCCGGGATTTGAGCCCGGTCAATCTGTCTGCGTGGACCTGAGCAGGCTGGCCATGGCAATGAGCACCAGGCCCACCGCCAGCGGCACCGTCGCGACGAAGCCCAGGTGCTTGAACGCCAGCGCACCCGAGATGCCGCCGCCGAAAAATGCGCCAATCATGGTTGCGTGGATGCGCAGGCGGCGCCGGTTCGCCCGGACCTTGGGCTCGCCGGGCCGCCCCGGGCTGCGGTTCCAATACAGGAGCCGGCCCAGCTCGATGCCGAAATCGGTCACCAGCCCGGTCAGGTGCGTGGTCCGGATCTCGGCATTGGAAATCTTCGTCACCAAGGCGTTCTGCAGGCCCATGGTGAAGCACAGCAGCAAGGCCGTCAGCGAGACCCGTTCGATCTGGTGCGGCAGCAGCTGGCTGCCGATGACGCCGAAGCCCAGCAGCAGCAGCGCCTCCAGCCCCAGGGTCGGCAGGTAGGCCCAGCGCGGCTGGTGGCGCCGGCTGAAGTTGACCAGCAAGGCCGTGCACATGGCGCCGCACAAGAAGGCCGCGAAGGCCAGCACGGCCCCGATGACCACCACCCATTGGCCCAATGCGATATTGTCGGCGGCCGTCGACACCATGCCCGTCATGTGCGAGGTGTACTGCCCCACCGCCAGGAAGCCGCCGGCATTCAAGGCCCCTGCGACAAAGGCCAGCCCCGCGCCGAGGTGGAGGTTCGAGCGGGCACTGCGCTCGGGCGCGGCAAGTGAGGCGAGATAGTCGACAGGCATATCGGACTCGGAGGCAAGTGCAGGACGGCTGAAAACGGACCGTCCAATGTACTGCAGTCAACCTGCATCAGCCGCCCGCGTCGACCGTCAACGCGTCCCGGGCCGATGGCGCCTGCGCGGGCGACAGGCCGGACGGCGGGGACGCCTCGGGCTCTTCAGGGTCCGGCAGGACCCGCGCCAGCTGCCGCAGCACTTCACCGAGCGCATCGAAGAACCCTGCCACCACCGAGGCGTCCGTCTGACGCTGCTGCAACTGCCCCTCCAGCTGCTGGCCCAGGTCCTGCAGGTGCCTGGCGCCGACGGTGCCTGCCAGGCCCTTGAGCGTGTGGACCAGGCGCTGGGCGGCTTCAAACTCGCCACTGCCGATGAGCGCCTGCAATTGAGCGGTCGAATGGACATGCCGCTGGTGGAAGCGCTTCAGCGTCTCGAGGTACAGCTCCTGCCGTCCCATCATGTGCGCCAGGCCCTTCTGCGTGTCCAGCGAAGTCAGCATTGCCCAATCCACTGGCCCTGGCTGCGGCGGCTGGGGCGAATGGGGCGAACGGGACGGCGGCGGTGGCTCCATGGTCGACGCCTGCTCAGCGTCGCAGGCCTTGTGCGCCAGCCATTGATGCAGCACGTCCAGCAGCTTCTTGGGCTGCACCGGCTTGCCCAGGAATTCCTGCATGCCCTCGTCAAGGCAGCGCTGACGGGTATCGATCACGGCGGACGCGCTCATCGCCACGATGGGCAGCTTCTCGAAGCGCGGGTCCTGGCGTATGGCCAAACAGGCCTCGTGCCCGTTCATCACCGGCATCTGCAAGTCCAGCAGCACCAGGTCGAAGCGTCGAGGATCCGAATGGAACAGGATGTCCAGGGCCTGCCGCCCGTCGCCCGCGATGTCGACGTCGATGCCCGCCGCGGCCAGCAATTCGGTCGCAATCTGCTGGTTCAGATCGTTGTCTTCAACCAGCAGCACCCGGGCATGCCGGTATTTCAAGCCGCTGCGATCGACCGCGAACTCGGCGCGGACCTGGGCCTCGTCCGCCAATTCCAGGCTCAGGTCGAACGCGAATTCCGAGCCCTTGCCCGGCTCGCTCGCCACGCTGATGCCGCTGCCCCCCATGAGCTTCACCAACTGCAGCGAAATGGACAGCCCCAGGCCGGTGCCGCCGAATTTGCGCGTGGTGGACCCGTCTCCCTGCACAAAGGCCTCGAACAGCCGACCGACCTGCTCCGGCGACATGCCGATGCCGGTGTCATGGACCGCGAAATGCAGGACGGCATGCGTCCCCTGGCGCTGCACCAGCCGTACCCGGACCTTCACCGCGCCGGACTCGGTGAACTTGACGGCATTGCCGGCCAGGTTGATCAGCACCTGGCCCAGCCTGAGCGCGTCGCCCATCAGGGCGCGCGGCAGGTCCGGATCGCCCTGCACCTCGAAGTCCAGTCCCTTTTCCGCGGCCCTTTGATCCACCACGATCTGCGCGTTCTCCAGCACATCGCCCAGTACGAACGGCGTGTGCTCGATCTCCAGCTTGCCGGACTCGATCTTGGAGATGTCCAGGACGTCGTTGATGACACCCAGCAAGGAGGTGCCCGCGCGCTGGATCTTGCCGAGATAGTCGCGCAGCTTGGGCGTCATGACCTGGCGCAGCGCCAGGTGGGACAAGCCGATCACGGCATTCATGGGAGTCCGGATCTCGTGGCTCATATTGGCCAGGAACTCGCTCTTGAGCCGGGACGCCGACACCGCCGCCTGGCGCGCCTGCAGCAATTCCGCCTCATTGGCGCGCAGGACTTCGTTCAGGCAATGCAGCTCCGCCGTGCGCTGCGCCACCCGCGCCTCCAGAACCCCCTCGGAGCGCTGCAGGCTGGTGACCAGCTCTTCCTGCGCCGTCAGCTTCGCCTTGCGCTCCTCGTTGAAGCGGTCCGCCAGCACCAGCGACATCATGATCAGCTCGAACGCCGACGCCCACATGGAGTAATGCATGAAGGCGTAGGTCTCCCGCCCCGTGGCCAGGGCCATGGAGGTGCACAGGGCCATGAGGATCACGGGCGCCCACGCCACATTGACGAGGCGCGCCTGACGGCTGCCCTCCTTGGCAAGCCCGTACGCCCCGAACACCAGGCCCGACCAGGCCAGGGTAAAACAGAAAGCGCCCGCCATCACATAGGACTGGATCAGCTTGGTCGCGTGGTCCGCACCGGTCGCGACCTCAATTTCGGCCAGCGTCGTGGTGACCGCGTACACAGCAATGGCGATGCTGATCAGCCGGATGATGCCGGGGCACCATTTCCTCATCCCGGTGACCTTGACGAAGAAAATGGTCGGGAACACCAAAGCAATCAGGGGCCCCCAACCCCAGCTGGCCTCGTTCCAGCTGGGCGAGTTGGGCCACAGCAACTCAAAGGCGGCGCCATACCCGCCGGTCGACAGGGACACCCCGGTGGCAATCGAAACGGCAGACCCCACATAATAAAAATAATTGATGTCGCGCAGGGCCACATACAGCAGCAAATTGAATGCGGCCAGGGCGCCGACCATGCCGATGTAAATCAGCCATTGATTCTTCTCGGACCGCGCATGCCGCAGGAACGCACCAGGCTGCCAAAGACTGGGGGCCATGGAAATTCCAACCGGGCTGCCCGAAGAAAGCCTCACATAGATATTCCCTTGGGTCCGTGCCGGCACCGTCAGCGGCAGCGCCAGGGTCGGCGCTTCAATCGGCCGTTCGCTGAAATTCAAGTGCGAGCCCGTGCTCACGCGCTGGTATTTTCCGGTGCTGTCTGCGGCAAATAATTCCACGCCCACCATGGTTCGATTGGCCGTGTCAAAAACAATCCTGACATTCCGGTCGGATGAATTCGCCAGTGCAAACCTGAGCCAAATGGCGGAGGACGTGAATCCGATATGGGGCGGACGGTGCTCGAAACGGGCGTGGGCCGGCCCCAGGCGTACGTCATCCAGCTGCAAGGTGCCGCCCACATCTTCAAAGATGTCGACGACATCCTCCAGCGACACGCAATCGTCCATCCGGCTCGCGTCGATCGCGGCCTCGGTGCCCGCCGGCGCCGCATGAGCCAAGCAGGCCCATGCAGCGCCGAACACCGCCATCCAGCGCCATGCCTTGCTCCAGTATCGGCCGGCCACGGTTCACTTCCGATGGAGCCGGCGCCGCGGGTTCGGCCCGCCGTCGACGACAGGACCGGCCGCCTTGGCTCGAATGCCCATGTGCAGAACTCCCCCTGCGTGGCACTGGCCGGCTTTTCGAAACGCGGCCGTGCACGTCAAATTTCAATACCCGTGATATCGATTCTGCCTTGGCCGGGATCCAAGGGCACAGCCCGCATGCACAAGGTGTTCCCCAGTTCGTAGGAAAGAAGCTGCGCTGAACTGCCGCCAGGCGCGAATCGGTTCAAATCAATTTCAGGCATCACGCCTGGGTTAACATGGGTTCACAGGATTCAAGCTGGATCCTGGATATTTACCGATTACTTCTAACTTCAGCCGAAAATCAGATATAGATTCCTGAAATATAAATAGAAAGTATTTCCATGCCGATATTCAATTCGCGCCCCGCTGCACGCCCGATCACCCCACGAATCAAAACCCGCCAACTCCACGCCGCACTCATGCTCGCCGGGCTGTGCGGATCGGCCGCTGCCCAATCGCTGGCGCCGGCCGGCAATACGCTGGACCAGGTCATCGTGACCGGCACCCGGCAGGAGCGCAAGCTGCGCGACAGCAGCACGCCGATCGACGTCATCCAGGCCGAAGACCTGCTGGCCACCGGGCAGACCAATCTGCTCGATGCGCTCAAGGACATGATTCCCTCGCTGAACGCGCCGGCCGTCGGCTATGACGTGGGCGCCCTGGCCCGCACCTTCCAGCTCCGAGGCCTGAGCCCCGGCCAAACCCTGGTGCTGGTCAACGGCAAGCGCAGGCACCTGTCCGCCAGCCTGTACGCGGACGAAGATCCGGCCCAGGGCGCGAACGCCGTCGACCTGGACTTCATTCCGCTCAACGCCATCGAACGCGTCGAGGTGCTGCGCGACGGCGCCGCGGCGCAGTACGGCTCCGATGCAATTGCCGGCGTGATCAACGTCATCCTGAAGCGCGGCGCCGAGGGCGGCTCGGTGGGCTTGGGCGTGGGCGGCTACGGCGACGGCGGCGGCGGAACCGCGCAGCTCGACGGCGACATGGGCCTGCGCATCGGCCAAGGCGGCTTCGTGCGCTTCAGCCTGGACGTCCGCTACCACGACCGCTCCAATCGCAGCAGCGACAGCGGCGGACCTCAGCCTGCGTTGCTTCAAGGCGATCCGCGCGTCAGCGTGGCCAGCGCGGGCTTCAACCTCGAAAATCCGCTGAGCCCGGAAACGCTGTTCTACAGCTTCGGCACGCTCGGCGCGCGCGGCGCCAAGGCCTTCGAGAATTACCGCTCGCCCAGCTTCATCGCCAACAACCTGACGAGCGGCATCGCCGCGCTGTACCCGAACGGTTTCTCGCCGGCGGAAACCTCCAACGAGAACGACGAAAGCCTGACGGCCGGCGTGCGCGGCAAGTCCGGCTGGCTGTGGGACTACGACTTCAGCATGAGCTATGGCCGCAACGCGGTCACGCTGGGCAACGTCGACACCGCCAACGCCAATCTGCTCAACGACACCGGCTCGACCCCCACCAGCTTCCGCGTGGGCGGATTCGAAGCCTCGGAGCTGACCACGAACCTGGACTTCAAGCGCAGCCTGAACCTGGGCTGGACCGCGCCCGTATTCGTTGCCACAGGCCTGGAGGAACGCCACGAGACCTTCAGCCTCAGCGCGGGCGACGCCGCGTCCAACTACGGCGCCGGATCCATCGCGTTCCCCGGCTTCCTGCCCACCGACGCCAGCACGTCGAGCCGCGACAGCGTGGCGGCCTACCTGGACCTGAGCACGCAGCTCAGCCGCGACTGGCAACTCGGCGCGGCAGGCCGCGTCGAGCATTACCAGGGCATAGGCAGCAAGGCCACCGGCAAGCTCTCGACGCGCTACGAGATTTCGCCTGAACTTGCGCTGCGCGCCACCGCCAGCAACGGCTTCCATGCGCCGACGCTGGTGCAGGAGCACTATTCCGCCACCAACGTGAACATCGGCGGCGCCTCCATCCAGGTGCCGCTGGGCACGCCGGGCGCGGCCGTGCTGGGTGCGCCGAACCTGAAGCCCGAAACCTCCAACAACCTCAGCGCCGGCCTGGTGGCGACGCCCGCCAAGGGCTGGAACTTCACGGCCGACGCCTACCTGATCGACCTGAAGGACCGCATCGTGGACTCCGGCGGCATCAGCGGCCCGGTCGCCGCCGCCGCCATTGCCGCCAACGGCGCCGTGGTGCCCGCCGATGCGGCCGCCAACGCCTACGCGCAGTTTTTCACCAACGGCGTGGACACACGCACCACCGGCATCGACCTGCACCTCGACACCCGCACCGAACTGGGGGCCGAGGGGCGCATCCGCTGGAACCTGGACGCCGGCTACAACCAGACCCGCATCCGCAGCATCCACAACCCCTCGCCCGTGCTGGTCGCGGCGCAGATTCCGCTGCTCGACGCGATCCAGACCTCCAACCTGACGACGGCGACGCCGCACGGCAAGCTCAGCCTGGGCGCCAACTGGACGCGCGGCAATTGGGACGTGATGCTGCGCAACACCTACTACAGCGCATCGGCGCAGGTGCAATGGGGCACCGACTACACCACGCTGTACACGAACAACGTCAGTCCCGCCCTGATCACCGACCTGAACGTGGGCTATTTCCTCAAGGAAAGCCTGCGTCTTGACCTGGGCGCCAATAACCTCTTCAATCACTACCCCAACAAGACCGATCCCAACGAACGATTGAACTTCGACCAGTACTCGCACCTGTCGCCCTACGGCATCAACGGCGGCTATTACTACGTCAAGCTCACGGCCTATTACTGAAATTGAAACTGAAACGCGCATCAGCATGAACTTCAAGCACATCATCATCGGCGCGGCCCTGGCCGCGAGCATGGCCTTTGCACAAGCCCGCACGCCCCTGGTCCTGATGACGGACTTCGGCACGGCGGACGGCGCGGTCTCCGCCATGCGGGGCGTGGCCTTCGGCGTCGACGGCGGCCTGAACATCTCGGACCTGACCCACCAGATTCCCACCTTCGACATCTGGGCCGGCGCCTACCGCCTCTACCAGACCGCCAACTACTGGCCCGACGGCACGGTCTTCGTCACGGTCGTGGACCCCGGCGTGGGCACCAAGCGCAAGTCCGTGGTCCTGAAGACCAAGAACAACCGCTACTACGTGGGTCCCGACAACGGCCTCTACACCCTCATCGCCGAGCGCGACGGCGTGGCGGAACTGCGCGAGATCGACGAGTCGGTCAACCGCCTGCCTGGCTCCGGCGACAGCTACACCTTCCACGGCCGCGATGTCTACGCCTACACCGGCGCGCGCCTGGCCTCGGGCGCCATCACCATGGAGCAGGTCGGCCCCCAGCTCGACCCCGCCAGCCTGGTGCGCATCGACTATCAGAAGTCGGTCGCGACCGAGCGCGAGATCAAGGGCAATATCGCAATTCTTGACGTGAACTACGGCAACGTCTGGACCAACATTCCCAAGTCCGATTTCGAACGCCTGCAATTGCACGAGGGAGACAAGGTCCGCATCAGCATCTACCACGGCAAGCAGCGCGTGGCCGAATTGACCGTGCCGTATGAAAACTCGTTCGGCAGCGTCGCCAAAGACCGCGCGCTGCTGTACCTGAACAGCCTGCTGAACGTCGCACTGGGCATCAACCAGGGCAATTTCGCCAAGCATTACCACGTCGAATCCGGCGCCGACTGGACTATCGAGCTCAAGAAGCTGAAGTAATCGGCGCGGGGGCACCGCCCCTGCCACATGTTCCGGCACCGTCGGCGCATGCTCATGTGGGCATGTGCCGACGCCCTGTACAGGCTATTTTCCCGTTCCACCCGGCTTGCGCCCGTTGAACAGCACGGACTTGCTCAATTGCTCGACCGTCAATTCGCCGGTCTTGGCAGTATCCAGCGCATTGAATTCGGCTTCCATGAAACTCATGAATTCGGCCTTCGATATCTTGCCGTTCTTGTCCTTGTCCATATAGGGCAGCAATTGCCGGGCCAGATCCTGGGCCTGGCGCAGCGACTGCGGGTTGATCGCGGCCGAAGCACTCGCGGAAGCCGCCGCGGTCTGCCCTTGCGCGCCGGCACCCAGCGCCATTACCGCAAAGCACGCCAGCGCCAGCCAAATTGGTTTCGCCATGACGATCTCCTTCAAATGAATGGGTTTTATGCACACTAACTGATAAAGGGTCAGTTGCATTCATCATCAAAGAACCGACATTCATTTGCAAGACAGATTCAGTAAATTTAATAATTTCTTTATCAATTGCCTCGATATTTATTGAAAGACCGGCCAAGAACCCATACTCGGTTTTCAATCAAGCATAGAAGCAAGCCTTCGTTCACTGCATAAGCAGGTTTGCCTACAGTGGCAAACATCGCAACCTGATCAAGAGAACCTGCATGCATCCCACCCGCCGCACCGTCCACACCTTCTTCGCCGTGACCGCCTTGGCCGCCACGCTGCTCGGCGCCTCGCTCGCCCATGCCGACCAGCTTGACGACATCAAGAAGAAAGGCACCCTGGTGGTGGGCGTGCTGGGCACCGATGAACCGAACAGCTTCATCGACCCCAAGACCCGTGAAATCATCGGCTACGAGGTCGATCTGGCCCGCAGCATCGCCACCAAGCTGGGCGTGAAGCTGGAGATCAAGCAACTGGCCGTCGCCGCGCGCATCCCCGAATTGCAGCAAGGGCATGTGGATCTGCTGGCCGCCTCGCTGACCCACAACAAGGAACGCGAAGCCGTGATCGACTTTTCGCTGACCACCTTCGTGACCGGTCAGAAGGTGCTGGTGCGCAGCGACAGCGGCATCCAGGACCTGAAGGCCCTGAGCGGCAAGAAGGTGATCACGATCAAGGGCGGCACCCAGGAGCCCAACATCCGCAAGGCCGTACCCAACGTCGACGTCGTGACCTTCGATACCGGCCCGCAGGCCTTCCAGGCCCTGCAGCAGGGCAAGGGCGTGGCCTTTGTGAACGACGAGGTGTCCTTGATCGACCAGTACGCCAAGCTCGGCGGCGCGCAGTCGCAATACAAGATCCTGGCGCAGAACATCAGCATCGAGCCGCTGGCCCTGGGCATCAAGAAGGGCGAGCCCCAGTTCAAGGCGCAGGTCGACGAGGTGCTGCGAGGCCTCGAGAAATCCGGCGACGCCGACAAGCTGTTCCTGAAATGGTATGGCCCGGCAACACCCTTGAAGTTCCCCAGCCGCAGCTTCAAGATCGACAGCGACAAGGTGGAGAGCTGAGCGACAGACCAGGAGCTTGATGGAGTCCCCTCCCCTGTCCTGCGACAAACGCCCCGCATGCGGGGCGTTTGCATTGAGCTCTCACATTCGACACCATGCCGATTCTTGATTTCTCCGCGCTCCTGCATGGGCAGTTCCGCGACTGGCTGGTCAGCGGCTTTCTGTTCTCCTTGCAACTCACCGGCCTGACCCTGGTGCTGGCCCTGCCCCTGGCCACGCTGGTCGCGCTGCTGCGCATGGCGCCTTCGCGCCCCGCGCGGGCCCTGGGCTTTCTCTACGTGGAAGGGGTGCGCAGCGTGCCCTTGATCGTCCACATGCTGTTCTGGTATTTCGGCGCCCCCGAATTGCTGCCCGACCGCACCAGGCAATGGCTTTACAGCGGCAACGTGGAAGCCATCGCTGCCGTGGTGGCGCTCACGCTGTACAGCGCCGCCTACATGGCGGAAGACATACGCTCGGGCTTGCGCGCAGTCCCCAGGACGCAGTTCGAGGCGGCGCGCGCGCTGGGCTTTTCCTTTCTGGGCAGCATGCGCCGCGTGATCCTGCCGCAGGCCTTGCGCATCACCGTGCCGCCGCTGATCTCGCAGACGCTGAACCTCTGGAAGGACACCAGCATCGCCACCGTCATCGGCGTGGCCGAACTGATGTACCAGGCGCAGCGTGTCGAAACCGCCAGCTTCCGCGGCTTTGATACCTTCGCCCTGGTGACGGCGGCCTACCTCAGCGTGTCGGTGCTGATCACCGCGCTGTCGGTGGGATTCCAGCACTTCTTTCCCGCCCGGGCCGCCTCATGAAGGAGTTGATCGATGTCTACGGGCTGTACTTCCTGATCGGCCAATATCCGAACGGACCTCTGGGCGGCCTGGCCCTGACCGTGCTGCTGGCCAGCCTGGGCCTCTTGCTGGCCCTGCCGCTGGGCCTGCTGCTGGGCCTGGCCCGGGTCAGCCCGCTGGCCTGGGTGCGCTGGCCCGTGAGCGGGCTGGTGTTCGTGGTGCGCGGAACGCCGCTGTTGATGGTGGTGTTCTGGGCCTACTTCTTTCTTCCTGTCGTCACGGGCCACAAGACCGGCCAGTTCGACACCATGCTGGGCGCTCTCGTGCTGTTCGACGGCGCCTACCTGGCCGAGATCGTGCGGGCCGGCCTGCAAGGCCTGCCCAAGGGCCAGTTCGAGGCGGCACGCTCGCTGGGCCTGTCCTACGGGCAGGCCATGCGGCGGGTGCTGCTGCCGCAGGCGCTGCGGCACATGCTGCCTTCGCTGGTGAACCAGTTCGTGTCGACCATCAAGGAGACCTCGCTGGGCACCATCATCGGCCTGTCCGAACTGTCGTACGTGGCCAATCAAATCAACGCCCAGGTGCTGGTCAAGCCGTTGCAGATCTACAGCGTGCTGGCATTGAGTTATTTCGTGATGTGCTTCGGCCTGTCGCGACTCGCCTATGCCCTGGAATCCCGACTGAACGAGGCAAGAACATGATCCAATTCGACCAAGTCAACAAATGGTATGGCAGCTACCAGGCGCTCACGAACATCAACGAGCGCATTGCGCCGGGCGAGGTGGTCGTGGTCTGCGGCCCCTCGGGGTCGGGCAAGAGCACCCTGATCCGCACCATCAACCGCCTGGAGCCCATCGACCAGGGCATCATCCGGGTGCAGGGCCAGGACGTGCACCGCAAGGGCCTGAACCTCAATGCCTACCGCTCGGGCATCGGCTTCGTGTTCCAGCAGTTCAATCTTTTCCCCCATCTCACGGCCCTGCAGAACTGCAGCCTGGCACCGATCGCGCTCAAAGGCTTGAGCAAGGCCGAAGCGGACGCCCACTCATTGGCGCTGCTCAAGCGCGTGGGCCTGGAAAGCAAGGCCCACGTCCTGCCGGCGAAATTGTCAGGCGGCCAGCAGCAGCGCGTGGCCATTGCGCGCGCGCTGGCCATGAAGCCGCCCATCATGCTGTTCGACGAGCCGACCAGCGCGCTCGACCCCGAGATGGTCGGCGAGGTCCTGGCGGTGATGAAAAGCCTGGCCGCCGAAGGCATGACCATGGTTTGCGTGACCCATGAAATGGGCTTTGCCCGCGAAGTGGCGGACCGCGTGCTGTTCATGGACGCCGGACAGATCCTGGAGCGCGCAGCGCCGGCCGACTTCTTCAACCGGCCCCAGCATCCGCGCGCCCGGCAGTTCCTCTCCGACATCCGCTCGCCCTACGCCAGCCTCGCGGCCTGAGGTTGGACGCGCGGCGGGCGTCAGACCGCGGCCAGCGCCTGTTCGAGGTCGGCGATCAGGTCGTCGATGTGTTCGATGCCGACCGACAGGCGGACCGTGTCCTCGCCCACGCCGGACTTCTGCAACTCCTCCGGCGACAGCTGGCGGTGCGTGGTCGAGGCCGGATGCGTGGCCAGGGACTTGGCGTCGCCGATGTTGACCAGGCGAGTGAACAGGTTCAAGCCGTCCAGGAAGCGCGCGCCGGCCTCGCGGGGCGAAGCGGCATTGCTCTTCACGCCGAAGGTCAGCAGCCCGGAGGCCTTGCCCGACAGGTATTTCTTCACCAACGCATGATCGGGATGATCTTCCAGGCCGGCGTAATTGACCCAGCTCACCTTCGGATGCTGGCTCAGATACTGAGCCACGGCCAGCGCGTTGGCGCTGATGCGGTCCAAGCGCAAGGCCAGGGTTTCGATGCCCTGCAGGATGAGGAAGGCGTTGAACGGCGAGATGGCGGCGCCCGTGTTTCGCAAGGGCACGACGCGAGCGCGGCCAATGTAGGCGGCGGGGCCCAGGGCCTCGGTGTACACCACCCCGTGGTAGCTGACATCGGGCTCGTTCAGGCGCTTGAAGCGCTGCTTGTGCTCGGCCCAGGGGAAGCGCCCGCTGTCGATAATGGCGCCGCCCACGCTGGTGCCATGGCCGCCCAGGTATTTGGTCAGCGAATGCACGACGATGTCGGCGCCGTGCTCGAAGGGGCGGCACAGGTACGGCGAGGGCACGGTGTTGTCGACGATCAAGGGCACGCCATGGCGGTGCGCAATGGCGGCGATCTTCTCGAAATCGGTGACATTGCCCTGCGGGTTGCCCAGCGACTCGACGAACACCGCCTTGGTCTTGCCGTCGATCAAGCCCTCGAAGGCGCCTGGGTCGCGATAGTCGGCAAAGCGAGTCGTGATGCCGTACTGCGGCAGCGTGTGGGCAAACAGGTTGTAGGTGCCGCCGTACAGCGCGCTCGACGCCACGATGTTGTCGCCGGCCTCGGCAATCGTGAGCACCGCATAGGTGACCGCCGCCTGCCCCGAGGCCAGCGCCAGCGCCGCCACGCCGCCTTCCAGGGCCGCAAGACGTTTCTCCAGCACGTCCTGGGTCGGATTCATGATCCGCGTATAGATATTGCCGGGCACCTTCAGGTCAAACAGGTCGGCACCGTGCTGCGCGCTGTCGAAGGCATAGGCCGCCGTCTGATAAATCGGCACGGCGACCGCCTTGGTGGTCGGGTCGGGCACATAGCCTGCATGCACGGACCGGGTCTCGAAGCGCCACTTTTCTTCTCTGCTCATTCGAATCTCGCTTGCGCTTGAAGGCGCCTGGGTTAAGGAAGAAGGAGCTGCCATGCTAGTGGCGCGCCCGCCTCTTCTCTAACGACGGAATTTGAGGATGATCAGAAGAAATGGTTAGAAAAGGGATTGAAAGGGTTTGAAAGGCCGATCAAGCCGACCCGCAGCCCGCTTCAGGCGCCGCCGCGCCGGTTTTCCGGCCGGCGCGGCTTCGCGCCTGCGATCTGGAACTTCGCGACGGTCCGGGCCAGGTGGCCTGCCTGCATCTTCAGGCTTTCGGCCGCGGCGGTCGTTTCCTCCACCAGCGCGGCGTTTTGCTGCGTGACCTGGTCGAGCTGGTTCACCGCGTCGCCAATCTGGCCTATGCCCTTGTTCTGCTCCTCGCTGGCGGCGCTGATCTCGCCGACCAGGTCGTTGACGCGCCGAACCTGGGCCATGACGTCTTCAATGGTGGCACCGGCGTCCGACACCAGGGCGCTGCCGGTCTCGACCTTCTCCGCGCTGTCCAAAATTAAAGTCTTGATCTCGCGGGCTGCCTCGGCGCTGCGCTGGGCGAGCGCACGCACCTCGCTGGCCACCACGGCGAATCCGCGTCCCTGTTCGCCAGCGCGGGCCGCCTCCACCGCCGCATTGAGCGCCAGGATATTGGTCTGGAAGGCGATGCCGTCGATCACGCCGATGATGTCGGAGATCTTGCGCGAGCTGCTCGAGATCTGCTCCATCGTCTGCACCACCTGGCCCACCACCTGCCCGCCCTTGCCGGCTGCCTCGGAGGCCGAGGCGGACAACTGGCGCGCCTGGTACGCGGCTTCCGCGTTCTTTTGCACCGCTGCGGTCATCTGCTCCATGGAGGCCGCCGTCTGCTGCAGATTGCTGGCCTGCTCTTCGGTGCGCTGCGACAGGTCGGCGCTGCCGGTCGCGATCTGGCCCGATCCGGTGCCGATCGAGTCCACCGCATGCCTGACTTCGCCGACGATCGAACCGAGGGATGTCTGCATGTCGCGAAGCGCGGCGAACAGCGTGGTTTCATCGCCGACGCGCACCGGAACGGGCGTCGTCAAGTCGCCCGAAGCAATTCGCTTGGCCACATCGCAGGCATCGCCGGGTTCTCCGCCGAGCAGCCCGGTCAGCCAGCGCGTCACCCCATAGGCCAGCGCGGACCCCACCGCGATCGCGACCAGCAGCAAACCGATCGCCTGCACACGCGCACTGCGGAAGGTATTTTGCGACTGGGTATAGGCAATGTCCGCCCCCGCAGATTGGAAATCAATATCGTTTTGAATGGCTTCAAGCAAGCCGTTGACGGCCACGAACGATTCGCCGTTGTAATTATTCTTCACTTCATCAAATGCCCCCTTAGATGCACGGGACATTTTCAGCAAATCAAGCTGCGCCGCGAAATATCGCTTTTCCGCGTCGACAATTTTCTTGGCCAGCGTTTGCTCCTGGCCGTCGGTGATGGTGACCGCATATTTTGACCATGCAGCACCGGCCTTGGCCTTGTTTTCCGCAATCTTGTTTTCCCACTGGCTGTATTGCTCATCGGTGCTCGACATGACGTGCTGCGCTTCGTCACGTCGAACGAGATTGATGGCAGCCTGATATTCGCCTAGCGCCTTGGTGGCGGGCAGCCAATTTGTCGCCAGATCGGTGGTGGCGTCGTTGATCGTCGACAGCTTGAAAATGGACATCGTGCCCAATATCAAGGTCAGTGCCAATACGGCTGTGAAAGCCAGCGCCAAGCGCGCTCCTACCTTGAGGTTCGCCATCATTTTTTCCTCCCATTCAATGCATTCATTTTTTTGCCGCATGCTACCTTGCAAAAACAACACCCGGTGGAAAAAGCTTACCACGACCCTGGGCATTAACCCATCAGGGGGTCCAAACCCAATTCATGAAACCAATAGACGCAAACAATGGGCCTGCCTGCATCATCATGCGTACACAAAAATTCCACGCAACTTTGCACATTGAATAGCCAACGAATCGCAAGCGGCAATGGAATATGCAGATTGCAGAGATATCGCGATCTGATCCAATCACATCGCCACGTTCCATTTTTTAAATCCGACACGAAAATGGGAGCCGCCATGAGACGATTCATGCGTTTGATCCACACAGGACTATTGCTAGCAATGATTGCCCCCCTCGCAGCACCATTGGCAGCCGAGACCGTCGCCCCCGAGGCCGTCGTCCAGGCGCAGTTCGACGCCTACAACGCGCATGACATCGATGCATTCATGGCCACCTATGCCAGCGATGCCGAGATCTACGAATACCCGGCCAAGCTCCTGATGAATGGGGCCGAGCAGATCGCCGACTTCTATGCCAGCAAGCGCTTCAACGACCCCAGGCTGCACGGCACCATTGCGAAACGAATCGTCATGGGCGAGGTGGTCATCGACCACGAGCAGATCGTGCTGACCCACCCGGAGGGGCCAGGCCGGCTGGAAGCCGTGGCCATCTACGAAGTCAGGGCCGGGAAGATCCAGAAGGTCACGCTGATACGGGGCCGGAAATCGCTCGACGCCCCCGCGCAGAACTGACCGCGGTCAGGCCGTCAAGCCGGTCTTCTCGTCATCGCTCTGGCCGCGGCTGGCAGACTTGGCCTCGTACATGGCCAGGTCGGCGCGCCGCAGCAGCTCGTCGATGCTCATTTCCTTGCCCTTGAACACGCACACGCCGATGCTTGCCGAAGGCGTGTAGTCATCCGCAGCCTCACCCAGATCGGCCTGCGGTGCGACGGGCTGACGCAGCGCCATCCGGATCTTGGCGGCGACACCCTGGGCCTGCAGCAGCGCTTCCGCGGAATTGCCGCTGAGTTGAGCCAGCAGCACGACGAACTCGTCGCCGCCGAAGCGGGCAACGGTGTCGCTTTCGCGTACGCGGGCCCGCAAACGGTCGGCGACTTCGCGCAGCAGCCGATCGCCGGCGTCGTGGCCGAAGCGGTCGTTCAGCCATTTGAAGCGGTCGAGGTCCAGGAACAGGACCGCGGCGCAGCTCTGTTCGCGCTCGCTGGCGCTCATCACCTGCATGAGACGGTCATGAAACAGGCGGCGGTTGGGAAGTTCGGTCAACGGGTCGTAGAACGCCAGCTCGCGGATCTGCCGCTCGGTCCGCTCGCGTTGCGTGACATCGCGGAAGGCCCAGACCCGGCCGCACACTTCGGTCCCCAGGCGCTGCGGGAAGGAGAAGCGGTCGATGACGCGTCCATCCCGGAAGTGCAGCACGTCATGGGAGGTCTTGTCGGGGCGCCCGTAGAGGTCCATAACCTGCTGCAGGAAGCGCTGGGGCTCGACCAATTGCCCGCGCACATAGTCGAGCATGGCCGCGTCGTCACGGCTTTGCAGCAGATGCGGCGGGATCTGCCAGATGTCGACAAAGCGCTGATTGGAGATCGTCGTCGCACCCAGCATGTCGACGACAAGAATGCCGTCCTCCGTGGCGTCGAGCGTGGCGCGCAGCAAGGACAGCGAGTGGGCCATGTCATGCACGGCCGCCTGGCGGTAGCGGCGCACGCCGACGATGGTGACGACCAGCGCAACCACGACCACGCCGGCGCCGCAAAGCAGCAGGAACAGCGCGGTGCGCTGCCCTTTCAGGGCGGAATACCCAGGCAGGTGATGCACCACATGCAGGCCGATGGCGCCACCGACCAATTCACGGTGCGCGAGCAGCGCCGGATCGGGATTGCGGCCCAGCCGGACCAGGGCCGGAAATCCAGGCTCGGCGGCCGCTGCGATCGGCACGGCGGCGAAGTCGCCGCGCTTGTAACGCGCCTCGCGTTGCGCCGGAGTGAGTCGACCGACCGCGCTGCCCGGCAAGGCCTGGAACTCGCGCGCCGGATCGGTCGACAGGATGACCACGCCATACGCATCGGTCAGGAAGGAGTCCAGCTGCCTGACGAAAGCGCCGAGCCGGGACAATTCGAAGTTGATCGCAGTCACGCCGCGCAACTGGCCGTCGACCACGACGGGGGCGCTGAAAAACAAGCCCTGGACATTCGTGGTGCGGCCCACTGCATATTGGAATCCGGGCTGCCCGCTCATGGCCTGCGCAAAATAGTCGCGGTCGGCGTAATTGGTTCCGATCGTGGAGTCGGGCTGGTCGAAATTGCTCGAGGCAATGCAATCGCCGGCGTCGTTGAGCACCCAGAACCTACCGACGTTCATCGCATGCTCCATGTCCTGCAGGCGACGGTCCAGCGCCAGCAGCGCCGGATCGCTGGTCCATCGGGTCCGTCGCTGCGCGGGCGTCAATGCCCCGCCGTCTCCCGTATGCGAGGAGACCGCATGAAGCACGGCCTGACTGCCGGAGGCCAGCACCGGGATGCCGTGCAGCTGCGCCAGGCTCGACGACACGATGCTGGCCAGGTTGTCGGCCGAGCGTTCGACCTCGGCCGAGGCTTCGGCCACCATGGCGCCTTGCTGCGACCGCATCACCGCATCGGCAAGCCACCAGGACGCGCCGGCCCAGGCCAGCAAGGCCGACAAGATCCAGTAAAGGTCCTTGGGCCTGAAGCGACGACGCAAGGAGCCCGCGGCAGGGGAAGAATTCGCTTCAGTCGTCATCCCAATCCCTGGGTGGCAAATTCGAACTCCGTGCACCCGCCCGCCGGTCTCCCGGCCCGCCATGTGCTCGGCTTATGCGAAGTACGGCGAGGCACGAACCCCAGCCGACCGCGCCGCAACATGATCGAATTATCAACCCAGGACACCCCGCGCGCCGAAGGTCCGCAGCATGCGGCGCCGTTCAAAGTGCCGCCATGCCGGGGCTTGCGCCGGGGACCTCAGCAATACTGTTGAGGAGATTGCGCGCTTTGTCGCAAAGCTTGTGTCGCAAGACCTTTGAGGCCCGCGGCCGTCCAACCGCCGAGCAGGCTCGCCATCAGTCGAGCACGAACACCGCCGCAGTCCGGCCCGGCACCTCGAAACGGCCGGAGGCCTTATCGAAGCGGGCGCACTCGCGCAGCCGAGCATCGGCGGATCGCGACGAGGCCAGCACGGGATGCAGGCGCCAGGTCTGCCCCTGGGTTTCGGGCAGCCGCAGCGACTGCGGCGTTGACGCCGCGTTGAACATCAGCAGGATGGCCCGGAAATGCGCCCCGGGCAGGCCGGCGCCATCCAGCCGCTCCGCCACCAGCAAGGGGTTCTGGTCCGGACCGGTGTTGAGGAAGTGCAGGCGCTGCTGCATGGCCGCCGCGCTGTCCAGGTGGAACAGCGCCGAGCTGCGGCGCACGCGCAGCTGGTCCAGAAACATGTCGCGCGCCTGGCGCATGTCCGCCGGAGCGGGCTTGAGCGCGGGGTCGGCCAGCAAATCGCGGTAGAGGGGCCACGCGGAGACATTGTCGGGCGCCGGCGGCAGGCCGCTGCCGAAGGTGTTGTCGTGCGCGCTCCAGTCGATGCGGTTGAACCAGTCGCCGGACTCATAGCTGTTGCGGTCCAGCGACTTGGAGCGCAGCAGCTCCATGCCCGCATGGAAGTAGGCAATGCCCTGGCTGTAGGCCACCACGGCCGTCGAGAGCATCTGCACGCGAACCCGTTCAGCCATGGGCGTGTCGCGCGGCAGGCGCAGCACGTTGTTGTCGTAGAGCGTGTGGTTGTCGTGGTTTTCGGCGTAGTTGACGACCTCGCCGGGCGCCGCTGCATAGCCCGCCATTTGATCGCCATAGGGCAGCTCGGCCAGCCGGCGCTCGCGGCCGTCGGCGGCCTGCATGCGGAACTCGCCGAGCGTGCCGGCCAGGCCGGTGCGCACCAGGTCGGCGGCGGCGAGCACGGCGGCGCGATCCTCCGCTTGCGCGACGCCCTCGGGCGCCTGGCCCAGGCCATTGGACCAGCCCGGGCGCCGCAGGCCTTTTTCGCTCAGGTCGCCGGGCGTGCCGCCGCGCAGCGCATCTCGGGCGCGGTCGCTGAAGGTGGCTATGCCGCTGCCGGCCAGGCTGCCCTGGCTGGCCTGCACGAAACGCGCGCCGTGCGCCACCTCGCCGAAGTCCCAGCCCTCGCCGATCAGGGGCACGTCGTGCCCGGTCTGCGTGCGCAGGCGCGCCGCCAGGGTCTCCATCACCGCGCGCGGCTGGTGGCCCATGAGGTCGAAGCGGAAGGAGTCCAGGCCGAAGTCTCGGGCCCAGCCCAGCACCGAATCGACCAGCAGCTTGCCCATCATCAGGTGCTCGGTGGCGGTGTTGTCGCAACAGGTCGAGCGCTCGACCCGGCCCTGCGCATCGAGGCGCTGGTAGTAGCCGGGCACGATGCGGTCGAGCACCGACTGGGCCTGCTGCCCTGCGGCGGGCGTGTGGTTGTAGACCACGTCCATGCCCACGCGCAGGCCCATGCCGTGCAGCGCCATGACCATGGCGCGGAACTCGCGCACGCGCGCGGCGCCGTCGTCGGCATCGCTGGCATAGCTGCCTTCCGGCGCGCTGTAGTGCCAGGGGTCGTAGCCCCAGTTGTAGCAATCCTTGGCTGCGGCGGCCACGACGACGGCCTGCTGGGCTTCGCTGGCCGGCCCGGCATGGGCCGGCGCATCGGGCGTCACGCAGTTGCGCTCGGGAATGCTGGCAATGTCGAACACCGGCATCAGGTGCAGGTCGGTGAGCCCCGCCTGCGCCAGCAATCGCAGATGCTGCATGCCCTGCGACCGAAGCTGCGTGAAGGCCAGGTATTTGCCGCGCATCGCCGGCGGCACGCTGGCGTCCGAGATCGAGAAGTCGCGCACATGCAGCTCGTACAGGCTCATGTCGGTGGCGCGCTGCGGCGCGGGCGGACGCCGGTGGCCCATCCAGCCGTGCGGCTGGCTGCTGGCCGCATCGAGATCAATCACCATGCTGCGGCGCGAATCGGCATTCAGGCTGCGCGAATAGGGATCGGTCACGCGGTTGCGCACCAGGCCCACGCCGGGCACGAAGACGTCGACCAGATAACGGTAATACTGGCCGCCCAGGTCGCCGTCCACGGTGGCGCGCCAGACGCCGTCGCGCGGCGTCCAGGCCAGCGGCAGCAGACGCCTTGCATGCGCCTCGCCGCCCGGCTGCAAGCACAGCCAGGCGGCCTGGGCCGTCGGCGCCCACAGCGCGAAGCGGCTGCCTGGCTTTGCCACGCTCACGCCCAGGTGCGCGTCGGCAGCAGCCACGTAGCGGGCATCGAGCGCGCCGGTCGCCTGCGGCGCCGTGGCGGCCAGCACATGGCCTTGCGCGTCTTCCCGGACCAGCAGCAATTGTGACTTCAGGAGGCCCGCCATCGCCTCGTCGGTCCGCGCGGCCTCGGGCAACTGCAGCAACACGCCGGGCGCGACGAACTTGAAACGCTCGCGCAAGGCCGGCGCCAGCGCGCCTGCCAATGTCAGGTCCCATGCCTTATCGGCGCCCTGCACCGCCTCGCCCGCCGGCGCCAGCAATTGCCCTCGCGCCGAGGCGTACAGGCGGTAGCGCCCGTCCGTCGCCTGATGCGGCCATTGCAACGTGAAGGCGTCAAGGAAGTACGCCTCGGCGGTCGGTGCCGCGTCGGCGCCGGCCGCAGCCGGCAAGAGCGTTGACGCAAAGTCTTGCGCATCGCAGTCGGCCAGGGTCGGCGCGGGCAAGACGGGAGCCGCCGGCGCCAGGTGCGCGCCCTGTGCCCATGCAGGGCCGATGCCAAGACCGGCCGCCAGCACGCCCAGCCCCATCCAGCGTGCCGCCAGCTTCCGCCCCCGCACCCAGCGTCCGGCCTTCATTTCAGACATTTGAATTCCCCATTGCTGCGCCTGATTTGGTAGTAAAACTACAAATTCTTTGATCACCAATTCACAAAGTCTCGTGAAAGAATTACATTCTCCTTCGAATCAACCCTGAACGCGATGTTGAATCATTATGTACTTTAACTACCTACTGGCTGCCAGTCTCTTGGGGTTGAGCCTGAGCAGCCCGGCAGCCGACACGAGCCACGACCACTCCGACGCGCGACGGCCGCCCCCGCACTGGTCGGAGGGCGTGTTCATGGAAATCTTCGTGCGCGGCTACCAGGACAGCACTGGCGACGGCATCGGCGACCTGCGCGGCTTGATCAGCCGGCTCGACTACCTGCAGCAGCTCGGCGTGACCGGCCTGTGGCTGATGCCGGTCACGCAAAGCGCCGACCACGACCACGGCTATGCCGTCGCGGGTTTTCGCAGCGTGGAACGCGACTACGGCACGCTGGCCGATGTCGACGAACTGCTGCGGCAGGCCCACCGTCGCGGCATGGGCGTGGTGTTCGACTACATCCTCAACCACAGCGCTGCGGAGCACCCGATCTTCCAGGCCGCGGCCGCCGACCCCGCATCGCCGACGCGCGACTGGTACGTCTGGCGCGACGGCAACCCGCCGGACCTGCAGGACTGGGACATCTGGGGCTACAACCCCTGGTATGCGCTCAACGGCAGCCATTACTTCGCCACCTTCGGCGCCGGCGTGCCGGACTTCAACCTGCGCAACCCCGCCGTGATCAACTACCACCGCGACAACCTGCGCTTCTGGCTGGACCGCGGACTCGACGGCTTCCGGCTCGACGCCGTGCCCCACCTGATCGAGAACAGCGCCAAGGACTGGAACGACCAGCCCGAAAGCCGCCGGCTCACGGGCGAGTTCACGGCCCTGATCCGCGGCTACCCCGGCCGCCACGTGGTCTGCGAAGCCACCGCCAGCCCGCAGGCTTATGCAAAGCCCGACGTCTGCGGCAGCGCCTTCGCCTTCGGCCTGGAGCGCCAGATCGTGCAGGCGGCGCGCAACGATGCCGCGGCCGTCGCAGCGGTCTCGCATTATTTCGAGACCGCACCGGCCAGCATGGCCACCATGCTGGCCAACCACGACATCTTCGCCGGCCAGCGCCTGTGGGACCAGTTCAAGGGCGACGAGGCCGCCTACAAGCTGGCCGCCGCGACCCTGCTGCTGCTGCCGGGCACGCCTTTCCTGTACTACGGCGAGGAAATCGGCATGGCCGGCCTGAGCGAATTCCCGGACGACCGGCAGATCCGGGCCCCCATGAGCTGGACAGCCGCCGGCGGGTTCAGCGCGTCGGCAGCACCGTTCCGCCCGGTGTCGCCCAACGCGGCCACGCACAATGTCGAACTCGAAGCCGGCGACCCCGACTCGCTGCTGAACTTCTACCGCAGCCTCGTGCATTTGCGCACCTCGCAGGCGGCGCTGATGCGCGGCGCCTATCGACAGGCCTTTGCGCAAGGCAGCGTGCTGGGCTTCCAGCGCGAGCTGGGCCACGAGCGCCTGCTCGTGCTCATCAACTATGCCCCCGATCCCTGGCAGGGCGCAGTGCCAGGCCTTGCGGCGGGACAGCGCCTGCAAGCGCTTTGGCAGACGCGCGCCCAGGCCAAACCCGTGTCAAACGCAGCGAACGAAATCGCGCCGGCAGCCAGCGTCACGCTGCCCCCGCAGTCGGTCGCGGTGTACCGCCTGCACTGATCGGGTCCGAGCACCCCAATCCATGAAACTTTCCATCCTCAACCCCTTGGCGCATCGCCTCGCCGCCGCTGCGGCAGGCGCGCTGATGCTGATCTCCCCCACCATGGCCCAGACCCTTGAACGCATCGAGCCCCACTCCTGGTGGGTGGGCATGCACAACCCCGAACTGCAGCTGATGCTGCACGGCGAGAACATCGCCGAGCTCGAGCCGCGCATCGACCGCGCCGGCGTCACGCTGCTGCGCAGCACGCGCACCGGCAACCCCAACTACCTGTTCATCGACCTGCGCATAGACCCGTCCGCGCAGCCCGGCGAAATGACCCTCGAGCTGCAGCGCGAAGGCCACACGGTGCTGCGCAGCGCCTATGCGCTGCAGGCGCGCACCGCAGGCTCGGCCGAGCGGCGCGGCTTCGGTCCGGCGGACGCCATCTACCTCGTCGTGCCCGACCGCTTCGCGCAGGGCAACCCGCCGCCGCGCGACCCGGCCATGCTGGAAGGCGAAGACCGCCAGCACAGCACGGGCCGGCACGGCGGCAACCTCGACGGCCTGCGCCGCCACCTCGACTACATCGCCGGCCTGGGCTTCACCATGCTGTGGCCCACGCCGCTGACCGAGAACAACAACCCGGCCTACAGCTACCACGGCTACGCGGCCACGGACTTCTACCGCGTCGACCCGCGCTTCGGCAGCAACGAGGACTACCGCGCCCTGGTGGCCGAGGCGCACACCAAGGGCCTGGGCGTGATCCAGGACGTGGTGCTCAACCACATCGGCCTGAACCACTGGTGGATGCGCGACCTGCCCAGCCCCGACTGGATCCACCAATGGGCGCAGTTCACCGAGACCAGCCATGCGCGCCTGACCGTGCAGGACCCCTATGCTGCCGAGGCCGACCGCCGCGTCTTCAGCGACGGCTGGTTCGGCCCCCACATGCCCGACCTCAACCAGCGCAACCCGCTGCTGGCCACCTACCTGATCCAGAACAGCCTGTGGTGGATCGAGTACGCCGGGCTCTCCGGCCTGCGCATCGACACCTACTCGTACTCCGACAAGGACTTCCTGGCAATTTGGTCGCAGCGCGTGATGGCCGAGTACCCGCACCTCAACCTGGTCGGCGAGGAATGGAGCCCGCATCCGACCGTGGTGGCCTACTGGCTGCGCGGCAAGGCCAACACCGACGGCTACCGGTCCAGCATGCCCAGCATGATGGACTTCCCCCTGCATGGCGCCCTGCTCGCCGCGCTGACCGAAAACGACAGCCACAGCAGCGGCCTGAGCAAGCTCTACGAGGCGCTGGCGCAGGACTTCGTCTACCCCGACCCCGCCAACCTCGTCGTGTTTGAAGGCAACCACGACACGCCGCGCCTGTATTCCACGCTCCACGACGACACGGCGCTGACCCGCATGGCCCTGGCCTACCTGGCCGTGACGCGCCGCATCCCGCAGATCACCTATGGCACCGAACTGCTGATGCAAAGCCCCCGCGAGCGCGACGACGGCGCCGTGCGCGCCGACTTCCCCGGCGGCTGGCGCGGCGACAGCGCCGATGCCTTCAAGGGCGCGGGCCTCAGCGCCCAGCAGCACGAGATGCAGGACTTCGTGCGCCGCCTGTTCAACTGGCGCAAGCGCGCCAGCGCCGTGCACAGCGGCGCGCTGACCCACTACAGCCCCAGCCACGGCATCTACGTGCTGTGCCGCCGCGACGACAAGCAGCGCGTCATGCTGCTGCTGAACAAGTCGAAGGAAACCCAACACCTCGACCTGGCCCGCTTCGCCGAAATGCTGCATCCCGGCGAGACGGCGCACGACGTGCTCGGCGCCCGCGGCCGCTTCGAACTCGGCGCCAAGCTGGATCTCGCCCCGCGCAGCGTGACCCTGCTGGAGTTGGAAGGGGCAGCGGCGCGTTGACCGCAGGGCGTGGGTCAGGTATTACCCGAATTTCAGCGACGGGTCCTGTTCCTGCTCGAAGACGCCGTTC
>JAFALA010000035.1 GCA_019234815.1 Burkholderiaceae bacterium | reverse complement strand
TTGCCATCCAGAAAAGGGTGGTTGCGCGAGATGCCATAGCCATAGGCGGCGGCAAGTGCGCAAAGGTCGGGATCGCCATAGGCCGCCAGATTGACCGGCCGGGCCAGGGCTGAACTCAGCAGACCGGGGTCGCGCGTGCCCGCGATGCCTCCATGCTCCCTCAACTGGGCTTCATGGATGGCGACGATGACGTCCGGATCGAGCCAGATGTGACGACTCAAGGGGATTCCTATTTGGCCAGTTCATGCAGCACGGCACGGCGCTCGCGCATGATTTCGCGCGCCGCCTTCATCTGGGCTTCGAATTCGGGGTTGTGCGTGGTGATACGCAGGCCATCGGGCGAGTCGGTCAGGTAGATCTCGTCCCCTTTTTGCAGATCGAGTTTGGACAGGATCTCCTTGGGCAGGATGACGCCGATCGAGTTGCCGACCTGGGTGAGCTTGAGGGTGTGCATGGCCTCTCCTTGTTATAACGATTGTTATATTAAAGGCCATCATCGGCCTGTCAAGCTCAATCCCGCGTCACCCGCAGCACCTCTTCGCGCGAGGTGATGCCGGCGGCGATCAGGCGTTCGCCGTCCTCGCGCATCAGGCTCATGCCGGCGGCCAGGGCGGCGCTGCGGATGTCGGCCTCGGCGGCCTGGCCATGGATCTGGGCGCGGATGCCCTCATCGGTGACCAGCAGTTCGAACACCCCGGTGCGGCCGGCGTAGCCGGTCTGGCCGCAGGCCTCGCAGCCCTGGCCGTGGCAGTGCGCGCAGTATTTGCGCACCAGGCGCTGGGCCAGCACGCCAAGCAGGGAGGACGACAGCAGAAAGGGCTCGACGCCCATGTCGGTGAGCCGGGTGATGGCGCTGGCGGCGTCGTTGGTGTGCAGGGTGGCAAGCACCAGGTGGCCGGTGAGGGAGGCCTGGATGGCGATCTGCGCGGTCTCGAAATCGCGGATCTCGCCGATCATGATCACGTCCGGGTCCTGGCGCAGGATGGCGCGCAGGGCCTTGGCGAAGCTCAGGTCGATCTTGGCGTTGACCTGGGTCTGGCCGATGCCGGGCAGTTCGTACTCGATCGGGTCTTCCACCGTCAGCACATTGGTGGTGACGGTGTCCACGGTCTGCAGCGAGGCGTAGAGCGTGGTGGTTTTGCCCGAACCGGTCGGGCCGGTGACGAGCACGATGCCGTGGGGCTGCTGCGCCAGCCGCTGGAAGGCCGACAGCACCTCGCCGCTCATGCCCAGGCCCTCGAGCGTGAACCTCGATTCGGTCTTGTCGAGCAGGCGCAGCACGGCGCGCTCGCCATGCGCCGACGGCAGGGTGGACACGCGCACATCGATGGCGCGGCCGCCGATGCGCAGCGAGATGCGGCCGTCCTGCGGCAGGCGCTTTTCGGCGATGTCGAGCTCGGCCATGATTTTCAGGCGCGAGATCAGCGCCGCGTGCAGGCCGCGGTTGGGCTGCACCACCTCGCGCAGGCTGCCGTCGACACGGAAGCGCACCGAGCTGGCGCGCTCATAGGGCTCGATGTGGATGTCGCTGGCGCCGTCCTTGGCGGCCTGCGTCAGCAGGGCGTTGAGCATGCGGATGATGGGCGCGTCATTGGCGGCCTCCAGCAGGTCTTCCACGGCGGGCAGATCCTGCATCATGCGTGACAGGTCGATGGCGCTCTCGACCTCGCCGACCACCGTCGCCGCGCTCGATTCGCTGCCGGCGTACGCTTGGTTGATGCGGGCCGCCAGCGCGTCGGCGTCCTGCACCTCGATGCGGTCGACGGCGTAGATGCGCTGGACTTCCGACAGGGCGGACCACTTCGCCGCGGGCGGCGTCCACAGCAGCAGTTGCTGGCCGTCGTCCTCCAGCAGCAGGCCATGCTGGCGGGCGAAGGTGTAGGGCAGGGGGTGACGCGTAGCCATCGTGTTCAGCGCTGCTCGGCCGGCTTGCCGGCGCCTGCGTCCATGGGGCCGGGCCTGGGCATGGGTTGCGGCGTCGCATCGACGACCGGATTGTCCAGGTTCGGGATGAAGGGCTGGTTCTGCGGCACGGTCTGCGCGTCCTTCTGCGAGGCGCGGATCACTTCGTAGCGGTCCAGCGTCAGGTCGTCCAGCGTCTTGCTGTTGCGCACGATGATGGGCCGCAGGAACACCATCAGGTTGGTCTTGATGCGGGTGCGGCTCACACTCTTGAACAGGTTGCCGACCAGCGGCAGGCTGGCCAGGCCCGGCACCGAATTGTCGGCGTCGTCGTACTCGTCCTGCATCAAGCCGCCGAGCACCAGGATCTCGCCGTCGTTCACGGTCACGCTGGTCTGGATGGCGCTCTTGTCGGTGGTCGGGCCGGAGCTGGTCGTGGAGCCCGCCACCACCGAGGAATTCTCTTGGTACACGGTCATGCGGATGGTGCCGCCTTCGCCGATCTGGCTGCGGATCTTCAGCGTCAGGCCGACGTCCTGGCGCTCGATGGTCTGGAAGGGGTTGACGGTGCCGGTGGTCGAGGTGGTGCTGTAGCTGCCGGTCACGAAGGGCACGTTCTGGCCGACCACGATCTGCGCCTCCTCGCCGTCCAGCGCCACCAGGTTTGGCGTGGACAGCACGTTGGCGCCGGTCTCGGTCTGCAGGAAGTTGGCCAGCGCGCCCAGTGTCGTGTAATGGCCGACCTTGGCGATGGCGCCGAGGTTCAGGCCGCCGGGGACGCCCGCCGTGACGGCGGCCTGCGCCGTGGTCGCGCCGCCGGCGATGGCTGCCGAGGCGTTGACGATGTTGCCGGAGCCGGTGCCGAAGTTGGTGCCCGCCGCGACCGTGCCCAGCAGGGTCTGCCACTGCACGCCGAACTGGCCCATCTTGGTGACGTTGACCTTGACGATCATCGATTCGACATAGACCTGGGCGCGGCGTCCGTCGAGCTGGTCGATCACGGCGCGGATCTGGCGGTACTGCGGTTCGGGCGCGGTGATGACCAGCGAATTGCTGGCCGGGTCGGCCTGCACGAAGCCGCCGGTCGACGGCGCCGGCGAGGCGCTGACGGCCTTCACGCTGGAGGCCATCCCGTTGCTGCTGGTGCCGCTGCTGTTGGTCGAAGTGCTGCTGGTGGGTGCAAAGGTGTTGGTGGTGGAGGCCGCGCTGCCCGTCGCGTTGCCCGCCGAGGTCGCCGCGCCGGCGCCCGAGCCCGTCGTCGCGAAGGCGGCGCGCAGCACCGCGGCGATCTTGCTGGCCTCGGCGTTCTTCAGGTAGACCACGTGCACGTTGCCTGCCGCGTCGACGCCGGGCTGGTCGAGCTTGTCGACGATGGCGCGCATGCTGGCCAGGCGCGCCGCATTGGGGGCGCGCAGGATCAGCGAGTTGTTGCGCGGGTCGGCCAGCACGCTGACGCCGTTGCTGGTGCCGCCTGCCGCTGCGGCGGCGCCGGGCGCCGGGGTGGCGCCGCTGCTGCCGTCGGACAGTTTCTGCACCAAAGCGGCCAGGTCGGAGGCCACGGCATGCTTGAGCGGCACCACCTCGATGTCGGTCGTCGCCGGCGTATCCATGGCCGCGATGATGTGGGCGATGCGCTTGAGGTTGTCGGCGTAGTCGGTGATTACCAGGCTGTTGTTGCCCGGGTTGGCGTTGATGGTGTTGTTGGGCGTGATCAGCGGACGCAGCACCGTCACCATGTTGTTGGCGTTCTCGTGGTTGAGACGGAAGATCTGGGTCAGCACCAGGTCGCCGCGCTGCCCGCTTTGGTCGACCGCCACGGTGCCGGCCTGTAGCTTGGCGTCCGCCTCGGGCACGACCTTGAGCAGGCCGCCCGCCTCGACCACCGTGAAGCCCAGGCCGCGCAGGCCGGCGAGGTAGTTCAGGTAGGCCTCCTGCACGGTCACGGGCTGCTCGCTGTAGAGCGTGATGGTGCCCTTGACGCGCGGGTCGATGACGAACTGCTTGTCCATCATCACGCCGATGGCGCGCGTGACGGCCTCGATGTCGGCGTTGACGAAATTCAGCGTCACCGGCGTCTGGGTCTTGAGCGCGGGGCCGTGGTGCGCCTTGTTGGCGTCGGGCGCGGTCTGGGCCGCGCTGCCCAGACTGGCCATGACCAGCGCAACGGATGTGGCGAGCGCGGAAAAACGCGGAACGTGACGAAGGTGGGGGTGAAGGTAGGGGCGGCAGGGGGTCATGATCATCCGATCGTGATGATGGAGCGCGCGCCTTGGCGCCGTCCAATGATGTTCAAGATATTGTCCAGGGCCGCCTCCATGCCGGGCGCGGCTTGCGCCTCGGCATGGAATTGGCTGTGCGCGTCGGGGGCCAGGCGCCCTTCGCCTTGCAGATGCAAGGCGCCGTCGCGGGTGCTCAGGTGCAGCCGGGCCGCGCCAGGGGTGTCGGGATCGCTGTCGACCGCCAGTGTGTAGCTGCCCAGCGATGCGAGCGTGGAGACGCGCGAGCTGAGGTCCACGAAATCCAGCGTCAGCCGGCCCTGCCATTGCAGCGCGCCCAGGGCGCTCCAGGCCAGCTGCAGGTCTTGCGCCTGCACCTGCAGCATGCCGCCCAGCTGCAGCGTGTTCCAGGGCGTGCCCAGGCCCGCGGTCCATGCGGCGGGCAGCCGCAGCGGCTGCCCTGGGTTCGAGAGCGAAAGCCTGACGCCGCCCAGTCCCGGGCGCAGCAGCACCGGCAGCGTCTCCGTGATGCAGCAGGCCTGGCGCACGCGCACGGCCAGGGCCAGGCCTTGCATGCCGACACTCCATTCCAGCCGGTCGGGCAGGGCGCTGGCGTCGCTGCTGTCGGCGCCGCCTGTGAGCACCAGCACGCCCGAGCCCGACCAGATGCTGCCGCGCGTGTCGGTCAGCAGCACGTGCTGGCGCGTGGCGCTGGCGAGTTCGTGCGCCAGCCAGCTGGCCGGGGCAAAGGCGAGCAGGGCCCCGAGGGTGCCCACGAGGGCGCCCAGGACCGTGCCCAACAGCGTGCCGCCCGCCTTCCAGCGCATCTTCACGATCCGGCCCCCAGGGCCAGCGTGAGGCTGCCGCTGTAGCCGGCGGCGCTGTGCTGCAGCTTGGCCTGCACGGGCCGCGTGCGGGCCGCGCTGCGGCTGTCGCGCAGCAGGGCCTGCAGTTGCTCGGCGCTCAGCTGGGTCAAGGTCAGCACGGCCTGGTCGCCATGGACGCTGAGCTTGACGGCGTCGCCCAGCGGCGCCACGCTGCCCTCCAGCGCGCGCAAGGCCTGGTCGGCGTTGACCGTGGGCGTGGCCTTGAGCTCGCGGGCTTCCTGCGCCATCAGCTGCATGGATTGCAGTTGGCGGTCCAACTGGTCGAGCTGGGCCGGCGCGCTGCGAAGCAGGTGCCAGGCCGGTTGGACCAGTACGCTCCAGGCCAGCAGCAAGGCGAGCGCCCAGGCGGCGGTGCGGACCAGCACCTGCTCGCGCGGGTTCAGCGCGGCGAAGCGCTGCCTAAGGGGGTCAAGCCACGCCGAGAGGTGGTTTGCGGGGGCAGGGCCGCCGGCGTGGGGGTGGTTCACGAAGGACATGCGCTGGTTCATGGTTTGCCGCTGGACGAAGTTCTGGCTGCCTTGCTGATCTGCAGTTGTCCGTCGGCGCTGAACACCTGCCAGCCGACGCTGGCGAGCTGGCTTTGCAGCTGTTCCAACTGCTGGGGGGGCAGCCCGGTGGTGGACAGCTTCAACTTGCCGGACTCGAAGCTCAAGGTCTCCACCGGTCCGTGTCCGGCGGGCCAGGCCGCCGCCGCGGCGCCCAGCAGCGATTCCAGGTCGTCGTCTCCGGCGCGGCCGCTGGCGGCGCGCAGGCGCTCCATTTCGCGCTGCATCTGCACCGGCGCGTCCAGCACCGCGCGGACCTGCGGGAAGGTGTCGGTGAGCACGGCCTCGATGGCGTGCTGGCGCGAGCGCAGCGCGTGGCGTTGCTGCCAGGCGTACAGGTTCAGGCCCAGCACCTGCACGGCCAGCAGCGTGATCAAGCCGAAGCGCACGGGACGCCAGGCCGGCGCCATGAAGCCCTGGAATGCGCGCCGCACGGCGCGCAGGCCGCGCGTGCGCGGCGCCAGGTCGAATTGCAGCAGGTTCCAGGGGCAGGCCATGGCGCGCAGTGCCAGCGCACTGGCCGAGACGACGTCGACACGGTGATCCAGCCAGGCCGAGGCCGCCTCTGCCGCCGCGGGCTCGGCGCTCCAGGCGGCCTGGTCCGGGTCGCCGGCCTGGACCTGTGCCTGAACCAGTTGGCGGGCCAGTTCGCCATGCAGCGGCAGGCTCGCCACGCCGTGGCTGCCGCTCAGGGTCAGGTGCAGGGTTTCGTCGGCAGCCTTGTGGAAATGGCCGCTGGCCTTGGCGGCCTCGTCAAGAGGCCAGAACAGCGGTGCGAGCTTGTCGACCCCCGCCTGCGCCTGCTCGAGCGCGGTCAGCCAGTGCGTCAGCCAGGCCTTGTTCATGCAGCACACCCAGGCGGATTCGCCGGGCTTGGCATCGGGGGCGAGCGCGAAGTGCAGCGATTCGGGCTCGTCGAGCAGCGATTCTTCCAGCTGCCCCGCCAACGCGGCGCGCAGTTGCTGGGGATTGGCGCGCGGCAGAGTCAGTCGCAGCCAGGCCAGGTCGCTGGCCGCGGGCACGGCGATGACCTGGTCCGCGCGGGGCGATTCGGTGTGCAATTCGCTCAGCCTGCAGCTGCCCTGCCTGCTGACGCCCTGGCCATTGGCGCTGAAGACAAAATCGACCTTCAGGTCCGGATCGGGACCCGCCGATGCATGCGCCTGTCCGAGGCTGCGCACATGCGGCCTGGGGGGCAAATAGAGGATCAGGGTTGAATTCATGGTGGGGCAGAAGTGGCGGCCATTCTAGGAGGGCGACGTGTACGCGGCGTAAAGCTCAGGGCGGGGCAGGGTTGACCCGGTCCCGGGCCAGGACCACCATGTTCAAGCCATTGCGCTGGACCAGCGAGCGCTGCTGCATCACCTGGCCCTCCATGCGCAGGCGTCCGTCAACAAAGAAATAGCTCGACATGACGGCGGCGCGCGTGCTGCTGAAGCTGACGTTGGCTGGCAGCAGCGTCTTGGCCGCGTCCAGGCTGTGAAAGGGCTGCGTGACGCGGGTCTGCACCAGCCGGGTGGCGGCGGCCAGGTCCATGCCGTCCGCCAGCGCCGCCAGCACTTCGCGCGGCGCCGTGTTGATGTTGACCGGCGTGGCCTGCGGCAGCATCACCACGTAGGGGCGCAGCTGCTCGATCAAGGCCGGACTCAGGCCCAGCCAGCCGAGCTGGTCGATGGACTGCAGGTTCAGCCCGGCGTCCGAGCCGCTGCGGCCGAAGCCGACGGCGCCGACCTGCGTGGCGATCTGCGTGGCCAGCGCGGGCGCGACCCCGATGTTGTCGAAGATGCGCTGCAGCACCTGCACCTCGGCCGGATCGGCGCCGGTCCTGCCGCCGCTGGTGCTGATCAGGTTGCGCAGGTTGTAGCGCGATTGCGCGTCGCTGATCTGGCCCGACAGATAGGCCTGCGGGCCGCTGTCGTCGCTGTTGTGGTCCTGGTCGGCGGCCAGGAAGGTCGAGAGCTTGGTTTCGGCCAGGGGCACGGCCCAGACTTCGCCGAGATCGTCGATGGGCGTGGTCTGGTTGGCGCGCGCGTCCTCGCGCAGGATCAGGCGCGCATAGTCGAGCGCGCCGAGCAGGATCCAGTCGGCTTGCACGCGGGCGCGGTCGGCGGCCTCGATTTCCACCGAACGGTACTGGCGCCACACCATGGCGGCGCTCAGGGACAGCACCAGCGTGACGATCACCAGCGCCGTCAGCAGCGCCGCGCCGCGTTGACGGGCCCGCGGTGCGTGTCGGCTGGGCGTCATGCGCGGCTTCATGGCTGCGGCCCCAGCATGAACTTGCGCTCGACCGAGCCGCCCTGGCCGCTGTCCGGCGCAAAGTCCAGCTTGATGTAGAGGCCAGTGGGCAGCGCGCGGGTGACGGTGACGGTGCTCTCCGTGCTCTCGACGGATGTGCTGGATGTGCCGGAGGCACCGGATGCGGCCGATGCTGCCGTGCTGGCCGCGGACACCGTGGTGTTGACCGTGGTGCTCATCAGGTCGTCGCTGGACTGGGCGTTGCTCCAGGTGCTGCCGCGGAATAACAGCACCTGCCAGCCGGCCGCGCCACTCAAGGCTTGCAGGCGCTGCGCCGAGGGCTGGTCCAGCGCCTGCTGGCTGAGCTGCATGGCGTTCAGCAGTGCGTTGCTGGTGCTGTTCAGGGGAGATTCCCAGCGGATCAGGTTGCCGCCGCGGACGGACCAGGCCACCAGCGTGGCGCCTTCGCTGCGCTGGCGCACGATGCGCAGGGTCGAGCCGTCGAAGCTGATGGCCGGCAGCCGGTCGAGCTGCGGGTCGTAAAGCTGCGACAGGTCCTGCTGCAGCTGCGCCATCACGGTCTGCAGCCGGGCGGTGGCTTCGATGCTCGACTGGCTGACGTCGCGGCTGCGCACCATGGCGTCGACCCCGCGCCAGGCCATCACGGCCATCACGGCCATCACGACCAGCGCGACCAGTACCTCCACCAAGGTGAAGCCGTGGGATGGACGAGGGGCGGGCGTTGGCATCAGTTGCGCCCCAGCACGGTCGAGATCTGCAGCAGGCGCTGCCCATGGTCGTCGCTGACGACGGCGTCGACGCGAACGAAGTTCGGGTTCGGCGTGCCCTGCACGTCCAGGCGGCCTGCGAAATGCCGGCCCAGCTGGTCGCAGCTGAAATCGGAACTGCCGATGCCGGGGAACTGGCGTGTCAGGCGCAGGTCGGTGAGCTGGTTTTCAGCACACCATTGCGCGGCCGTCATCTGCTGCAGGCGGTCCGCGCTCTGGCCCAGGGCGCCCGAGGCCTTCACGCCTGCGGCCAGCGTGATGGCGACGACGGCCAGCGCCACCAACACTTCAATCAGCGTGAAGCCGGACTGCGTCGAGGCGCTGCGCATCAGGGCTCCTGGGCGCTGTCGTCGACCGCAAAAGGCCCCAGGCCGTCGGTGCGCAGCACGCGTTTTTGCGCGCCCAGGCTGAGCACCAGGCTTTGCGCCGGAATCAGCGGTTCGGGGCCCAGCTGCACCATACGCTGCGAACCCAGGTCCACATGGACGTCGGCCTTGAGCCAGCGATGCGGCAGGGGCGCGCCGGCAGGCAGGCCCAGGAATCGGAACTGGTCTTCGGCGGCGTTGTCCAGCGGCACCCAGGCCACGGCCTGGCCGCTGATGCGCGACTGCGCGCGAGCGCTCTCGAACAGCGCGCCCAGGCGTTCGGCTTCCTGGTCCAGCAGTGAGGCGTCGGCATCGCGCAAGGCCAGGCTTGCCGCGGCGCTGGCAATGGCGACCAGCGCCACCACCACCAGCAGCTCGATCAGCGTGAAGCCGCCAGCTCTTGCTCGTTGCGACCGCGCTGGCGCTATGGGCGGCGTGTGCACGGCAAGACCGCAAGACGGCTTATTGCCAGGACCCGATGTCGGCGTCATTGCCCTCGCCACCTGGCTTGCCGTCGGCGCCATAGCTGAAGACGTCGATTTCGCCCTTGATGCCGGGATTGGCGTACTGATAAGGATTGCCCCAAGGGTCATTGGGCAGCTTTTCCAGATAGGGGCCGTGCCAGTTGATGGGCGCGGGGCCGCTGCCGGGTTTGTGCACCAGCGCGTCCAGGCCTTGTTCGGCGGTCGGGTAGCGCTGGTTGTCCAGCTTGTACATCTTGAGCGCCTGCATCAGGTTGCCGACATCGGCCCGGGCGGCGACGACCCGCGCGTCGTCCGCCTTGTTCAGCACATTGGGCACGATCAGCGCCGCCAGTACGCCGATGATGACCAGCACCACCAGCAATTCGATCAGGGTGAAGCCGCGCGCGCGGCGCAGCGAATGAAGAGAGGGTTTGGCGGTCGGCATGCCTGAGGTCGTCCGGGGCGATCTGGAAGGAAGCATGAATCATAATCAATGCATGCGTGCACGAATCTTCACCTTTCTCGTTTGGGCCTTGTTGGCGTTCAGCGCGGTGGCCTGGGCCTTGAAACTGCTGCCCGCGTCGATTCCAGCGCCTGCTGGCATGGCGTTGGCCCACGCCGGCGGTCCGGCCGGCACGGATTGGTCTCGCCTGCTGGGCGCCGCCCAGGCGCCTCAGATCCAGGCCGCCGACAGCCGCTACAAGCTCCTGGGCGTGGTGTCGCCCAAGGCGGGCCTGGCAGGCCACGAGACTGAGGGCGTCGCGCTGATCTCGGTCGATGGCGCGCCGCCGCTTCCGGTGCGCGTGGGCGGCCGCCTTGACCACGACGTTCAATTGCTCTCGCTGGATGCGCGTTCGGCGACTCTGGGGTCGGCGGGGCGCACGCGTTTCACCTTGAATCTCGTTGCCGCGCCGGTGCCTGCAACAGGCAGTCTGCCGGTGGCGCAGGCTGCGCCGCAGCCGGGCCTGCCGGTCCAGTCGCCACCGGGCGGCATCGCCGCGAGCGTGGCGCCCGGCATGCCCTTGCCGGTCTCGCCGCTTGAAGTCGGCGCCACTCCGGGGCCGACGGCCTCAGGCGTTTGGTCGGCGCCCAGGAACATCCGGCCGGCAGGCGCGCCCGCGCTGCAGCCTTTGCCAGGCCAGATCGGCTGAGGCGAGCGCCTTCAGGTCTCGTCCAGGTCCTCGCCGCCGGTCATGCCCATGCCCGAGCGGGTCGACAAGGCGTTCGGTTCCGTGTGCATGAAGGCCGATCCCGAGGGCACGAAGTCAGGCTGCGGCAGCATTTCCGCGGTGTCGTGCAGTTCGGTCAACAGGGCCGAGGCGGCACGGATGAACGGCCAAGCCAGGGCGGCGCCGGCGCCGTCGGCGCAATCCATGCCCAGGTCGACCAGGGCGGTGGCATGGAACTGCGCCATCGCCATGTCCAGCCCCGCGTGCATGGTGCTGCGGCAGAACACGGCGTAGTCGGTCACCGGGGCCGCAATCATCGAGGCGACCTTGAGGGCCGCGCAGGCCGCCATGCCGTCGACGATGATCAGCTTGCGCTTGCTTGCAGCCACCAGCATCGCGCCGACCATCATCGCGATTTCATAGCCGCCGAACGCGGCCAGGGTGTCCATGGGGTCCTGCGTGTCGCGGTGGCGTGCTTGCGCGCCTTGCAAGACCACCAGCAGATGCGCCAGATCGTCGTCGGCCATGTCGGGCCCGGAGATGATGAAGTCGCGCACGGGCTCGCCGCTCAGGCCCGACATGACCAAGGCCCCCGCCTCCGCGGCGCCCTGGCCGATGCCGGCGCAGGCCAGCACATTGCCGCTCAGGCCGTCGACGATTTCCATGCCCACCCGCACGGCTGCATGCGCCTGTTCAAGGCTCATGGCCGCGCCGACACGCGAATTGCGCGTGCCGTGCGCGATCTTGCGCGCCAGCAGGCGCGGGTGCGCGCTCAGTGCTTCCGCGACACCGCAGTCGACCACGGTCAGCTGCAAGCCCTGGATGCGCGCGAACACGGCGCAGGGCAGGCGGTTTTGCAGGGCCAGCTGCACGTAGTCGCGCGTGCTGCGGCCCCAGAGCAGGGCCAGGCCATCGACGGCCAGGCCGTGGTCGCCGGCGAACAGCACCATGGCGGGATCGCGAAATCGCGGCGTCAGCGTGTTCTGGATCAGGCCCAGCCGAACCGCCAAGGGCTCCAGCTGACCAAGTCCGCCCGACAGCGCGACCCGCCGTTCCACCCGGGTGCGCAGCGCCTTTTCCAGCTCAGGGTTGGCGGTCGGGGAGATCAGCGATTGGTGAATGCTCATGAGGGAAAGATCTGAAACGACGGCGATTGTGCCGGCAACAGGTCTGCGCCGGCATCAACGGTTTCCCTTTCCCGCGTCCCTTCCTGTCTAGGCGCGCTTGGGCCTTCAGCGCAGGAACAGGCGGTAGACCGGGTTGTCGGTTTCCTCGACGCAGGGGTAGTTGAGCGATTCGATGAACTGCTTGAAGGCGGCGGCGTCGCGCTTGGGGACCTGCAGGCCGACGAGGATGCGGCCGTAGTCGGCGCCCTGGTTGCGGTAGTGGAACAGGCTGATGTTCCAGTCCGGGTGCATGCTGGACAGGAAGCGCATCAGCGCGCCGGGGCGCTCGGGGAAGATGAAGCGGAACAGGCGCTCGTCGCGGGCCAGGTCCGATCGGCCGCCGACCATGTGCCGCACGTGCTGCTTGGCCAACTCGTCGTCGGTCAGGTCCACATTCTCGAAACCGTGCTTGCTGAACAGCTTGCTGAGCTTGCCGGCTTCTTCGCGCTTGTGCGTGGCCACGCCGACGAAGACATGCGCCTGGGCCGCGTCCGAGATGCGGTAATTGAACTCGGTCACGCTGCGCGGACCCAGCAGCTCGCAAAAGCGCTTGAAGCTACCGCGCTCTTCGGGAATCGTCACGGCGAACACGGCCTCGCGGTGTTCGCCGACTTCGGCGCGTTCGGCCACGAAGCGCAGCCGGTCGAAGTTCATGTTGGCGCCGCAGGTGATGGCGACGAACTGCTGCCCCTTGCAGCCGTGCGTGGCGATGTACTGCTTGATGGCGGCCACGCCCAGGGCGCCCGAGGGTTCCAGGATGCTGCGGGTGTCCTCGAAGACGTCCTTGATGGCCGCGCAGACGGCGTCGGTGTCGACGATGACGAAATCGTCCACCAGGGTCTTCGTGATGCGGAAGGTTTCCTCGCCGACCAGCTTGACCGCCGTGCCGTCCGAGAACAGGCCGACATCGTTCAGCGGCAGGCGCTTGCCGGCGCGCACCGAGCGTGCCATGGCATCGGAGTCGGTGGTCTGTACGCCGATCACCTTGATGCCGGGGCGCACCGCCTTGATGTAGGCGGCCACGCCCGAGATCAGCCCGCCGCCGCCGATCGCCACGAACACGGCGTCCAGCGGGCCCTGGTGCTGGCGCAGGATCTCCATTGCGATGGTGCCCTGGCCGGCGATCACGTCGGGATCGTCGAAAGGATGGACGAAGCTCAGGCCTTGTTCCTGTTCCAGGGTGAGGGCGTGCACATAGGCATCGCTGTAGCTGTCGCCGTGCAGCACCACTTCGCCGCCGAGTGCGGCGACGGCGTTGATCTTGACCGTCGGCGTGGTCACCGGCATCACGATCACGGCACGGCAGTTCAGCTTGCGGGCAGACAGCGCAACGCCTTGCGCATGGTTGCCTGCGGAAGCGCAGATGACGCCGCGCTGCAGCTGCTCGGCCGTCAGGTGGGCCATCTTGTTGTAGGCGCCGCGCAGCTTGAAGCTGAAAACGGGCTGCGTGTCCTCGCGCTTGAGATAGATCTTGTTGCCCAGGCGCTTGGAGAGGTTGCGCGCAGGGTCAAGCGGCGTTTCGTGCGCCACGTCGTAGACCTTGGCGTTGAGGATGCGCTGCAGATAGCTGTTGGCTGAGTGAATCAGCGCCGGTTTGACCGTTTTTGCCGCCTTGGCTGTTTGAGAGGAGGTCTTGGATCGCGAGGTGCCAGGGCCGGGCATGCGGGTTCTCCATCAATTTTTTTGCGTTGCACCATCATAAGTCAGTGGACAAGGGCGAAAAACGGCAAAAAAAAGCCCGAGGCCGCGAGGCCTCAGGCTGAATCCACCTAGGGGTGGAGGAGACAAACGGTGTGAAGAAGAGCATTCAGAGCATCCGTCTTCACGGTATGCGGATTGTAAGCTCCAAAAATGCTGCGCTGCAAAAAAATTTGCTCGATTTGTGAGTATGCATATTCAAATACTGTCTGTTCGGACCCGTACGAATGAAGTGATGCGCAGGGACGCGCCTAAAAGCGGTAGGTCCCGGTCAGGACGACGGTGCGACCGATTCCAGGCACCGAACGCCCTCCATCTGACGGGATCAGCGCGTCGTAGTACGTTGTGTTCGTCAGATTCATCAGGTTCAGGCGGATGTCGTACTTCGGTTGGTGATAGGCCGCGGTGGCATCGATGCGCGTGTAGCCAGGCACCGAGACACGGTCAATGTTCCCCTGCGGCAGGTTGGCGCTGATGCCTGAATCTGCGACATAGCGTTGTGACACGTAGAACGCGCCGCCGCCCACTTCCCAATCCTTGACGGGGGCGTAGGTGGTCCACAGGTTGAAAGTGGTCTTGGGCGTGTTGGCGGGGATGCTGCCGTCGGTGCCGTCGGTCGTGCCGTACACATGCGCGTCCAGATGCATGTAGCCGCTCGAAATCTGCAGCCTGTCGGTCAGGTGGCCGACCGCTCCGAACGTTACACCCTTGATCAGCCAGCTGCCGGCGGCGGTGTATTCGCCGTTCGAGACGCTGTAGACATTGTCCTGTCGCTCGTTGAAGGCTGCGAAGGTCAAGGACAGCCTGTCGTTCAGCAGATCCCATTTGCCGCCGCCTTCAAACGAGCGCGTCTTGGTCGGAGGCAGGCCTTGCGTGCCGTTGGTGAAGGTCATCTGCTCCAGCAGCGGGTCGAAGGACGTGCCGTAGGAGAGGTAATAGGACTGTTCCTCGGTCGGCTGGTAGAGCAGACCTTCTCGCAAGCTCGTAAAGCTGGTGCGCTGCGCGGCATTTGACGGCAGGCTCACAGTGTTGTTGATTTGAGCGTTGAAGCGGTCCCAGCGCAGGCCGGTAACGAACTTCCATTGCTCTGTCAGGACTATGGTGTCGTTGGCGTAGAAACCCATCGAGTTGGCGCTCGACTTGGCCAGGTTGCCGTAAGAGGTCCTGATCGTCGAGGGCGGGGCGTCGCTCGGATTTTCAAGCGAAACGAAACCCACATAACCGCTGGGCAGGCCGGCGCCGGTGCGGTTGATCGACTGGTTTTGGTAGGTGTCGTGGCCGAACTCGGCACCCAGGATCAGTTCATGCGTGATCGGACCGGTGCTGAATTTGCCGATCAGGTCGGTCTGGTTGTCCAGGCTGGTGTCGACGATGTTGCGGTCGTGGCTTTGCAATTCCACCCACAGTTGCGCAGGGTTGTAGTTGCCGAATGCGGGCGGCGTGATCAGGCCGGCGACCGAATTCGTCGTGGAAAGCGCATGGGCCGCGGTTTCTTGCGCGTTGGTGGTGTAACGATTGAACTGGGTCTGGTTGCGCAGGGTCCAGGTGTCGTTGAAGACATGCTTGACCACGCCGTTCAGCATGGCGACGTCTTGCGTGGTCAGGTCCGATGCCAGGCCATAGAACGTGTCGGGACGGGCTGTGACCGGCTGTCCGTTCAACGATTGCACGCCATAGTCGGGCATGTCGCTGTTGTGCTGCAGGAGGGCCGAGAGCGTGATCTCGGTGGGCGTGCCGATGCCCAGGCGCAGGGTGGGTGCGACGCCGAAGTCCTTGTTCTGCATCACGTCGCGGGTGGTTTTCAAGTCCTGCGCGAACATGTTGATGCGTACGGCAGCGGTGCTGGACAGCCGGGTGCTGTCATCGAGCGTGGTGCGTACGCGGCCGTCGCTGCCGACCGTTGCCGAGAGCTCGATTGCGTCGACCAGGCGGGCTTGCTTGGTTTCCTGGTTGATCACGCCGCCAGTCGAACCGCGCCCAAACAGCATGGACGATGGTCCCTGCAAGACCTCGACCTGCTCGAGATCGAAGAGGTCGCGGTAGTACTGGCCACGGTCGCGAAAGCCGTCGAGGTAGATATCAGTACGTGCCGTGAAGCCGCGCAGGTTGATGTTGTTGCCGATCTGGCCTCCTTCGGCGCCGCCGATGGTGATGCCGGGCACGTTCCGCAGCGCATCCGGCAGCGATGCGGCGCCCTGGGCCTGCATCAATTGCTTGTCCACGACATTGATCGTTTGCGGGATGTCGCGCAGGGCCTGCGGCGTCTTGGCGCCCACGCTCGACATCGAGGACTGATAGTTGGAGTTGTCCAAGGTGCCGGTGACACTCACCAAGGGCAGGCTTGGGGCCTGCGAGACGGAGTCGGAAGGGGTGTCAGCGTGGGCCGAGCTTGCAATGGCGGCAAGAATCGCGACGGGGAGAGGGGACAGGCGTTGCATTGGTTTTTGTTTTGGCAATAGGGCAGGGGGAGTGGATCGACGCTGTTGCGTTTCGATCGCGATGCAATATCTTAAATGAGAATCATTATCATTTGCAAAAATCATGAAATCAACCCATGTTGCAAATCCGTCAACTCGGGGGGGGCGGAAAGGAAAGTGCGTGGCGTTGGGGGCTCTGGCTTGGCGTGACCTGGCGTCGAGCCAGGCGCCAGGCGCCCGGCGCACTGGATGCGCGCCATGCCCAAACCTGCGAGGCCGGCGAATACGCCCTAACGCCGGCCGTGCCAGGCCGAGCCGCCTTGGCGTTCACGCCATGGCATACCAGCCCCAGGACACGACGGCTGCGATCAGCCCCAGTGCCGCGAGGCGCGGACCATGCAGGTGCGACCAGAGCAGGAAGCCGGTCAGGCAAAGCATGACCAGGGCGCCGGCCAGGGTGTCCACCAGCAGAATCCAGCCCATGCCCACGCCTTCGCCTTTGTGAAGGCGCGCGAGGATGCCCCAGAGGTTTTGCTCGCTGCGCTTGACGTCGACGTAACGGTTGCCCACCGTGTAGACGGCCGAAACCTCGAGGTCGGGGCGCGAGAGGGAGACGCTCCATTCCTCCGGCTTTTGCACCGGGCGGTCGTTCCAGACCACGGTCTTGGCGCGCTGCTTTCGCAGACGCTGATGGGCGGTGATGCCGGTGTAGTCGGCGAACCAGCCTGCCAGCGCATCGGGGTCGGCCTTGGCTGCATCGGGCAAGTCGACCTGTACCGAGCTTTCGACAGGCGTGACGACGTTGATCTTCATTTGCGCGCGATGGTTCAGCACGAAGCCGGAGATACCGAACAGCAGGCCGAGTGCGGCACCCCACAGACCGAGCCAGGCATGTGTGCGCTTGAGCCACTTGAGGAAGGCGCCATGACGCCATGCCGGCGGCAGGAAGCCCTTGTGCTTGGGGTTGAGCAGGAGGGTCATCATGTCTCCCCCCACATGCGCACGAGGTTGTGGTAGTTGCCCACCAAGGCCGTGCGCGCTGACTCGTCGGCGCCTGTCCGGTTCAGGGTCTGGATCGCGTTGTCCATGTCGAACAGCAGTGCACGCTGGGCGTCGTCACGGACCATGCTCTGGATCCAGAAGAAGCTGGCCATGCGTGTGCCGCGTGTGACCGGCGTGACGCGGTGCAGGCTCGAAGCCGGATAGACGACCATGTCGCCTGCGGCAAGCTTGACGCTGTGCATGCCGTAGGCATCGTCGATTTGCAACTCGCCGCCGTCGTATTCACCCGGTTCGGCCAGGAACAGTGTGGCCGAGATGTCCGTGCGCAGGCGCCGTCCATTGCCAGGCACGATGCGGATCGAACCGTCCACATGACTGCCGAAGGCCATGCCCTCGCCGTAACGATTGAACATGGGTGGATAGACCACCAGCGGCAGGCAGGCCGAAATGAACCGTGGATGGCGCTCGAGTTGGGCCAGGATCAGGTCGCCCAGCTCGCCCGCAAGCGAGGAGAGTTCGTCGATCTGTTGATTGAACTTGACCGGGGCGCCTTGAAAGCCGGCCGTGACGCGGCCATCGACCCATGGCGCGTCGGCGGCTTCAAGCTTGCCGCGTACGAGCTGTACTTGCTGGCCGGACAATATTTTCTGGAGGTGAATCAACATGATTTCTTGGCTTCTCGGGTCGGGTGAATCCCGCGGACCAGGCGCATGAATTGTATGCAAATGAGAATTATTATCACGCATGCTTGTGGCGAGCCTTGAGGGCCGGCAGTTCTCCTTGTCAATGGCTGGTGCTTGATCAGGAACTAGCCGAGGGGGGCTGCGCGTCCCTGCGCCCGCCCTAAGCTGCAAAAGTTACAGCATTGCAACAAATTGCTTGATTCGTGAAGGTTCGTACTTAAATGCCGTCTGTCCGGATAAGTACGAATGAAATGATGCGCTGACACAACAGACGGGGCTTGAAAGAGGATTCCAGCGGCATACTTCAGCCCGTTCCATGTTGTGGTGTTTCGTTTTGTGAAGTTCCGATGCATGGCCTCGCTTTGGAGTTCGGCGCTGTTCAGTCGCCCCCCAGCTTCAAAGGCGTCGTTTGCAGGCCGTCGGAGGCTTCGGTTGCATGATTACAACGTCATGCGATGCGGCGGGGGCTTGTAACCTCGCAGTCACAAATCGCAACGAAGATCATGCTTTGAAGGCGGCTTGCCGTCATATTTGTAATAAACAGGAGTTCTCCTAATGAAAAAATCCCTGATTGCCCTGGCCGCTGTGGCCGCGGTGGCTGCCGCCCAGGCTCAAGAATCCAGCGTCACGTTCTATGGCATTGCTGACGTGGCCGTGGGTCATGTCGAGCACTCGCTGAGCGTGGATCCTTCCTTCCCCGCCAGCGTCAACCCCGTGTCGGCCGTCAAAACTTCGGTGCCCAACAGCGTCAACGGTATGTTCAACGGCGGCATTTCGCCCTCGCGTTGGGGTGTCAAGGGTGTTGAGGATCTGGGTGGCGGCATGAAGGCCTTCTTCACGCTGGAGTCGGGTATCAATTTGCCGACCGGCCAACTGAGCAACGCCGGCGCCGCTCTTGCGCGCAATTCCGGCGCCCCCGCCGGCACGGGTACTGCCAGCGCCAACTCTTCGATCGACGGTCAGCTGTTCAACCGTCAGGCCTTCGTTGGCTTGTCGGACAAGGACTTGGGCTCGATCCAGTTCGGCCGCAACTATGCCTCGATTTTCGACATCGTTGTCAAGTATGACCCGGTGCAAGCTGCTCAACTGTTCTCGCCCCTGGGCTTCTCGGGCACCATCGGCGGCGGCGGCGGCGTGTCGGAAGACACCCGTATGGACGGCAGCATCAAGTATGGCAACAAGATCGACAAGTTCAACTTCGGCGGCTTCGTGAAGCTGGGCGGCGTGGCCGGCAGCAACAAGACGCAGTCGGGCTATGGCGTGAGCGTGGGTTACGAAGAAGAAACCTTTGGTGTGCAGTTCGCTTACCAAGGCTTCTACGACGCGCTGAAGGCCGGCACCAGCGCCATCGTTGGCGACGTCAACCTGACCAACTACGACACCAAGGCGTGGATGCTGGCAGGCCGCTACACCGTCGAAGGCTTCAACCTGAAGGCTGGCTGGGAGCGCTACACCCTGTCCAAGCCCTCCAATTCGCTCAACGGTAATGTGGGCGTTGTGGGCAACTATTACGGCCTGACCGTGGGCAACCCGAATACGGTTGATTTCGCCAAGGCCGACCAATCGACCGACGTGATCTGGATTGGTGGCGACTACAACGTGGCCTCGAACCTGAACCTGTCGGCTGGCTTCTACGACCAGCGTGCCAACGCCTCGTCGGACCTGGGTCAGCATGACGGCAATATCTACTCGGCCTCGGTCCTGCTGGATTACAGCCTGAGCAAGCGCACGGACGTGTATGGCGGTCTGATGTACTCCAAGTACTCCGGCGACCAGTACAACCCCCCGGTTGCCACGGTTTACAGCCACAACTACATCACCGCTGTCGGCATTCGCCACCGCTTCTGATCACCTGCTGATCTGAGTCTTGGAAGCCCCCTTGCCGCAAGCGGCAAGGGGGCTTTGTTGTCTTCGGCACGACCCAAGATGACAAAGAATTAATTAGGGAAACTCAGGCGCACGCTCTAGCATCCGGCCCAGCGGATTCGGCATCCAATGCCGTTTCACATTCTGAAGAGGCCTCATGATCTGGTTGGTTCGCATCGCGCTGAAGCGCCCCTATACCTTCAGCGTTCTGGCGCTGCTGATCCTGATCTTCGGCCCGCTCGCGGCGCTGAAGTCGCCGACCGACATCTTTCCCGACATCAGGATCCCGGTGATCAGCGCGGTCTGGTCGTACACGGGCCTGCAGCCCGAGGACATGGCGGGGCGCATCGTCTACTACTACGAACGCTCGCTCAGCTCTACCGTCAACGACATCGAGCACATCGAATCGCAGTCGCTGCCCGGTTACGGCATCGTCAAGATCTACTTCCAACCCAATGTGGACATCCGTACCGCGACGGCGCAGGTGACCTCGATCTCGCAGACGGTGCTCAAGCAGATGCCGCCCGGCATCACGCCGCCGCTGATCCTCAACTACAACGCCTCGACCGTGCCCATCCTGCAGCTGGCGCTGTCGGGTGCGGGCGTGTCGGAGCAGAAGCTGTTCGACTTCGGCCAGAACTTCATCCGGCCGCAGCTCGCCACCGTGCCGGGCACCGCCGTGCCTTCGCCCTATGGCGGCAAGGTGCGCCAGATCCAGATCGACCTGAACCAGCAGGCGCTGCAGGCCACGCACCTGTCGGCCCAGGACGTCGAGACGGCGCTGGCGGCACAGAACCAGATCATCCCGGTTGGCACGCAAAAGATCGGCAAGTTCGAGTACAGCGTCAAGCTCAACAACAGCCCGGATGCGTTTGCCGAGCTGAGCAAGATTCCCGTCAAGGTGGTCGACAACAAGGTGGTGTACCTGAGCGACGTCGCGACCGTGCGCGACGGCAATCCGCCGCAGACCAATGTGGTGCGCGTGGACGGCGGCCGCTCGGTGCTCATGACCATATTGAAGAGCGGCGCGGCCTCGACGCTGGACATCGTTGCCAAGACCCGGGCGCTGCTGCCGCGGCTCGAGGAAACGCTGCCTGCCGCCGTCAAGCTGGTGACGATCGGCGATCAATCGCTGTTCGTGAAGGCCGCGGTGTCGGGCGTGGCGCGCGAGGCGGTGATCGCCGCGGCGCTGACGAGTCTCATGATTCTTTTGTTCCTCGGCAGCTGGCGCTCGACGGTGATCATCGCCGCCTCGATCCCGCTGGCGATCCTGGCCTCCATCGCGGCCCTGTCGGCGCTCGGCGAGACGCTCAACATCATGACCTTGGGCGGCCTGGCGCTGGCGGTCGGCATCCTGGTCGACGATGCGACGGTGACCATCGAGAACATCAACTGGCACCTGGAGCAGGGCAAGGAGGTCAAGACGGCCATTCTTGATGGCGCGCACCAGATCGTCACGCCGGCTTTTGTGTCGCTGCTGTGCATTTGCATCGTGTTCGTGCCCATGTTTTTCCTGGACGGCGTGGCGCACTACCTGTTTGTGCCCATGGCCGAAGCGGTGATGTTCGCGATGATCGCGTCGTTCTGCCTGTCGCGGACCTTGGTACCGACCATGGCGGCCTACCTGCTCAGGCCCCATCATCCTTCGACGGGCGGGGTAGTCGGCAAGGAGCCGGTGCGTTCGCACCTGCACCCTGTGGCGGCGCATCCGCGCAATCCCTTGATCCGCTTTCAGCACGCGTTCGAGCGCGTGTTCGGCGGCATCCGGCATGGCTACTACGGCCTGCTGACCCTGGCCATGACGCGGCGCCGGACCTTCGTGGCGGGCTTTCTGGGCGTCGTGCTGCTGAGCCTCGCGCTGGTGCCCTGGCTCGGCCGCGATTTCTTCCCCGCCGTCGACGCGGGGCAGATCAAGATTCACGTCCGCGCGCCCATCGGCACGCGCATCGACGAGACCGCGCGCGTGTTCGACGAGGTGGAGTCGACCATACGCAAGGCGCTGCCTGCAGCGGAGATCGGCAGCATCGTCGACAACATCGGCCTGACCGTCAGCGGCATCAACCTGGTGTACAGCAACACCGGCACCATCGGCCCGCAGGACGGCGACATCCTGATCAGCCTGAACGAAGGCCATCGTCCTACCGAGAATTATGTGCGGACCCTGCGCCAGGCCTTGCCTGCGGCGTTTCCCGGCGTGACTTTCTCGTTCCTGCCGGCCGACATCATCAGCCAGATTCTGAACTTCGGCGCCCCCGCGCCCATCGACGTGCAGGTGATGGGGCCCGACGGCGCGGCCAACATGGCCTATGCCAAGGCCCTGCTGCACGACATCAACCGGGTCACCGGCGTGGCCGACGCGCGCATCCAGCAGGCCGACAACTACCCGCAACTGCTGGTCGATGTCGACCGCGTGCAGGCGGCGCGCGTGGGCGTGACCGAGCGCGACGTCACCAACAGCCTGGTCGTCACCATGGCGGGCAGCGGGCAGGTGGCGCCTTCGTTCTGGCTCAACAAGGCCAACGGCGTGTCCTACCCTATCGTGGCGCAGTCGCCCGACTACCGGATCCAGAGCCTGTCCGACCTGGAGAACGTGCCCATCACCGGTTCCACCGTGCACGGCGACGGCAAGACCGGCCAGATCCTGGGCGGCCTGGCCACGGTGCGCCGAACCAACGCGTCGGCGGTGGTTTCGCATTACGCCGTGCAGCCGGTGGTCGACATTTTCGCGACGCCCGAAGGCATGGACCTCGGCGCCGTGGCGAACGGCATAGAGAAAGTCTTGAAGGCGCATGAAAAGGAGCGGCCCAAGGGCGCCGTGATCAGCCTGCGCGGCCAGGTGCAGACGATGAACTCCGCGTTCTCGGGCCTGCTGTTCGGCCTGCTCGCCGCCATCGTGCTGATCTATCTGCTGATCGTGGTGAATTTCCAGTCGTGGAGCGATCCGTTCATCATCGTGATGGGCCTGCCGGCGGCCTTGGCGGGCATTGTCTGGATGCTGTTCGCGACCCACACCTCCTTGTCGGTGCCGGCCCTGACCGGGGCCATCATGTGCATGGGCGTGGCCACGGCCAACAGCATCCTGGTCGTGAGCTTTGCGCGCGAGCGCCTGACCCATGTCGGGGACGCCGTGCGCGCCGCGCTGGAAGCCGGCTTCACGCGGTTCCGCCCGGTGCTGATGACGGCGCTGGCCATGATCATCGGCATGGCGCCCATGGCCCTGGGACTGGGCGAGGGCGGGGAGCAGAACGCGCCGCTGGGCCGGGCCGTGATCGGCGGGCTGATCGCGGCCACCTGCGCCACGCTGTTCCTGGTTCCGATTCTTTTCAGCATGATTCATGGCAAGCACGTGCACGAACCCGCACCGGCGACCGATCTTGGAGACTCAAGTGAGCAGTGACGACATTCATGCGCCCATCGGCGCGAAGGCGCCACAGGGCACCAAGACCATTGGGGCGGTCATCGCTGCCGCATTTCTCGGCCTGGCCGTCGGCGGCTTGACCGGACGCTACAAGGACGAAAAGGCCCTGGCCCTGTCCGACCAGCAGCGCGCCGTCCAAAGCGTTGCCCTGATCCGGATCGAGGCGCCGCACGAGGCCGAGCCGCTGGTCTTGCCGGGCACGCTGGAGGCCTTCAACTCCGCGCTGGTCTATGCGCGCGTCAGCGGCTATGTGAAGCGCTGGGTGCTGGACATCGGCGAGCCGGTCAGGGCCGGCCAGCTGCTGGCCGAGATCGAGACGCCGGACCTGGACGAGCAGCTCGCGCAGGCGCAGGCGAACCTGGCCACGGCGCGCGCCAACGAAAAGCTCTCGGAGATCACGGCGCGCCGCTGGCAGTCGCAGTTGGAGAACGATTCCGTCTCGCGCCAGGAGGTCGACGAAAAGACCGGCGACTTCGCGGCCAAGAAAACCATCGTCGATGCCGCGCAGGCCAATGTGAAGCGCTTGCTGGCCATGCAATCGTTCCGTCGCATCACGGCGCCGTTCGACGGCCTGGTCACGGCGCGCAACACCGATATCGGCGCCCTGATCAATGCCGGCGAACAGTCGGGGCATGAACTCTTCCGCGTCGCCGACATCCACCGCCTGCGCCTGTACGTGAGCGTGCCCCAAGCCTATGCGGATCGGATCCAGGCGGGCTCGGCCGTGCAGTTCTCGGTGCCCGAGCATCCGGGCCAATCCTTCCGCGCCAAGTACGTGGGCAATGCGCGCTCGGTCAACGAATCGTCCGGCACGGTGCTGATCCAGATGGATGTCGACAACCGGCAGCGCCTGCTGCTGCCGGGATCTTACGCCAACGTCACGTTCAACCTGGCCGCCAGCCAGAACAGCCTGCAGATTCCTGCCAGCGCCCTGATGCTGCGCAAGCAGGGGCCGCAGGTGGCGGTGCTGGGCGCGAATGAGCGCGTGGCGTTCAGGCGCGTCGACGTCGTGCGCGATCTGGGTCCGACGGTGCAGATTTCCGGCGCCGTGAAGCCGGGCGATCAATTGATCGACAACCCGTCCGACATGCTGGCCGATGGCGACGTCGTGCGTGTCAGCCGGCCCGAGGCGAAGCGGCCATGAAGCACATCGCCCTGGCCCGAGCTGCGACCTGGGTGCTGGTCGCGTCCCTGGCGGCTTGCGCGTCTGCGCCAAACTATCAGCCGCCTCAATTGGACTTGAAGGACGACGCCTGGCGCGACAACCCCTGGCAGCCGGCCGCGCCCGCCGATGAACAGCCGCACGGCGCCTGGTGGCAGACCTTCGGCGACGCGGAATTGGACGCCCTGCAGGTGCAGCTGGAGCAGGGCAGCCCGGACCTGGCGGTGGCGCTGGCGCGCTTCGATCAGGCCACGGCGTACATGCAGGCGGCGCGCGCGGCCCTCTTGCCTTCGCTGGACAGCGCGGCGTCGGTGACGGGCAATCGGCAGTCCAAAAATCGGCCGTTGCGCGGCTCGAACCAGCCCGACGTGTACGGCGCCAACACCATCGGCATCTCGATGAGCTACGAGCTCGACCTCTGGGGGCGCGTGCGCAGCCTGGTGGCGTCGGGCGAGGCGCTTGCGCAGGCGTCGGCGGCTGATTTGCAGGCGGTCCGATTGAGCCTGCATGCGCAACTGACCGAGAGCTATGTGAGTTTGCGCGGCGTCGACACCGAGCTGCTGCTGTTGCGGGAAACGGTGCTGACCTATGAGCGGGCGCTGCAGCTGACCCGCAACCGCCACGGCGCCGGCATTTCGTCGGGGCTCGACGTTGCGCGCGCGCAAACCCAGCTCAGCAGCGCGCAGGCCTTGGTGTCCGAACTGGAGGTGCACCGGGCGCAGCTGGAGCACGCCATCGCCAGCCTCCTGGGCGAGCCGGCGCAGTCCTTTCAGCTTGCGGTCCGGGCAGCTGATCTGAAGGCGCCGGAGCTGCCGGTAGGCCAACCCTCGACCCTGCTGCAGCGGCGCCCCGATGTCGCGGCGGCTGAGCGGCGCGTGGCCTCGGCCAATGCGGCCATCGGCGTGGCGCGTGCGGCGTTTTTCCCGACCTTCACATTCGGGCCCTCGTATGGATTCCAGAATACCGGCGGAGAAAACTGGATCAGCGCGCCCAACCGCTACTGGTCCATCGGCCCTGCCGTGAATTTCAACCTCTTCGATGCAGGTTTGCGCAAGTCGCAGCTGGCGCAGGCCAGGGCCGCTTGGGACGAGGCCGGCGCACGCTATCGTTCGGTGGTGATGAATGCCTTTCAGCAGGTCGAGGACGAAATGGCCCGCCTGAGCTTGTACAAGGTCGAGATCGAGCAGCAAACCCAGGCCGAGACGGCCGCGCACCAGGCGCTGCAGCTGGCCATGTCACGCTACCGCGACGGCGCCATCGACTATCTGGAGGTGGTCAGCGCGCAGACCACGGACCTGCAGATCCGGCGCGCGATGCTTAACCTCCAAAATCAACGTCTGCTGTCCAGTGTCCGTCTGGTGCGGGCGCTGGGCGGCGGCTGGGACAAGAACAGCCTGGCGCTGCCCAGCCCGACGTCGGTCCGCGGAGGGTGATGCCGCGGCGGCGGCTTGATTGCGAGGATTCAGATGGCCCAGGTGCTGGTGGTGGAAGACGATCTGGAAATGGCCGACGAGATCCGGTGTGAACTGCAGGCGCACGGCCACCAGGTTGACGTGGCCCAAGATGGCGCTGCGGGTCTGGCGCTGGCGCTGACGGGACGTTTCGATGCGATCACGCTCGATCGCGGCCTGCCCGTGCTGGACGGGTTGGCCCTGGTGGATGCGGTCCGCAAGGCCGGCATCCTGACGCCCGTGCTGATGGTGAGCGCCTTCAGCGCCGTCGACGAGCGCATTCGAGGCCTGCGTGCCGGGGGCGATGATTACCTGGTCAAGCCCTTCGACCTGGCCGAATTGGCGGCGCGTGTGGAGGTGCTGCTCAGGCGCAGCCAGAACCGCGCGGCGGTCGTGAACTTGCAGTTCGCGGATCTGGAGTTGGACCTGATCAGCCGCAGCGTGCGCCGGGCCGGCACCGAGCTCGTGCTGATGAGCAAGGAGTTTCAATTGCTGGAATACCTGGTCCGCAATTCCAGGCAGGTGCTGACCAAGCGCATGATCCTGGAGGCCGTCTGGCATTTCAACTTCGACCCCGCCACCAACCTGATCGAGGTGCACGTGGCGCGCCTGCGCAAGAAGATCGACCTGCCCGGATTGCCGCCGCTGATTCACACCGTGCGCGGTGCCGGCTACATGCTCAGCGACACGCCATGAGCTGGAGCCTGGCCGAACAGTGGCGCGCCTCGTCGGTGCGGCTGGCGCTGGTCTACAGCGCGCTGTTTGCCTGCGGCATCTTCGCCATGCTGCTGCTGGTGTATTGGCAGGCGACCACCTACATCGACCATCGCGTGGATCGCATCGTGCAGCTGTACGCGAGCCGCTTGCGCGAGGTGCCCGCCGACCGCTTGGTCGCCGCCATTGAAGATGCGGTGGCGCACGACCCGCGGCGAATCAACTACTACGGGCTGTTCAAGGCTGATCGCCAATGGGTGGTTGGCAATCTGAAAGTGTTTCCCGCCGGCCTCAAGGTCGATGGTGCCATGGCGCCGTTGAGGGGCGTGCAAGCGTCCTTGCCTGTGCCGGACGGCGAGGGCGGCGCCGCGCTCGTGCGGGCCATGGCAGTCCCTGTGGCGCAGGGCCAGGTGCTGGTGGTCGGTCGCGATCTGTCGGAGTTGGCGGAAATCCGGCGCATTCTGCTCAATGGGCTGGTGCTGGGCGGCGTGTCGATCTTGATCATGGGTGTGGGCTGCGGATTCGCGTTCAGCTTCAAGACATTGCGCCGCATTCATGCCATGCGCGACAGCATTTCCAGCATCATGCGCGGCGAGCTGCACCGTCGCATTCCTGTGCGGGGCCGGCACGACGATCTCGACGTGCTGGCCGGCGCGGTGAATCAAATGCTGGACGAGTTGGAACGTTTGATGACCGAAGTCAAGGGCGTGACGGACACCCTGGCGCACGACCTGCGCACCCCGCTGACGCGACTGCGCCTGCATCTCGCGCGTGCGCAGCAGACCCATGCACAGGATCTCGCGCTGGCGGAGACCTTCGACAGGGCCTTGCGTGACATCGATGTCCTGATGGCGCGATTTCGCGCGATCCTGCGGATTGCGGAAATCGAGACGGGATTGCGCAAGCAAGGATTCGCCCTTCTGGATCTGCGAGTCGTGCTGAGGGAAGTGGCCGAGTTGTTCGACCCGCTGGCGGACGAGAAGCAGGTACGGATGCGTCTGGATGTGTCGGCGGCGCCGTCCGTCGAGGTTTATGCGGACCATGAACTGATGCTGGAAGCGCTCAGCAACCTGGTCGACAACGCCTTGAAATTCACGCCCGCGGGCGGGGAGGTCTGCCTGCGCCTGATGGCGCAGGATCAGGTGCCGGTCATTTGCGTGGAAGATACCGGACCGGGCATTGCGCCCGAGGAACGCAGCCGCATCGTTCAGCGCTTTTATCGTGGCCCTCACCAGGGCGCCGCAGGCCATGGATTGGGCTTGAGCATTGTGCAGGCGATTGCCCGCTTGCACGGATTCAATTTGCGCGTGGCCGATTCCGCCAAGGGGGCCCATATCTGCATGGATTGCGGAGCCCCGCCTTGACATTCCGTCGCGGAGGCGGGCGTTGAGGGCGTTGAATTTGCACGACGAGGGGTCCTCTATCGCGCATATCATCGCCGCTGCAGTCCACTTTCGGAGACAGACGTGGCAGTTGCATTCACGGTCATCACCTTGAGCGGCGCGCCTGGGCCATGAGTGAACGCGAGTTTCGTCCCATTGCCAGGGGTTTGATTCGTCGCGCGCTGGGGTGGGCCGTGTTTTGTACCCTGATTTTTGTGGCGCTGCAGGCCGCGGGGTCCTACACCGAAGCGCAAAACGAGTTTCACGCCACCATACAGCACGTTGCCAAGATCAATGTGCAACAGCTTTCGGTGCCGGTGTGGGACCTGGACGGCGAAGCGATCCAACGTCAGATCAACCTGCTGCTCGAGAGCGAGCCGGTCGGCTACGTGCAGGTGAAATTGCACACAGGGCATCGCTATGAAGGCGGCGATCCGGAGTTGCTCCAGCACCATGACGCGCTGGTATTTGATATTCCTCAGCCGGACGATATTCGGCGTTCGATTGCGACCTTGTCGCTGGTCGCCGATTACTCGCGCTTGTATGGCAATTTCAGGCACAGCATGGCCTGGCTGCTGGTCCAGGCCGTGGTGTTGACGGGCCTGGTGCTGCTGGTGGTGAACACGGTGCTGCGTCGTGACCTGCAAGCGCCCATGCAGCGCCTGGCCAAGTTCGTGATTGGCTTGCGTGCGGATGAATTGGCGCAGGTCGTGGATCTGTCGCGCAGGCGATCAAAGCACCGCGACGAACTGGACCTGGTGGTCGAGGGCTTCGGCATCTTGAGCAACCGTGTTCTTGAGCACATCGCGTCCCTGGACCGCCTGGTGGCGGAGCGGACCGGGCAGTTGAACGACGCCATCGCCAAACTCAAGGAAGCGTCCATCAAGGATCCTTTGACGGGCTGCTTCAACCGCGGCTTGTTCAATGAACGATTCCTGATCGAACTGGCTCGTACGGCGCGCCACGGCCGGCCCTTGGCGATCATTTTTTGCGATATCGATCATTTCAAGCTAATCAACGACGAACATGGGCATTTGAAGGGAGACACGGTGCTGGCCCAGGTCGGCGATCGATTGCGCATGTTCTTGCGTGACCACATCGATTGGGTGGTTCGCTTCGGCGGTGAAGAGTTTGTACTGGTCTTGCCGGAAACGCCGCTGGCGCAGGCCTGTGAGGTGGCGGAGCGCTTGCGCGACGAGGTTGAACACCGCCTGGGCGTATTGACGGACAAAGGTGACGAGTTGTTCGTCACCATCAGCATGGGTGTGGCACAGTGGCACGCGGATGAATCGATGGGCGCCCTGATTCAGCGTGCCGAGGATTTGATGAATCAAGCCAAGCGGGAAGGCCGCAACCTCGTGCGGCCCAAGCCTGGCAATTGAATTGCGGCGATCCCGCCTTCAAGATGGATATGGTGACTTGAATGAATCGAACCCTTGTTGGATGGCTCGGCGTGCTGCTGGCGATGTCGTTCGGCGCCTCGGCCGGCGCTGCCGTGGAGTTCGCGACGTATCTGATTCCCATGCATGTGGAGAGTGACAGCAAAGGGGTGTTCATCGATTTGATCAATGAAATGGCGCGCCGCACCGGAACCAGCATTCATATCAACGTATTGCCACCCACGCGTGCCATCGACGATTTTGCGCATGGCCAATACGACGCCGTTTTTCCGGCTGTCGATCTCAATTTCGCACTCGGTCAGAAGCCTGCGCGCACGCAGGAGTCCATCGATTGCAAGGAAGATTTTGTATTTACCCGCAAGGGCTCCCCGTTTTTGAAGACGCTCAGCGATCTCGAAGGGAAACGGGTGGGAATTACCAGGGGCTACCCCTATGCGCCAGAGATAATGGATCATCCGGGGCTCAAATTCGAAATGGCCAAATCGGATGAGATCAATATCGAAAAATTGATGGCTGGCCATCTGAACGCGTTCATCCTGGATGAAAAAACGGGCGTCAAGGCGTTCGAGGCCAAGGGGCTGCTGCCGCTCATGCAATATGACTCCAACCAGTCCGTGTCCCGGCTGGATGTCTATGTGGCGTTTCACGCCGAGGCGGCGGGGCGCGGGATGGCCGAGCGGTTTTCACAGGCGCTTGCCGCCATGAAAGCCGATGGCACGTATCAGCGGATCACCCATGGGGTGACGATAGGCGGTGGCTGCGGCAGGCACTGAGGCGCAGGCTGTTCCGTGCTAATTCGCGCTGCCCGAGGCACTTGCCGCTGGCGCGGGCGGCGCCGCTTGAGGCAGCGTGAGCGGCCCTTTTTGGCCGCATGCGCTCACGCACAGCAACAGGCCCAATCCGAGCCCCAGCCCCAGTGCAGGCCACAGAAAGTGAGGTCTCGACGAGGGCTTTTCGGGGCGGCGACGGGCGGCGACTAAACTTGGGCGCAATATCTTGTTCATTTTTTGGAGCGAATGGTTCAAGCCGAGATGGTATGGCTTGGCGCCCGAATCGCCCAGCCCTAAAAAGGTTTCCTCTTCATGACCCACACGCAGCCGCCGCAATCTTTGACGGACGCCCAATATTTCGTCCTGACGTCCTCGGTCCTCGACGGCATTGAAAAGACCGTGGATGCCTGGCTGGATGCCGACGTGATCGACATCGACACTCATCGGACCGGAGGCCTGCTGGAATTGAGTTTTCCCGACGGCAGCAAGATCGTGATCAACACGCAGCCGCCTTTGCATGAGCTATGGCTGGCCAGCCGTTCCGGCGGCTACCACTTTCACTGGGCAGACGGCCAATGGCTTTCGCGCGAGGGGCGCGAGTTTCATGCCCTGCTGTCGGCGCAAGCCAGCGCGCAGTCAGGTGCGTCGCTGGTGTTCGCCGCACCTCAATGATGTCAATGGCGGTGGACGGTCAGTGCTTGAACAGGTCGAGGATGCTTTTCTTTTCCTGTTCGTTGGCGCTGTCGGGAATGTGCCCTTCGTCGTTGGACAGGGCGTGTATGGCCGACGTGCCTGAATATTCGTCGTAAAACCATTCGCCGTTGATTTGTACGACGCCCTCGGGCGCGGCGGGCTCCGACACCGGCGCGTTGCGCAGGGCGAAGTTCATGTACTCGATCCAGACGGGCAGCGACAGTCCGCCGCCGGTTTCACGGTCGCCCAGCTTTCGCGGCGTGTCGTAGCCAATCCAGACCACGGCGGCCACCTCCTGCTGGTAGCCCGCAAACCAGGCGTCCATGGAGTCGTTGGTCGTGCCGGTCTTGCCGTAAATGTCGGGGCGCTTGAGTTGTGCCTGCGCCTTGGCGGCCGTGCCGCTGCGCGTCACTTCCTGCAGCAGGCTGCTCATCATGAAGGCGTTGCGGGCGTCGATGACGCGTGCGTGCTCGGTCGGTTCGCTGTCGCTCGCCTGGTACAGCACGCGGCCCTGGTGGTCGGTCACCTTGGCAATCAGCTGCGGCGTGATGCGCAGGCCGCCGTTGGCAAACACGGCATAGGCCTGCACCATCTGCATGGGCGTGACCGATCCGGCGCCCAGCGCCATGGTCAGGTAGGGCGGATGCTTGTCAGCGTCGAAGCCGAAGCGGGTGATCCAGTCCTGTGCGTAGTGGACGCCAATCGATTGCAGGATGCGGATCGACACCATGTTCTTGGACTTGGCCAGGGCGCGGCGCAAGGGCATGGGGCCTTCGAAGGTGCCGTCGTAGTTCTTGGGCTCCCAGGGCTGACTGCCTGTGCTGCCAGCGTCAAAGAACAGCGGCGCGTCGTTGACGACGGTGGCTGGCGTGAAGCCCTTTTCGAGGGCTGCAGAGTAGATGAAGGGCTTGAAGCTGGAGCCGGGCTGGCGCCAGGCCTGCGTGACATGGTTGAACTTGTTCTTGGCGTAATCGAAGCCGCCCACCATGGCGCGCAAATGACCGTTGCGCGGGTCCAGCGAGACAAAGGCGCCTTCCACTTCGGGCAGTTGCGTGATGGTCCAGTCGCCCTTGCTGCTCTTGATGACGCGGATGATGGCGCCGCGCCGGATGCGGGTCTTGGGGTTGCCCTTGTCCGACAAGCCAGACGTGGCGGGCTTGAGACCATCGCCTTGAATGCTGAAGGTCTCGCCGCTTTGCAGTGCGACGGTGACCTTCTTGGGGTCGGCATCCAGCACGACGGCCGCCAGCAACTCGTCGTTGGCGGGGTGGTCCGCCAGCACTTCCGCAACGCGCGTGTCCAGGTCTTTGGGATCGGCGGGCAGGTCCACATAGGCCTCGGGGCCCCGGTAGACCTGGCGCCGCTCGTAGTCCATGATGCCGCGGCGCAATGCCCGGTAGGCGGCCGTTTGTTCATCTTGATGGATGGTCAGGTAGACATCCAGCCCACGCGTGTAGGCGTCCTCGCCGTACTGGCCGAAAATCAGCTGGCGGGCCGCTTCCGCCACAAACTCGGCATGCGAGGTGTTGTCGGCCGAGTTGCGCAGCACCAGCTTTTCGGCCTTGGCCTCGTCGTGCTGTTCGGGCGTGACGAAGCCGTTTTCCAGCATCCGGTCAATGATGTATTGCTGGCGAACCTTGGCGCGGCGCGGGTTGTTGATGGGGTTGTACGCGGACGGGGCCTTGGGCAGGCCCGCCAGCATGGCTGCCTCGGCCACCGAAATGTCCTTCAGCGGCTTGCCGAAATACACCTCGCTGGCGGCTGCAAATCCATAGGCGCGATGGCCCAGGAAAATCTGATTCATATAGATTTCGAGAATCTGCTCCTTGCTCAGCGCCGCTTCAATCTTGAGAGCCAGCAAAATTTCGTAAATTTTGCGGGTCATTGTTTTTTCGGTCGACAAGTAGAAGTTGCGCGCCACCTGCATGGTGATGGTGGACGCGCCCTGGCTGCGCGCCTCGCCTACATTGGCCAGCCCGGCCCGGACGACGCCCAGGTAGTCGACCCCGCCGTGCTGATAGAAACGCGCGTCCTCGATCGCCAGCACCGCGTTTTGCATGACTTTCGGGATTTGCGCAATCGGCAGGTAATTGCGGCGTTCTTCGCCGAATTCTCCTAATACAGTGCCTTCCGACGACAAAATGCGCATGGGGAGCTTGGGGTGGTAGCTCGCCAGTCCCGAGATGTCGGGCAGATTGGGATAGGCCAGCGCCAGCGCCAGGCCGAGCAGCATCAGCCCGCATGCCAGCGCGCCCGCCAGCAGGCCGAGCAGCCACAAAAGGCCTCGTTTCAGCAGGTGTCCCGCCTTGCCCAAAAGTTCAGGATTGGATGCTGGTTTGTCAGCGGCGGATCTGTTTTGCCCCTTGCTGTCGCTGTTGCTTCTGCTATTGGCTTCGCTCATGTTGCTCCCGGCTAGGGATTCATTATAGGAAGGCCCTGGGCTTGAATTCGTGTCATTCAATCTGGCGGGGGCAGGCTGCTATATGCTGTCGCCGGCCGCGGGGCATGGTTTCTCTGCTTCTTTTGGCGTCGGGTTGCGTGTATGTTTTGCAACGTGGTGTTACCAGGGGGCTGGAGATTCCCATGGGAATTCATAGACTTTACTGCTAGCATTCAAGTAATTTATTAACAAGTCTGTGTATTGCTGCATAGGCGGGCTGCACAGGCGGGTACATGGGTAGCGCATGGGCCTGATGCAACGACGACGCAAAATCGGCGCATTTTTGGGGGATACACGTCATGGGATTTCTTGACGTATTGCTGGGGCGCAAGCATCCGCCCATGCTTGGCTTGGACATCAGTTCTTCCAGCGTCAAGCTGGTGGAACTGGGCCAAGGCAAGCATGGCGAGATGGTGTTGGAGCGTTTCGCGATGGAGTCCTTCGAGAAGGGTTGGATCGTCGACGGCCAGATCGAGAAGTTCGAGGAAGTGGCCGATGCCGTGCGCCGCGCCGTGACCCGCAGCGGTACCAAGACGCGCGAGGCCGTGCTGGCCATGCCTCAGTCGGCGGTGATCACCAAGAGAATCATGCTTCCGGCGGGCTTGCGCGAGGAGGAGCTTGAAATCCAGGTCGAGGCCGAGGCCAATCAGTACATCCCCTTTTCGCTCGACGAGGTGAGCCTGGATTTCTGCGTGGTCGGGCCCAGCCCGACGTCGGTGGGAGATGTCGAGGTCCTGATCGCAGCGTCGCGCAAGGACAAGGTCCAGGACCGCCAGGGCCTGGCCGAAGCGGCCGGTCTCAAGCCGGTCATCCTGGATATCGAGTCGCATGCCTCCCGTATGGCCATGAGCCGGCTGATCGCCGCGCTGCCCAATCAAGGCAAGGATGCGCTGGTGGCCTTGTTCGAGATCGGCGCCGATACCACCAGCTTGAAGGTGCTTCGCGACGACGAGATGCTGTATGACCGCGACCAAGCCTTTGGCGGGTCGCAGCTGACGCAGCTGATTTCGCGCCAGTATGGTTTCTCCTTCGAGGAAGCGGAGCAAAAGAAGCTCAACAACGACTTGCCTGAGGACTTCAACACCACGGTGCTGCAGCCGTTTGTCGACAGCCTGTCGCAGGAGATCGGCCGCGCCCTGCAGTACTTCTTCACCAGTACGCCGCACCACAAGGTTCACTATGTGATGCTGGCGGGCGGCACGGCGACCCTGCCTGGCTTGAAGGAGCGCGTCACCGCCTTGACCAGCTTTGCCTGCACGGTGGTGAATCCTTTTGATCAGATGGTTCTGGGCTCGGCGGTCCGGGAGGCGCGCCTGCGCCGGGAGGCTCCTGCCTACCTGACAGCCTGCGGCCTGGCGATGCGGAGGTTCTTCCAGTGATTCTGATCAACCTTCTGCCGCACCGCGAAGAGAAGCGCAAGAGGCGCAAGATCGCATTTTTCGTCTCCTTGGGCATTGCCGCCGCCGCGGGCATCGCCGTGGTGTTGCTGGTGATGCTGTTGCTGGAGGAAATGACGGTTCAGCAGCGCCAGCGCAATGAATTCCTGAACAATGAAATTCATGGCCTGGAGTCACAGATCAAGGACATCAAGGAACTGCGGGCCGATATTGATGCGCTGAAGGCCAGGCAGGGCGCGGTGGAAGATCTGCAGTCGGATCGCAATACACCGGTCAACCTGCTCAATGAACTGGCGCGCCAAACGCCGGAAGGCGTCTATCTCACCTCCATCAAGCAGGAGGACAAGCGGATCACCATCTCCGGCATTGCGCAGACCAACGAGCGCGTTTCGGAATTCCTGCGCAACGCCTCGCGCGGCTCGGAATGGCTCTATCAGCCAGAGTTGGTGGAAGTCAAGCTGGCCAATCTGGCCACGACCGGGCGCGATCAAAAGCGTCTGTTCGAGTTTTCCATGCGGGTGCTGATCAAGAGCACGCAGGCCATGGCTGCCGCTGGGTCTGCTTCCAAGGCCGCGTCATCTCCAAAGATTTGAGCTCATGGCAACCATCAAATCTCTCAACTTCGATCTGAACGCCCGCTTCCAGGCCTTCGCAGATCAGTTCAAGGGGCTGGATCCCAAGGAGCCGGGTCAATGGCCTTTGGCGCCCAAGCTGGCCGCTTGCGCGGGGGTCACGGTTTCGGTGATCCTGATCGCCTGGTTTGTGCTGCTGTCGGATGAACAGACAGCATTGCAGAGCGAGATCGACCGCGAGCCCGTGCTGCGCCAGGACTACACGCAGAAGCTGGCGCAGGCCGTGAACCTGCCTGAGCTGCGCAAGCAGAAAAGCCAGGTGGAGGAGTATGTGAACCAGCTTGAGAAGCAGCTCCCTGGCAAGGCGGAAATGGACGCGCTGTTGTCCGACATCAACAATGCGGGCATTGGGCGCGGCCTGCAGTTCGAGCTGTTCAGGCCAGGGCAGGAAGTCGTCAAGGATTACTACGCCGAACTGCCGATCTCGGTGCGTGTGACGGGCCATTACCACGACGTCGGCGCGTTTGCCGCTGACGTGGCCAACCTGTCGCGCATCGTGACCTTGAACAACATGAGCCTGGTCGCCGGCCTCAACAAGGACCAGCCTGGCGTGCTGGCCTTGGAAGCGACGGCGCGCACCTACCGCTACCTCGATCCGAGTGAGGTCGAGGCGCAGAAAAAGGCCGCCGCAGCCGCAGCCAAAGCCGGAGCACCGCGCAAATGAATGGCAATCCGAGCTTCAAGCGCATGCATCGCGCCCTTCTTCCACTGCTGCTGGGGACCGCGCTGCTTGCGGCTTGCACGTCCGACCAGGATGAATTGCAGCAGTGGATGGATCAGCAGAAGAAAGACGCCCACCCCAATGTGGCGCCCCTGATTCCGCCCAAGAAGTTTCACCCGCAGGCGTATGAGGTGGCCACTGGCACCGATCCTTTCAGCACGCAGAAGCTGAGCGTGGCGGTCAAGCAGGAGTCCGGGCAGGTGAACTCCTTGCTGGCCGCCGAAATGAATCGGCGCCGTGAGCCCCTGGAGCTGTTCCCGCTCGACAACATGAGCATGGTGGGCAGCTTGACGCGCGATCAACAGCGTTATGCCCTTTTGAAGGTGGATAGCCTGCTGTATCAGGTGAAGGTCGGCGATCATCTTGGCTTGAATTTCGGGCGGATCCTCAAGATTTCCGAGACCGCACTGGAGCTGCGCGAGGTCGTTCAAGACGCCGCCGGTGAATGGACGGAACGGACCAATACGCTCCAATTGCAGGAGAAGGGACAATGAAGAACTTGCAGGAGAGATTTGGCATGGGGCAATGGCGTCATTGGTTGGCGGGTGTCTGTGTCGGCGTCATGGGCGCGGCCGGCGCGCAGGCCGACAACACCATCCGATCCATCAATGCCACGCAGCAGGCGGGCGTGGAGGTCATCCGGATCGAGTTGAGTGAGGCCCTGGGCGCCGTGCCCAAAGGGTTCGCCATTGAGACCCCGCCGCGCATTGCGATCGACCTTCCCGGCGTGGGCAATGCCCTGGGCCGCAACAGCGTCGACATCAATCAGGGCAATCTGCGCTCTGCCAGCGTGGCGCAGGCGGGCGAGCGCACGCGCGTGGTGCTGAACCTGCGCCAGTCTTCCGCGTATCACGCCGAGATCGACGGCAAGGACCTGCTGGTGTTTCTCGAAGCACCGGCGGTGCATGCGGCCGACGCCGGCAAGTCCGTGCCCCTGCATTTCGCGCCCAGCATGAATACCGACACGATGGCCATCAAGGACATCGATTTCCGTCGCGGCCAGGAGGGCGCGGGCCGTGTGATCGTCAACCTGCCCAGCGAGCAGGTGGGGGTGGACATTCAGCAGCAGGGCCAGAGCCTGGTGGTCGAATTCCCGCACACGCAACTGCCCGAGAGCTTGCGCCGCAAGCTGGACGTGAGCGACTTTGGCACGCCCGTGCAGACCGTGGTCGCCACGCAGAATGGCGACAAGGTCAGGCTGCTGATCCAGCCCAAGGGGGCCTGGGAGCACAGCGCCTACCAGAGCGACAACCAGTTCGTGCTGGAAGTGCGGCCGCAGAAGGTCGATCCCAACAAGCTGACCTCGGGCCCTGGTTTTGCGGGCGACAAGCTGTCGCTGAATTTCCAGAACATCGAAGTGCGGGCGCTGCTGCAGGTGATCGCCGACTTCACCAACTTCAACGTCGTGACCAGCGATTCAGTGACGGGCAGCGTGACCCTGCGGCTGAAGGATGTGCCCTGGGACCAGGCTCTGGACATCATCCTGCAGTCGCGCGGCCTGGGCCTGCGCAAGCAGGGCAATGTGCTGTGGATCGCGCCCAAGGACGAGCTGGCTGCCAAGGAGAAGCTGGACCTGGAATCCAAGGCGCAAATTGCCCAGGTGGAGCCGCTGCGTACGCAGTCGATCCAACTCAACTACACCAAGGCTGACGACGTGGCCAAGGCGCTGATGGGCCAGGCACCGGGCTTGGCGGCAGGCGGCGTGGGCGGCGGAACCGGGGGGGCAACCGGTGGTGCTGGTGGTCCCTCCAGTCGCATCCTGACGTCGCGCGGCAGCGTGATCGCCGAAGGCCGGACCAATCAGCTGTTCATCAACGACATTCCCTCCAAGCTGGACGAAATCATGGCCATGGTGGCCAAGATCGATGTACCGGTGCGCCAGGTCCTGATCGAGGCGCGCATGGTCGAGGCCTCCGATACCTTTGGCCAGTCGCTGGGTGTCAAGCTGGGCATGACCGATTTGCGTGGGCTGCAGGGCGGCGTGCCGGGCTACAGCGTGGGCGGCAATAACTATGTGACGGTGGGTGG
>JAFALA010000122.1 GCA_019234815.1 Burkholderiaceae bacterium | reverse complement strand
GGCCGTTCGTGCCACGGCATCCGTCCAGACCACGCGCTGCGCCGTGCCGGCGCTTTCCAATGCGCCGAACTCACCCAGCAAGATCGGGCGCTTGTTGCGCTCGGCCCAGGCCGCCACCTGGGCAAAGTCCTTCGTCAGACGATCGCGGTCGAAGCCCGTGCCCCAGGTCACGCCGGAAAGCTTGGTGAACTCCGGCGTCCACGATGCGCCCTGATGCGTGAACTCCATCGGCGTGTAGTAGTGGAAGGTCACGACGATATGGCGGTCGTCGGCGGGTAGCTTGAGCTTGTCGAGCTCGCCCAACGAGTTCCACATGCGCGGGCCGATCACGACGCGACGCGTCGGATTGCTGGCGCGGATGATGGCCAGGTTTTCAGCCAGCACGTCGTTCCAGGCCTCGTTCATCGCACCGTTCGGCTCGTTGAGGATCTCGAAGATCACGCCGGCCGGCGCGTCCTTGTAGTGCAGCGCGATCTGGTGCCAGAAGGATTGCAGCTTGGCCCGGCAGGTCGTCAGCTCCTTGGCGCAGGCCTCGAAGTCGTGTTCGTCCAGGATGACCTGCAGGCCAGCCTTGAGCCCGGTATCGACCAGGGCGTCCAGCGTCTTGAGCCAGGCCGCAGAGAGTTGCCCGTCCTTGTCCATGTGGGCGAAGGCCTGCAAGTTCATGCGGACGTGGTCGAAGCCGCCGTCCTTGATCGCCTGCATGTGGCGGGGCTGAAAGCGCGCCTGGGCCGGGTCGTTCCAGAGCGGGTCGTAGCCGACGATGTTGACGCCGCGCTTGAGGTCGGGTGCCGCCTCCTGCGCCTGGGCCGGGGCCACGCAGGCGCAGAGCAGCGCCATCAGCGACAACAGCACGGGTCGACGTGTGATCTTCTGGAGCATGGCGATCATGGCTGGCATCCGGGTCCGGTTATGGGGATGGAGGCGCCAGGCTGTATTGCCGGGCGTTCGGGTCGATCGATGACTGCAGGGTCAGCGCCGCGTCGCCGCCCGCGATCGGCGCGGCGCGTTCGGCGCCCGGCGGCAATGCCCAGTCACCGTTGGAAGTGAAGAAAACACGGTGCTGGCTGTTCGCCACATACACGCGGTGCGAGAGAAAGAAGTCGATGCCAAGCAGCATGTCGACGCCGTCCAGATCGAAATCGGCGACGCGAAAGCGGTAGTTCACGAGCGTTTCCATATCGAGCTCGAACTTCCCGATCGAAGTGACCCAGGTCCGAACCACGCCATTGCCGGCGCCGCGCAGGCTCGCGGCCGACTCCAGCGCATCGGTCGGGATCTCGGCCCGGCCCGCCTGCGCGCGCGACAGAAGCGTCGGCGCGCTCGTGTCGAGCAGGGCCTTGGCCTCGTGGCCGTTGACGCGCGCGACGACCACGGCCGCCGGCTTGAGCACGTCGCGGTCGCCGATCATCGCGAGCTCGGATACGCGGCCCTCGCCGGCCCAGTACGCGTAGTCCTGTCCGCCGCAACGGTGGTTCGGGTAGACCACGCGGATCACGCCGTGCGCGAGGTCGTATTCGGTGTCCGCATTCGAGACGCCGAGCAGATTGCGACCGAGCACGCCGACCGCATCGGCCCCGGGTTCGGCCATGCCGACCAGGAAATCCACGTTGGGCAGCTCGACGATCCCGAACTGCAAGCGCCGCACCGTCGTCAGCCTCGCGTCGAACGCGCCCGCAAGATCGTCGACGAACAGAATGCGCGGCGCGGCGCGGTGCGCTCCGGCAGGACGAGCTGCCGGGCCGCATCGCGGGTCAGCGCGCTGTAGAACGCGCCGCTGTCGACGACCAGTCGAACGGGCCGGCCATTGATGCCGACCGTGGCCACCGGACGCATGCCGACCATCTCGACGGGCAGGGTCATCACGCTGAAGCGGCATTCGGCTCGTGCCGCATCGGGCACCCCCAGTGCCAGGCCGGCGCAGAGCACGGCCGCGGCCAAGGACCGAACCGAGCCCGACAGATCGCCGACGAACTCGCGCGCACTTCCCATGTGTCTCCCCTCGCCCGGCGCCGGTGGGCCCGCCCTCCAGCCTTCCGGTTTTGGGCATCACGATAGGGCGGATCGATGCTGCGCGGGAACTGGTGTTTGCGCTACCAATTTCGCAAAGATACGCGAAGGGCGCGCGCCCCAAACCCTGCGAATGGCCACGGGGTACGCCCAGGCCCGCTCGCCGCCAGCTTCGCAGGCGATCCGGGAAGGTCGATGCTTCTGGAGAGATCGCGGGCGATGGGCCAGGACCGATCTTCTATCGGTACGCGTCAAGCATTCGGCTGAGCGCGTCGGACTTTCTCAGGCTCGAAATTGCTTGATTCATGCTGTCGCGCGACACGTGGCCGCGCGGCGATAACGCGCATGACATTTCCTGGCGAACAATCACCAGGGGCGGGTAAGTTGGCGCCTTAACGGCGTTCCTCCTGGATCGATAGTCCAGAAACCTCTGGTTCGTGACGACATGTTGCAAGCGACCCAATTCGAGTTTTCGCAGATTTGCATCCGCACTGGGTGCGTCGTCGCGGATGAAATGACTGCCGAGCGCCGTTTCAAGCGTCGGGTAGGAGAAGCCAACAATCGTCCCGAGCGGTACGTCGGCCAGCGATGCGACGCTGGTGGGCCTGGCTGCAGATCGCACTGTCAACACCACATCGGTACTGTCAAGAAATGGCTTTGTCCAAAGAAATGGACCAGGAAGCCACTCGGGAAGCATCGCGCAAACGACATCAACGTCACCGCTGGACAGCAAGATAGGAATGCGCTTTCTAGGGAGTACGACAAACTTCGCCTGAAGGCCGAGCCTGGCAGCCAAGGCGAGACCGAGATCCCGATGGATGCCATTGACAATGGCACCTTCCGTGATCTCAGCCCACGGCATTTCAGTGCTCTGGTCAACAGCAACGCGAAGATCCGCCGCGTTCACGGTGGCGGACAAGAGCCAAGCCAGGGCGAGCACACAGATTTTCATCGGGACGACACTGGACAACCGAAACCTTGATCGCTGAGGAGGCGCATTTCGAGCCGGCTCCGCGATGCATTGCGCAAAGCAGAGCGGCCAAAGTCGAGTGGCCTGGGCATCGCAATCGTCCGGCGGTACATCGGGTGAACAACGAGCTCAGGCAAGCCGGACCACACTCTGCGTCGCGTCCGTGAAACTGAGGCTGCCGTCCTCCTGCATGGAGAAATAGCCCGTGCCGAACGAGCGGGTCAGCAGTACATGCTGGCGCCCGAGACTGAGGTCGAGCTCGCCTTGCACCCCCACCGTGGTCTCCACCCGCGCTTCAAGCACAAGCGCCAGTTGGTTCTCGATGGCTTCTTTCTCCTGCAGTGCCTTTCCCCAGACCTGAAGCGCCTGTTGCCAAGCCGCCTGGACACGAGGAAGAACGCCTTTGGGATCGTTCTTGCTCAGCAGCTGCACGAGTTTTTCCAGCTTGTCGGCTTCCTGCTTGTGCACATCAAGTTCGGTCAGCAGAACGGCAAGCCGCGCGTTGAGCTCCGGATCCACGCCCACCTGGACTCGCGTGAGCCCGGCCCCGGGCACGCCCAGCTGCGGGACTTTGATCCGCATCTTGGCGCAGGCCGTACCGCCTGCCAAACGCCCGCGCTGCCTGGAGTTTTCGCCAACCGTGATCTGCGCACCGGCATGCAAATCGCTGTGAAGTGCCATGTCTTCGATGACGATGGCCAGGCCCGCCTTCACACTGGAAGTCTCCACAAAGCGCAACATCACGGAGCCGTCGGCGCTGAGCCGAGACTTGGCAATGGCGCCACCTTGCGCCCGGATGTCCCCCCGCGCCTCCAGCACGCCGCCTTCTATCGTGCCTTGCACCAGGATGTCGCCACTGGCCTGGACCAGCATGCCGGGCAAGATGTCGCCGTCGATCTGCACGGTTCCGTCGAAGTGGACATTGCCCGTGGCCATGTTCACCTCCTTGATCCGAAACACCGGCTCCACCATCACCGCATTGCCTAGCCGCACTGGCTGCCCTCGGACCGTGGCCCGCAGGAGATTCGCGTCAGCAATATCCGGCGCCGCTCCGACCAAGGGCTGACTGAAGGGCTCATCATTGCCCGCGCGCGCTGGCAGAACCTGGCCGCACACGTCGCGCCCCGCACGCCCTGCGGTGGCCGGAATGCGCCGCATCAGCGCCTGTCCGACCTCCACCATCGGCACTTCGCCCTGCTCGCGAAAATCGATCATGCCGTGGGCATCCAGCTTGGGTGCGCGCTCACGATGCTCGGCAATCAACAACTCGAAGCGCGCATCCTCGCCTTCTTGAACCATGTCGCCCACGGCCGCTCTGACTTGCTTCACGTCACCCCCTGCGCAGGCGGCGCACGCAGCCGCCAATGCGTCTTCGCATACCCCATGGCTGACGCCGGCTTGAGCCAGGGCGCTCAACACCGCTGTCAACTCGATGCCCATTGCCGCATTGCCGGGGTCCAGAGTCACTTCCGCGCTCATGTGGTCCGCCGCCAGCGCGACCTGGATCGAGGCCGCTTGCGGTGCCCCTTCCGATGAGCCAACGCCAGATTCATGGTCAGCCATGTAAACAGTTTCCAATTACGCCAACGCAGCGATGGTAGGCCGGCACCACATAGGCACTCAGGAGCAAGTGCCTCTCACGTGACGAAATCACTCGTGTCGGCGTTCGCGTGCTTCGGTGGCTTTGCGCGGCCTGCGTAGTGACGGATTTCCGTCACAGTGCCCGGCAGCCATCGTCAGATCTGCAGTACGTAGACTCGCGCTCCCGCTCGCTCGGCATCGCTGTGCCCGGCCAATGCTCGATCCCATTGCGGGTCGGTCGCGCTGCCCTCCTCCTTGACGTGCATGATCATCTGCGCGACTTCTTCGGTGCTGGCATCGAACTCGGCGACTTGTTCTCGCGTTTCGAGAAAGAGGCGGGCCACCATGAATCCCGCTGAGTCGATGATGATCAGGTATCGGGATCGAGGGCGCGGCGAAGTGTTGCCATGCGCATGTGGAAGCTCGATACCGAAGGAGTAGCTCATGCCCATCTCCCGCGCGCCGATCAAGACGCGGCAGTGGCTGACAATCGTACGCCGGAGCATGTGAACCGTCGATCGCCTCATCGGCGCAGCCGACGCGACGCACGCTGCCGGCCGCAAAGCGGGCACCATGACTGATCCAGTTGGAGGTCGCCGACGTAGAAAGAGCATCTTCAATCCGGGCAGAGCTTCGCCATGCCTCAAGTCGCCAGTACCGCCACGGCCATTCATTGGGTCGAGCAAGGATTGGTTCCGGACCGTGCCGTGCGCCTTGGCATCCGACGACTGCTCCGGCAACGGCTGGACGAATTGCGAAATGGCGACCCGGCGGCCCAGGCCGATGTCACCGAGTCCTTTGTCGAAGGCTTGAAAGCAGCACCCCTGGCGCTCGTGCCCGAGAAGGCGAACGAACAGCACTACGAGCTTCCGGCGGAGTTCTTCTCTGCCGTCTTGGGGCCGCACCGCAAGTACAGCTGCTGCTGGTGGCCCGAAGGCGTCGACACGCTTGAGCAGGCCGAGATCGCAGCGCTGGCCGAGACATGCGCCAGGGCCGGTCTGGCCGACGAGCAGGACATCCTGGAGCTGGGTTGCGGCTGGGGATCGCTGAGCCTGTGGATGGTCAGCCGCTTCCCGGGCTCACGGATCACTGCGGTATCCAACTCCCATTCGCAACGCGCCTACATCACGAGCGAAGCCAAGCGACGCGGGATTTCCAACCTCAAGGTCCTGACCTCGGACATCAACGACTTTGACACCGAGCACCGCTTCGACCGAGTCGTGTCGGTCGAGATGTTCGAGCACCTGCGCAATTGGCCGCGTGCGTTCGGTCGAGTCGCCGAGTGGCTGCGACCGGGCGGGCGCTTTTTCATGCATGTTTTTGCCCACCGTGGCGCTCCGTATGCCTTCGAATCGCGCGATGCGAGCGACTGGATGAGTCGTCATTTTTTCTCGGGCGGGATGATGCCGAGCGACGACCTCGCCTTGCGATTTCAAGACGACCTGCGCGTGCTCCAGCAGTGGCGCTGGAGCGGCCACCACTATGCGCGTACCGCCACGGCCTGGCTCGAGCGCATGGACGCGCAGCGCCGCCTGCTGATGCCCGTGCTCACGTCGACCTATGGGGAGCAGGCGGCTCCATTGTGGTGGGCCCGCTGGCGCCTGTTCTTCATGTCCGTTGAAGAGCTGTTTGGCTACGAAGGCGGCGGCGAATGGTGGGTGAGCCACTACCTGTTCGAGAAGCGCAGATGAACGAGCTCAACGTCATCGGTCTACTGGTCGCTTCGAGTCTTGCGATCCCGACCTGGGCGCTCAGCCTGAAGCTGCGCGATGCCAGCCTGGCGGACCGCATCTGGTCGGCTCTTGTTGCAGCACCCGTGCTGGTCGGCGCACGCATCAGCGGCGTCGCGCTGGACTTGCGCGGCGCGTTGATGCTGGGCTTGCTGCTGCTGTGGGCCTTGCGGCTCGCGGCATACATCGGCATGCGCAACTGGGGCGCGGGTGAAGACCGGCGATACCGGGCGATGAGAGCCCGGCACGAGCCGCATTTCGGCATCAAAAGCCTGTATCTGGTCTTTGGGCTGCAAGCGTTGCTTGCATGGATCGTCGGGTGGCCGATGCTGGCGGTGCTGCAGCACCCTGCTCCATTTACCTGGCTCGACCTCGTGGGTCTGGTGCTGGGCAGCGGCGGTCTCACGATCGAGGCCGTCGCCGACGCGCAGCTCGCCCGCTTCCTGCGCGAGCGCAGGGACGCCGGCGCCGTCATGAGCCGCGGACTTTGGTCCTGGTCGCGCCACCCCAACTACTTCGGCGAAGCTTGTATTTGGTGGGGCTTCGGCCTCACGGCACTCGGTGCCGGCGGCTTATCCCTGGCCTGGACGCTCATCTCCCCGCTGATGATGACGGCGCTATTGCTCAAGGTATCGGGCGTCGCCTTGCTGGAGCGCGACATCGCCGAACGCCGTCCGGGCTATCGCGCCTATGCCGCCCGCACCAGCGCTTTCATCCCATGGCCCCCTCGGCACGAGGCGCGCTCGTGAAGCAATGGCCGCTGGCAGCACTCGCCCTGGGACTGGTCGCCACGGCGGCGGCTCAGCCAACTGCCCAGCCCGGCGATAGCTGGAACTTCGAGGCGACCCTCGATGGCAAGCCGATCGGCACCCACCGCTTCGTTGTATCAGGTTCACCCGAGGCCAGGACCGTCGACAGCCAAGCCCGCTTCACGGTTCGGATCCTGGGCATCCCGGTCTATCGATATCTGCATCAAGCCAACGAACACTGGCAGGGCGAATGCCTGCGTGAGCTGCGCTCGGACACGGACGACGACGGTGCCCGGCAGCACGTCGCGCAGCGCTATGAGGCCGACTGCCTGATGGGCTTCGCCTACTGGAACCCTCGACTCCTTACCCAGCGTCGACTGATCAATCCGCAGACCGGCAACATTGAAGAGGCCCGGTGTGAACCGGTGCCCGACCGCCTCGTTGCCGTCCGCGATCAAGCGGTGGCGGCGCACGGCTGGAGGCTGATCGCTGGCGACCAGCGCATCATCGTCTGGTACGCCAGCGACAACGGTCGCTGGATTGGGCTCGATGCCGAGGCGAAAGGCGGACGCCAGCTCGCTTATCGCTTGCCAACCGAGGAACGCAAACAATGAAATCGCCGAGCTTGGCGCTTGTGCGCACCTATGTGACCGCGCTCGTTTGCTTCCTGGCGCTGGACACCTGCTGGCTCACGCTGATGGGGCCTTACCTGTACCGGCCGGCGTTGTCCGGCCTCATGGCGCCGAACCTTGATTGGATTGCCGCCGCGCTCTTCTACCTCGTATACGTCGGCGGCTTGCTGGTTTTCGCCATCACGCCCGGCCGTGAGGCCCGCCGCGCCTCGGTCGCCCTGAAATACGGTGCGGGTTTCGGGCTGGTCGCCTATGCCACCTACGATCTCACCAACCAAGCCACGCTGCGCGACTGGCCCTGGGCAATCACGCTGGCCGATATCGCCTGGGGCGCTTTCGCAAGTTCGGTCGCCGCGGCGGCAGCCACCTTCCTTACATCCCCACGAGCGAGCCGAACAGCCGTGCGATAGGGCTGTCAAAGCGCAGCCGGCCGCTCAGGGACGCGAGGCAAATGCATTCGCTGCCATCCTGAACCACCGGCTGATGGTGGATGCTGGGATCGGCAGCATCGAAGTCGCCAGGGCCGAACAAGGCCCGGCCATCGTGGAAGCGACCGTAGAGAATCTGCGTCGCCTCCTGGTCCGTATGCGTATGCACCGGCAGGTACTTGCCGGCAGCGATCCGCAACAGGAAGACGTTGGCCTCGGGTGCTTCTGGCACCTTGACGCGGCTCCAGCGCATGCCGGGCCCAATCCAGCGCCAAGGCGTCGCGCTGCAATGCGCGAGCGCGCGGGGCCAGGACGCGCCGGGCGGCAGCGGCGGGGGTGCACTGACCCTCCGTACGCGTGCGTGTGCCGGTGCCGTCGACTCGATACGCGCGAGCGTGCGTGCCAGCGCGTCGTCGGCCATCGCCGCGGGCGCCATGTCCTCCAGCAGCACGCCGCCCAGAACGTCCAGCGCGCGCACGCGCTCGCGACAGACCGGGCACAGCTCCAGGTGGCTGCCCAAGACCAGGTGCATACCTGTTTCAAGACGACCGGCCGAATAGGCCAGCAGGAGCTCATCCTCAGGGTGATGACGGATGTCCATCATGTTCAAGGTTCCAGCAAGCGGCGCAACTGCGCGACCGCCAAGCGCACACGCGACTTGACCGTACCGAGCGGGATGCCCAGTTCAGTCGAGATACGGGAGTGCGATTCATCGTCGAAATAGGCGAGACGCAGCACCTGCTGCTGCTCGGGCGGCAACTGTGCGAGGGCGCCGCGCAGCCGCTCCGATTCGCGGGACGCGTGCAAGCGATCCTCGACGCCGGGTTCATCGGCGCCCATGAGATCGAAGTCGACCTCTGCGTCCTGCCCGTCCTGCTCGTCACGCCCTGCCCTCCGACGCAGCGAGTCGACGCGCAGGTTTCGGGCGATCGTGAAAATCCAGGTTGATGCGCCGGCTTTGGAGGCGTCAAACATGGCCGCCTTGCGCCAGACCACGACGAGCACCTCCTGGGCGAGTTCCTCGGCCTGAACCTCAGGGCTTCCGCCGCGCATCAGAAAGCTCTTGATGCGCGGGGCAAAGTGCGCAAACAGCCTCGCAAAGGCATCCCTGTCCCCATGCTCGGCCAGGGCATGCAAGGCGTCAGCCCAGGCATCACGGGGCTGGGCGTTGCGCTCGGGATCGATGGGGACGACGTTCAAAGTGGGCGCTCGGCTGCCGCGGACCGTGGTTCGGGCCACAGCTTCACTGATTCGAGGGCGTTGGGCTGCCATACCGCTTCTACGCAGCCGGCACCTGATCGGATCATCGCAGCCCTCGGTCAGCAATCCAAATGGCGAGCCGCTGCGTAGAAGCTTCAAGCTCCTCCGGAAACCGCCATGCACAGAACCCGCCAGGAAGAAGCCATGCCGTCACGGCCCACCGAGCCTGTGCCTCGGCTGCGAATCGCCGTAGCAGGCACCGGAATTGCCGGCCTGTCATGCGCCTGGATGTTGGCCGAGCGTCATGAAGTGACGGTGTTCGAGGGTGACAGCCGGATCGGCGGGCACAGCAATACGGTCGACGTGCCGGACGGCGATTCGAAACATCCCGTCGACACCGGATTCATCGTCTACAACGAGCCGGCGTATCCGAACCTGACGGCCTTGTTCCGCCATTTGAAAGTACCGACAACGGCCACCGACATGTCCTTCGCCGTGAGCCTGGACGAGGGTGCGCTGGAGTACTCGGGAAGCGGATTGAACGGCCTCTTCGCCCAGAAGCGCAATCTCGTCAACCCGCGCTTCTGGTCGATGTTGCGGGAATTGCTGCGCTTCTACAGGGAGGCTCCGGAAGATGCCCCGGCCGCCGGCGACCTGCCGCTCGACGAGTATCTCGATGCGCGCGGCTACGGTCGAGCGTTTCGCGAAGATCATCTCTACCCGATGGCGGCGGCCATCTGGTCGTCACCAGCCGCCCGCGTGGGCCACTATCCGGTCGCGTCCTTCGTGCGTTTTTGCGAAAACCATGGCTTGCTGCAACTCCGCGACCGGCCGGTCTGGCGCACGGTCACCGGCGGCAGCCGCGAATACGTCCGGCGCCTCAGCCACCGCTTCTCCGACCAGGTGATCCTGGACGACGCCGTCCTGGAAGTGCGCCGGGAGCGCGCGGCCGGCGGCTCGGGCGTGCGCTTGCGCACGCGCCGCGGATGGTGGCCATGGCGCTTCGATCACGTCGTGCTCGCCACCCATGCCGACCGCTCGCTGTCGCTCCTGGCCGATCCAAGCTGCGAGGAGCGGCGCCTGCTCGGCGCCTTCGCCTACAGCCGCAACCTGGCCGTTCTTCACCGTGATCCGACCTTGATGCCGGCGCGCCGCTCCGTGTGGTCGAGCTGGAATTACATGGCCGCGCGCCGCACCGGAGCGGCGCCGACGGTCAGCTACTGGATGAACCGATTGCAACCCCACTTGCCGCAGGACCCGGGTGCCCCGCCACTGTTGCTGACATTGAACCCTCCCGCCCCTCCGCGACCCGAGACCTTGATTCGCACCGAGGTTTACGAGCATCCGGTGATCGATGCGTCAGCCATCGCCGCGCAGCGGCAACTCTGGAGCCTGCAGGGCCGCCAGGACACCTGGTACTGCGGCGCCTACTTCGGTGCCGGCTTCCACGAGGACGGTTTGCAAGCCGGCCTGGCGGTCGCCGAGGCGATCGGCGGCGGGCGGCGGCCGTGGCATGTGCCGCAAGAGTCCGGGCGTATTCACCTGGCGGAGCTTGCGCCGCGATGACCAGCGAACTGGCCTCCGCGCTCTACGTCGGACGCGTGGTGCATCGGCGCTTGC
>JAFALA010000048.1 GCA_019234815.1 Burkholderiaceae bacterium | reverse complement strand
CGGTCTTCTCGTGGCGGAAGGCCTCCAGCACGCGCGGCGCCAGGCGCTCCTGGCAGTAGGCAGCGGCGGCATCGCGCACCATGCGCTCGTCGTCGCTGAGCTGCTCGTTGAGCAGCAGCGGGTCGTCCCAGTGGAAGGCGGCTTTGGATGCACTCATGATCTGCTCCTATGAACTTGGAATTGATTTCAATCTTCGGGGGTGTCGTGTTCACCGGCATGTGAACGAGAGCCCGCATCGGGCACCACGGCCGTGACCTCGATCTCGACGCGCGCGCGGTCTTCCATCAGGGCGACGACCTGCACCGCCGACATGGCGACACCATACTCCTGCCCCAGCACTTCGCGGTACACCTGCCCGACTTCGCGGCCGCGCGACAGGTATTCGCGCTTGTCGACCACATACCAGGTCATGCGGGTGATGTGGCACGGCGCGGCGCCGGCCTCGGCGAGCACGGCGCGGATGTTCAATAGCGCCTGACGCGTCTGCTCGACGAAGTCGTCCGACTCGAACTGGCACTGCGCGTTCCAGCCGATCTGGCCGGCCACGAACACCTGCAGGCCGTGCGCGGCGACGCCGTTGGCATAGCCCTTTGGCTTGGCCCAGTCGGCCGGTTGAAGCAGGGTTTTGGGATTCATCAAAGGGCTCCTTGCGCGCGCAGCAAGGCCGCGCGCAAATCTTCGGGAAATGGAATGGGCTGGTGGGTCTCCAGCGAGGTACAGACCAGCACCTGTTCGAACGCGACGCGCAGGCCGTCGGCGCCGACAAACTCGACATCCAGGCCCAGCGAGGTACGGCCCAGCTTGCGAATGAAAATGCGCTGGGTGAGCACCTCACCCATGCGGCTGATGCGCTTGAAATCGGTCGCCAGGTGAACTGTGGGCATGCCGACGCGGCGCGCACCCAGCAGCTGCGCGTAGTCGACCTGCAGACCCTGCGTGAACCAGTCTTCGACGCAGGCGTTCAGCATCTCGAAATAGCGCGGAAAGAACACGATGCCGGCTGGGTCGCAGTGGCCGAATCGCACCAGCTCCTGGCGCTCGAAGACCGGTAAGGCATCACTCTTCATGGCGCAGCCTGAAACGTTGCAGCTTGCCGGTTTCGGTACGCGGCAGCTTGTCGCGGAACACCACGGCGCGCGGGTACTTGTACGGCGCCACCGTGGACTTGACGAAGTCCTGCAGCTCGCGCACCAGCGCCTCGCCGGCAACAAAGCCGGGGCGCAGCACCACCACCGCCTTGACGATCTGGCCGCGCGCCTCGTCGGGCACGCCGATGACGCCGCATTCCGCCACCGCAGGATGTGCCAGCAGGGCAGCCTCGACCTCGGGGCCTGCGATGTTGTAGCCGCCGGAGATGATCATGTCGTCGGTCCGCGACTGGTAGACGAAATAGCCGTCGGCGTCCTGCAGATAGGCGTCGCCGGTCAGGTTCCAGCCCTTCAGCACATAGGCGCGCTGGCGCTCGTCGGCCAGGTAGCGGCAGCCCGTCGGGCCCTTGACGGCCAGGCGCCCGACCTGGCCCGCGGGCAGGATCTCGCCGGCCTCGCCCATGATGCAGGCCTGGTAGCCAGGCACGGGCGTGCCGGTGGCGCCGGGGCGGGCATGGGCCTCGTCGTGCGAGATGAAGATGTGCAGCATTTCGGTCGCACCGATGCCGTCGATCAGCTCGATGCCGGTCGCCTCCTTCCACAAGGCGCGCGTCGCCGCCGGCAGCGCCTCGCCGGCACTGACGCATTTGCGTAGGCTGCTGACGGCAGGGCCTTCGGCGCCCGACTGCTTGATCTGCTGCGCCATCACCCGGTAGGCGGTGGGCGCCGTGAAGCACACGCTGGCGCGGTAGCGGGCCACGGCCGGCAGCAGCATCTCCGGCGAAGCCTTCTCCAGCAGCACGGTCGACGCGCCGATGGACAACGGGAACAACACCAGGCCGCCCAGCCCGAAGGTAAAGGCCAGCGGCGGGCTGCCGATGAACACGTCGTCGGCCTTGGCGCGCAGCACATGCGGCGGCCAGCAGCGGCAGATGGCCATCACGTCGCGATGGAAATGCATGGTGCCCTTGGGCTCGCCGGTGGTGCCCGAGGTGAAAGCGATGATGCAAGTGTCGTCGGCCGCGGTGTCCACGTTCTGGAACACCGGGCTGTGCGCCGCGGCGCGCGCCTCGACACCGTCCGGCGCCTCGCTGTGATAGAGGCCCACGTGCTGGAGACTGGGGCAGTGTGCCTGCGCCAGGCTCAGCTCCTCGGCCAGCCGTTCGTCACACAGGGCGTGGCTGATCTCGGCCTTCTGGATGATCTGGCTCAGCTCCTTGGCGCGCAGCAGGGGCATGGTCGCCACCGCGATCGCGCCGACCTTCATGATGGCGAACCAGCAGGCCGCCATCATCGGCGAATTGGCGCCGCGCAGCAGCACGCGGTTGCCGCTCACCACGCCCATGTCCTGCACCAGCACGTGGGCGATGCGGTTGGCCTGGGCCTGCAGGTCGGCATAGGTCCAGCACAGGTCCGCGCCCTGCATGCACAAACGCCCACCCTGACCCTTGGCGACCCAGGCGTCCAGTAATTCGCTGGCGCAATTCAGGCGCTCGGGGAACTGCAGCTCGGGCAGGTCGAAGCGGAGCTCCGGCCACAGCTCGTGTGGCGGCAAGCGGTCGCGCGCAAAGGTGTCGACATGGGCTGTGTAAGCGGCGGAATGTGGGGCGGTGCAAGTCATGAGAGCTCCCTAGCTGACTTCAACAGATCGCGTCCGATGATCAACTGCTGGACCTCGCTGGCGCCTTCGTAGATGCGCAGCGCCCGGATCTCGCGGTACAAGGATTCGACAGTTTCGCCGCTGCGCACGCCCTGTCCGCCGAACAACTGCACGGCTGCGTCGATCACGCGCTGGGCGCCCTCGGTCGCCATCAGCTTGGCCATGGCGGCCTCGCGGGTCACGTTCTGGCCCTGGTCGCGCTGCCAGGCGGCGCGGTAGACCAGCAGGGCAGAGCTGTCGACCGTGCAGGCCATGTCGGCCAGCTTGGCCTGGGTCAGCGGCAGGTCGGCGAGATGGGCGCCGAACATCGGCCGAGCCAGCGAACGCTGCACGCCCTCCTGCAAGGCGCGACGCGCAAAGCCCAGGGCCGCGGCAGCCACCGAGGTGCGGAACACATCGAGCGTGCGCATCGCTATCTTGAAGCCCTCTCCAGGCGCGCCGATCATGTGCGACTTCGGGACCCGGCACTGGCTCAGCTTCAGGCGCGCCAGGGGGTGCGGCGCGATGACGTCGATGCGCTCTGCAATCTCGAAGCCCTGCGTGTCGGCATCGACGATGAACGCCGATATGCCACGCGCGCCCTCGCCTTCGCCGGTGCGGGCGAACAGCACGTAGAAATCTGCAATGCCGCCGTTGGAGATCCAGGTCTTCTCGCCATCGAGCACATAGCCATCGCCGTCTTCAAGGGCGCTGCATTGCATGGCCGCCACATCCGATCCCGCCAAGGGCTCGGACAGCGCGAACGCCGCCAGGGCCTCGCCCGCCACCACGCGCGGCAGATAACGCTGACACTGCGCGGTCGTTCCCGCCAGCGAGATGGCGCCGGAGCCCAGGCCCTGCATGGCGAAGGCGAAGTCCGCCAGTCCGTTGTAGCGCGCCAGGGTTTCGCGCAGCAGGCAGATCGCACGCGTGTCGATCTGCTCGGCCGCGCCCCCGAAGGCCGGACCGCCCACCGCATGCCTGAGCCAGCCGGCCTTCCCCAGCGCACGCACCAGTGCGCGGCACTCGGCGTCTACATCGGGGCCATGTCCATGCGGCAGGGACTCGGCGCACCAGGCATCCAGGGCTTGCGCCAGCTGGCGGTGCCTGTCCTCGAAGAAAGGCCATTCGAGCGACTTCAGGTGCGGCACGGGCGAGGCTTTTGTGACGGTGGTCATGGCTGGATCCCTTTCAGTCGCCTTCGAATTGCGGCCGCTGCTTGGCCACGAAGGCATGGTAGGCACGGTGGAAGTCCTGCGTCATCATGCAGATGGCCTGGGCCTGGGCCTCGGATTCGATGGCCTCGTCCACGCCCATGTTCCATTCCTGGTGCAGCATCTTCTTGGTCATGGCGTGGGCAAAGCTCGGGCCGCCGGCGATGTCGCGCGCCCAGTCCAGCGCCGCCTGCTCCAGGGCCTCGGGCTCGGCCAGACGGTTCAGGAAGCCCCATTGATGGGCCTCTTCGCCGCCCAGCGAGCGGCCGCTGTAGAGCAAGTCGGACGCCCGGCCCTGGCCGATGATGCGCGGCAGGATGGAGCAGGCGCCCATGTCGCAGCCAGCCAGGCCGACGCGGGTGAACAGGAAGGCCAGCTTGGAGCGCGCCGTACCCAGGCGCAGGTCGGCGGCCATCGCCATGATGGCGCCGGCACCGGCGCACACGCCGTCGATCGCGGCCAGCACCGGCTGCGGGCAGGCGCGCATGGCCTTGACCAGGTCGCCGGTCATGCGCGTGAAAGCCAGCAGGTCGGGCATGCTCATGCGGGTCAGCGGGCCGATGATTTCGTGCACGTCGCCGCCCGAGCAGAAGTTGCCGCCCGCGCCCTGCACCACGATGGCCTTGACCTCGTCGACCTGCACAAGGCGACGGAACAGGTCGCGCAGCTCGGCGTAGGAGTCGAAGGTGAGCGGGTTCTTGCGCTCGGGCCGATTCAGCGTGATGGTGCCCACGCCGGCCTCGAACTGCCAGCTGAAGTGGCGCGCGGCATAGGGGGCCTGGGCGTCGAACTGCGCGCGCATCGGGTTGCGTTCGCCGATGTAGTGTTTCATGCGGTCTCCGGGGTATCGCTGTCGTGGCTGGGGTCAGGGTGGGCAGTCTGCTCGCGCTGCTGGTGGGAGGCCTTGACCTTGCCCAGCAGCCGGTGGAGGCTGGCGA